>CP127384.1:1042500-1384981 GCA_030285985.1 Aquidulcibacter paucihalophilus
GCGTAGAGAGGCGATGAAGGACGTGGCAAGCTGCGATAAGAACCGGGGAGGCGCTAGCACCCTTTGATCCGGTTATTTCCGAATGGGGAAACCCACCTTTGTGGTCTGCCAACTCATGCCCAGTCTTCGGACTGGGTGCGGGTTGGTTGATTGCTTAAAGGTATAATGACCTGAATACATAGGGTTCATTAAGCGAACCCGGGGAACTGAAACATCTCAGTACCCGGAGGAAAGGACATCAACCGAGACTCCCGTAGTAGTGGCGAGCGAACCGGGACCAGGCCAGTGCTCTTGTGAAATAAAGTCGAACGACCTGGAAAGGTCGGCCATAGCGGGTGACAGCCCCGTAGACGTCAAACAGCAAGAGACTCGAGTAGGGCGGGACACGTGAAATCCTGTCTGAACATGGGGGGACCACCCTCCAAGCCTAAGTACTCCTCTACGACCGATAGTGAACAAGTACCGTGAGGGAAAGGTGAAAAGCACCCCAACGAGGGGAGTGAAACAGATCCTGAAATCGGAAGCCTACAAGCAGTCGGAGCCCCCATGCGGGGTGACGGCGTACCTTTTGTATAATGGGTCAGCGACTTCATGTGTCGAGCAAGCTTAAGCCGTTAGGTGTAGGCGCAGCGAAAGCGAGTCTGAATAGGGCGCTAAGTTCGACGTATGACGACCCGAAACTAGGTGATCTATCCATGAGCAGGATGAAGGTTGGGTAACACCAACTGGAGGTCCGAACCCGTGAATGTTGAAAAATTCTGGGATGACTTGTGGATAGGGGTGAAAGGCCAATCAAACCTAGACATAGCTGGTTCTCCGCGAAATCTATTTAGGTAGAGCGTCCGACGAATTCCCTGGGGGGTAGAGCACTGGATGGTTGCGGGCTGCGCGAGTGGTACCAATACTAACCAAACTCCGAATACCCAGGAGAACTATCGGGCAGACACACGGCGGGTGCTAACGTCCGTCGTGAAAAGGGAAACAACCCTAACCATCATCTAAGGCCCCCAAGTACTGGCTAAGTGGGAAACGATGTGGGATTGCTTTGACAATCAGGAGGTTGGCTTAGAAGCAGCCATCCTTTAAAGAAAGCGTAACAGCTCACTGATCAAGCGATCCTGCGCGGAAAATGTAACGGGGCTCAAGCCAGTCGCCGAAGGTATGGGTTTGCAGTTTACTGCAAGCGGTAGCGGAGCGTTCCGTAAGCCGGTGAAGGTCAGGCGTGAGCCTGGCTGGAGGTATCGGAAGTGAGAATGCTGACATGAGTAACGATAAACAGTGTGAGAAACACTGTCGCCGAAAGACCAAGGGTTCCTGCGTAAAGCTAATCTGCGCAGGGTTAGTCGGCCCCTAAGGCGAGGCTGAAAAGCGTAGTCGATGGGAAGCAGGTAAATATTCCTGCACCAGCTAGAAGTGACGGATGGCGTAAGTTGTCGGGGCTTATTGGATTGTCCCGGCAGCGAAGTTGTCCCTGGAAATAACTCTAGCAGAGACCGTACCCGAAACCGACACAGGTGGTCAGGTAGAGCATACCAAGGCGCTTGAGAGAACTGTGCTGAAGGAACTCGGCAAATTGCACGCGTAACTTCGGAATAAGCGTGACTCACCTAGCGCAAGCTAGACTGAGTGGCACAAGCCAGGGGGTAGCGACTGTTTAGCAAAAACACAGGGCTCTGCGAAGCAGCAATGCGACGTATAGGGTCTGACGCCTGCCCGGTGCCTGAAGGTTAAAGGGAGTTGTGAAAGCGACGAACTGAAGCCCAGGTAAACGGCGGCCGTAACTATAACGGTCCTAAGGTAGCGAAATTCCTTGTCGGGTAAGTTCCGACCTGCACGAATGGCGTAACGACTTCCCCACTGTCTCCAGCACAGGCTCAGTGAAATTGAATTCCCCGTGAAGATGCGGGGTTCCCGCGGTCAGACGGAAAGACCCTATGAACCTTTACTATAGCTTCGCCTTGGCGTTAGCGACCGTATGTGTAGGATAGGTGGGAGACTATGAAACCGGGGCGCCAGCTCTGGTGGAGTCATCCTTGAAATACCACCCTTACTGTCGTTGACGTCTAACCGAGGGCCGTTATCCGGTCCCGGGACATGGCGTGGTGGGTAGTTTGACTGGGGCGGTCGCCTCCTAAAGTGTAACGGAGGCGCGCGATGGTGGGCTCAGACCGGTCGGAAATCGGTCGTCGAGTGCAATGGCATAAGCCCGCCTGACTGCGAGACTGACAAGTCGAGCAGAGACGAAAGTCGGCCATAGTGATCCGGTGGTCCCGCGTGGAAGGGCCATCGCTCAACGGATAAAAGGTACTCTAGGGATAACAGGCTGATTTTGCCCAAGAGTCCATATCGACGGCAAAGTTTGGCACCTCGATGTCGGCTCATCACATCCTGGGGCTGGAGCAGGTCCCAAGGGTATGGCTGTTCGCCATTTAAAGTGGTACGTGAGCTGGGTTCAGAACGTCGTGAGACAGTTTGGTCCCTATCTGCCGTGGGTGTTCGAAGCTTGAGAGGATCTGTCCCTAGTACGAGAGGACCGGGATGGACATACCTCTGGTGGACCTGTCATGACGCCAGTTGTGCAGCAGGGTAGCTATGTATGGAATAGATAACCGCTGAAAGCATCTAAGCGGGAAACTAACCTCAAAACAAGGCTTCGCTGAGGATCGTGGAAGACTACCACGTTGATAGGCCAGGTGTGGAAGTGGGGCGACCCATGAAGCTTACTGGTACTAATAATCCGATCGGCTTGATCGTTTCTCAGCAAAACTCATTCGATTTTCGAATACGACAATGTCTTCTCACAATCGTCTATCCGCCTGGTTGACCCGGTGGCTATGTCGGAGGTTCCCCACCCGATCCCATTCCGAACTCGGTCGTTAAGGCCTCCAGAGCCGATGGTACTTCGTCTCAAGGCGCGGGAGAGTAGGTCGCCGCCGGGTCTACCAGACGGATAGAAGATTGTATTATGGGCCGTCGCCCATCTCTCGAACGCTCTTCCTCTACACTACCGTTTGCCGCGGGATGGAGCAGCCCGGTAGCTCGTCAGGCTCATAACCTGAAGGTCGCAGGTTCAAATCCTGCTCCCGCACCCAAACTTTCAGAAGCCCGCCTGGATCCGTCCGGCGGGCTTTTGCATGTCTGGTGTCGTGGCGCGCGCCGAAGGAGCAGGTCGTTCGCCTCGCCGTATACGGCTCGGCTCAAGGTCGCAGGTTCAATTCCTGCTGCTGCACAGAGTATCCAAAAGCCCCGCCAGGCATCCGCCGGCGGGGCTTTTTGCTGTCTGGCCTGAGCCGGGCCGATCTGGCCTTACCGCGAGTTCACCCTGATGCCTCAATCCTGCCTCGTTCCGCTACAAACGTAGCGCGACAAATGTAGCGATCACCCGAGGAGCTGCCGTGATTGAATCCCTGCCAAGGCGTGAGCGAGAGGCCTTTGAGGTCCTGTGCCGCCTGGAGGAGGCCACCACGGGCGCGGTCCGGGTGGCCATGAGCGGCGATCTCAGTGATTCCGCCGTCCGCACGCTCCTTTCGCGGCTCGAGGCGAAGGAACTGGTTGGCCGCCGCTCAGCCGAGGACGGCTTCGTCTATCGCCCGATGCAGCGCCCGCAGGCGCTGGCGGCCGGGGCCCTGCGGCGGACGGTCGATACCTTCTTCGCCGGCTCCGCGGTCTCTGCCGCCACGGCGCTGCTTGGCCTGACCCAGAAGTTGAAGCCCGAAGAGATCGAGGCGCTGGAGCGGGCCATTGAACGGGCGCGGGAGCGGGGGGCGTGAGCGTCAGCCTGATCCTCGAACTGCTGCTCAAGTCCGGCTTGATCGCGGGCGCCGGCCTGACGCTTTCGGCTGTGCTGCGGTTTCGACCGGCGGCAGACCGGGTCGACGTCCTGCGGGCCACGGTCTGTCTCCTCATCGCCCTGCCGCTCGTCATGACGATCGCGCCCGGCCTGCCCCTGGCCTTGCTGCCGGCGGTCGAGGCCGCCGGGGACCTGGTCGCTTCGCCCGTGGTCTGGGCCGGGGCGGTCGAGCCGGTCGAGGGCGTGGCCCTGTCCGGGTCGATCCTCTGGCCGTCGGTCGGAGATCTTGCCCTGTGGGCCTGGGCCATCGGCGCTGCTCTGGTACTGGGCCGGTTCGCGCTCGGGGTCTGGACCCTGAGCCGCTGGACCCGGGGTGGTCAGAGCGTGAAGGCCGCCGCCTGGACCGCCCCACTGGACCGCCTCCCGACGGCCCGACGTCCGCGGCTGGTGGCGTCCAACGCGATCAGCGCGCCGCTGAGCTGGGGCGTCCCGCCGGGCGTGGTCCTGATCGGACAGGATCAGCTCGCCCGGCCGGAAACCGCCCGCGCCATCCTCGCCCACGAACTCGCCCATCTGCAGCGCGGCGACTGGATCTTCCTGATCCTGTCGCGGGTGGCGCTCGGCCTGTTCTGGTTCAACCCGCTGGTCTGGATGCTCCACGCCGCCCTGTCGGCCCGCAGCGAGGAGGCCGCCGATGCGGTCGCCGTCGGCGAGGTCGACCGGCGGACCTATGCCCGCGCCCTCGTCGATCTCGCTTCCGACTTCACCCCGCCCGCCGCCCTCGGGATGGCGGGTCCCGCCGAAACCCTGACCCGAAGGATCACCTGCATCATGAAGACCTCAGCCCCGCTCCGCCGCCGTCCGCTGGCCATGGCCCTGACCGTCGGCGCCCTGATCGGTATCGCGACCCCGATCGCCGCGCTCGAACTGACGCCCCGCAGTCAGGCCGCGTCGCAGGCCCCCCTCGCACCGATGGCGGAGCCTGACCCGGTCGACGCCGTCGATGCGGTCGAGGTCGTGGCTCCGGCTGCTCCGGCGGCGGATGCGGTCGATCCGGTCGAAGCCGTTGCAGCGGCCGACGCCGTGGCACCGGTCGCCTCGGACGGCGACTGGTACGCCGGTCAGGACGCCTGGGCACCGCCGCCGCCGCCCCCGCTTCCGCCCCTGCCGCCCGCACCGCCTGCGCCGCCAGCGCCCTACGCTGTGATGCCAGCTCCGCCTGCGCCGCCCGCACCCCCGGCTCCGCCGGCCCGTGCGCCGCGCGCCGGCTGGGTTCACAGCAACAGCCGTCCGATGACCGAGCAGGAGCGTCAGGCTGTCGTCGAGGCGCGCCAGGCGGCGGTCGAGGCCCGGATCCATGCGGCGGAGGCACGCCGCGTGGCGGTTGAAGCCCGGGCCCAGGCGCGGCCTCGCGCCGCTGCGGTGCCCGAGGCCCGGGCTCGTGCGCGGGCTGCTGTCGCCGCGGCCGCAGACGCCCGGGCGCAGGCCGGGGCGGCCCGCGAATACGCCGCCCGCGAAGTCGCCAACGCCCGGGTGCATATGGCCCAGGGCGCGGACCAGATGGTCGCCGGCGCGCGGCAGATGCGCGAAGAATCGGTCCGTCTGCGCGATCCCGCCTATCGGGCGACGCAGATCCAGCGGGCGCAGGAGCGCGGCGAGACGGTTACGGACGCCGAACTTCAGGCCCTTTCGCCGCGCCTGGCGAGCCGGGCCGACCGGCTGGAGCAACGGGCCGTGGCGCTGCGTGAACGCGCCGCCCTCCAACCGTCCTGATCTGACGAAATGTCCGCCCGTTCCGGTGTTGCCGGAGCGGGCGGGCTGTCACCCGTGTTGGGCGTCCCACCAACGCACGGCGTCCGCATCGCGGGCACTGAGCTCGGGATAGGCGGGGTCGGAGCCGACGTCTGGCACACGCCGCCATGAGCGGGCGCATTTGGGGTGGTCGGCCAGGCGAACCTCGACCGTCACCGCGTCTCCGCCGGTGATCAGTTCAGCGCCGGACGTCCGGAACACCTCGGCGGAGTCGAGCCCTTCGAACGGCGCGAAGGCCGCGGCGGGGCCGGTCACGATAGGCCAGGCGTCGAGCGCGCCGCCGATCGCCTTGTCGCGGCGCGCGGCTTCGAGTGATTCATTGACGACTTCCAGAACGGCCTGGACGTTTGCCCAGCGTTGGGCCTCATCCGCATTCCGCCACTCGGCCGGCGTCTCCGGGATCACCCGGGCGCAGTTCGAGCCGGCGTCCGGATACCGCGTGCCCCAGGCCTCTTCCATGGTGAAGGGCGTCAGGGGTGCCAGCCAGGCGGTGAGGCGCATGAAGACCTCATGCATCACCGTGCGGGCCGCGCGGCGGCGGATGGCGTCGGGGCGGTCGCAGTAGAGGCTGTCCTTGCGGATGTCGAAATAGAGCGCCGACAGGTCGTTGGAGCAGAACTCCAGCACCGGGCGGACGACGTCCTGGAAGCGGTATTCGGCGTAGGCCTTGCGGACGTCGCGATCGAGCTCCCACAGGCGGTGCAGGATGAATTTCTCGAGCGGCGGCATCTGGTCGAGCGGCAGGCGTTCGGCCTCGTCGAAGCCGACCAGGGCACCGAGCAGATAGCGGACGGTGTTGCGCAGCTTGCGATAGGCGTCGACCGTGGTCTGCAGGATCTGTTTCCCGATCCGCTGGTCCTCGGCGTAGTCGACCAGCGAGACCCACAGGCGCAGGATGTCGGCACCGGATTCCTTGATGATGGTCGCGGGGTCGGTCGTGTTCCCCTTCGACTTGGACATCTTCTCCCCGTTCTCGTCCTGGGTGAAGCCATGGGTCAGGACGGCGTCATAGGGGGCGCGGCCGCGGGTGCCGCAGCCTTCGAGCAGGTTGGACTGGAACCAGCCGCGATGCTGGTCCGAGCCTTCGAGATAGAGGTCCGCCGGCCAGTGCGAGGGGCGGTCGCCGGTGTAGCCATGGGCCGGGTCGCGCGTTTCGAGCGTGAAGGCATGGGTGCAGCCGGAGTCGAACCAGACGTCGAGGATGTCCTCGATCTTCTCGTAGCGGGCCGGGTCGTGGGCGCCGAGGAAGTCGGCGTCGGGACGGGTGAACCAGGCGTCGGCACCGCCCTCGGCCACCGCGGCGGTGATGCGGGCGTCGACCTCGGCGTCGACCAGTGGCTGGCCGGTCTGTTTGTCGACGAACATGGCAAGCGGCGTGCCCCAGGCGCGCTGGCGGCTGATCAGCCAGTCAGGGCGGCCCTCGACCATGGAGCGGATGCGGTTGCGGCCGGCCTCCGGGTGGAAGTCGGTCTTGTCGATGGCGTCCAGCGCCCGCTCGCGCAGGGTGCCGTCGTCCGCCAGCGGCGTGTCCATGCGGATGAACCACTGCGGCGTATTGCGGAAGATGATCGGTGCCTTGGAGCGCCAGCTGTGGGGGTAGGAATGCTCCAGCCGGCCGCGCGCGAGCAGGTTGCCGGCCTCAATCAGCTTTTCCATCACCGCGCCGTTGGCGGGTCCGAATTTGCCGGTCTTCTTGCCCTCGGTCTCCAGCACCTTGAGGCCGGCGAACAGGGGGACGTGGTCGTAGTAGGCGCCGTCGGGATCGACGGTGTCCGGGACCTCGTGATGGCCGTGGGCCTTCCAGACCTCGAAGTCGTCGGCCCCGTGGCCCGGAGCCGTGTGGACGAAGCCGGTGCCCGCGTCGTCGGTGACGTGATCGCCGGCCAGCAGGGGCACGGAGAAGCCGTAGCCGGGGGCGAGGGCCGCCAGCGGGTGGGCGCACTCCAGACCGGACGGGTTCAGGTCGTCGAGGCGGGTCCAGGTGGCGATTTTCGCGGCCTTGAAGACATCCTCGGCCAGTTTGTCGGCGACGATCAGCCGGTCGCCCGGCCTGGCCCAGGGCTCGAACTCGAGCCCGGTCTCCATGGCCGTGACCTCATAGAGGCCATAGGCGATCTCGGGGCCGTAGCTGATCGCGCGGTTGGCCGGGATGGTCCAGGGCGTGGTGGTCCAGATGACGATCGACGGGTTGGCGTGGCGGAAGGCCAGCAGGTCGTCCGGATGGCTGTCGGTCGCACCGGTGACGGGGAATTTGACCCAGACCGTCGGGCTGACGTGGTCGTGGTATTCGATCTCGGCGTCGGCCAGGGCGGTGCGCTCGACCGGCGACCACATGACGGGCTTGGAGCCGCGATAGAGCTGGCCCGAGTTCTTGAACTTGTGGAACTCGCCGACGATGGCGGCTTCGGTGCCGAAATCCATCGTGGCGTAGCGGTTGTCCCAGTCGCCGAGGACGCCCAGCCGCTTGAACTGTTCGCGCTGCACGTTGATCCAGCCGGTCGCGTATTCGCGGCAGGCCTGGCGGAACTCGGCCTTGGAAACCTCGTCCTTGCGCTTGCCCTGGCTGCGGTAGCGTTCCTCGATCTTCCACTCGATCGGCAGGCCGTGGCAGTCCCAGCCGGGGACGTAGTCGACGTCATTGCCGAGCAGGAAGCGGCTGCGGACCACGAAGTCCTTCAGCGTCTTGTTCAGGGCGTGGCCGATGTGGATGTCGCCGTTGGCGTAGGGCGGGCCGTCATGCAGGACATAGAGGGGCGCGCCCTCGGCCTGACGCTGCTGGCGCAGGGCGGCATAGAGGTCGCCCCACTGCTCAATGATCGCCGGTTCCTTTTGCGGCAGGCCGCCGCGCATGGGGAAGGGCGTCTCGGGCAGGAAGACGGTTTCGCGATAGTCGCGGCCGGTGGGGGTGTCGCTGGCGTCAGCCATGAAGTCTCGTTTCGTCGATGTGTGATCGTTCGCGTCGGTATCGATCCCGGCGTGCACGGGGCCAGAGCCCTGCGGCGCTACGCCGGGCGGCTAATCGAAATCGGGCGAAACACGCGGACGGTCATGGTGCGCACGGTCTAGCAGACGGGGAGGGGCGGACGCCAGCCGGGATTGCCAGTCGCGGTCGGCGGCGGGATAGTCAGGGGCTCATGGGAGGGTTCCGATGCGTCATGTCCTGATCGCCGTCGCCATTGTCGTCGGCCTCGCCGCCTGTTCGCCGTCGGCCGATGAAGCCGTCGAGCCGGCGGATGCGCCCGCCGCCCTGCCGCCGGGCCGCCCCGCCATCTATGAGGCCGCGCGGGTCGGGCCGGAGGAATTCGTGCGGGCCCTCTACGCCGTTCACGCCACGCCGGGGGCCAGCAAGGGAGAGCCGCTGCGGCCGGGGCAGGATCCGATCTACGACCGGATGCTGAACGCCATGATCGGCGCGGATTTCGCCAAGGCGGCGGGCGAGGTTCCGACGCTGAACTATGATCCGATCTGCGATTGTCAGGACAGCGAGGGCTTCACGCTCGATTCCGTCGCGGTGACGCAGGCGGGCCCGCAGGCCGCCGAGGCGGCGGTGGTGTTCACCAATGCCGGCGAGACGAAGCGGCAGACGCTGAAACTGGTGAAGGAGGGGCCGATGTGGAAGGTCTCCGACGTGCTGGTTGCGGGGCGGCCGTCGCTGACCGAGCAGCTGATGGCGGCGATCAGCTGATCCCTGGCGCGCCCGGTCATCGCAAGGCTGGATTGGGCCCTAGTGGCCGCCCTTTCGCGAGTCGGAGACGGCGCGCGGATTTTCACAGGACTCGACCGGCTGCGGCACGTCCCCGTTCATGTGCGAGGTCCAGCATTCGTCGAAGACCGAGCAGTAGCAGGCCGTGGCCACGGCGCTGAAGCGCGATTGCTGGACCGTGTCCCAGGCGCGCAACTGGGCGGCGTCGCCTTCGCGAGGCCATTGCAGGACCGTCCGTTCTTCGCCGGCAGAGAGAACCGCAGGGGCCAGGGGCGAACTCGACAGGCGCCAGTCGGTCACGTCTGGTCCGGCTGACATGGCGAATCTGGTCCAGTTTTTGAAAACCCGCCCGTTGTGCGTGACTTGCGCCCAGACGATGCGCGCGGGCCCGGCACCGACGTTCGTGACTGCAAAGCCCAGCACCCGCCGGCCCTCAGCGTCGTTTCCGTGGGTGTACTGCAGGATCGGCATCGACTGGGCGCGGACGAGCCGCTGGTTCTGCTCGACCAGGGCCTCCATCGTATGGCCGGTGTGCAGGGACACATAGAGCGAGCCGAACGAGACAATCAGAACCGCCACACCCATGGCGACGTCGAACCATTTGATAGCGGTGCGGTGGTGCTCCGCGACGTGGTGCGGCGTTTCAGGCGGCTCGATCATTTCATCCCCCGTTCTGTGACGGGGGCATGTTTGAGGTCAGTTCCAGCGTGGCAAGACAGGTTGCGACGAACCGCGGTTATGGCGCGACGAGGGCCTCACGGGCGGCGTCCGCGTCGCGACCGATCTGAACCTTGAGCGCGTCGAGCCCGTCGAAGGCCATCTCGCCGCGGAGGTAGGCGACCAGTTCGGTCTCGATCGTCTGGCCGTACAGATCGCAGTCGAAATCCAGCAGCCAGACTTCGAGCAGCGGCTGGTCGATCTCGAACATGGGACGGACGCCCAGATTGGCGACGCCGTCGATCACGCGGCCATCCGGCAGGTGGGTGCGGGTCGCATAGACGCCATAGGCGGGCCGCATATAGTCGGCCATCGACACATTGGCGGTCGGGACGCCGATGGTGCGCCCGCGCTTGTCGCCGTGGATGACCTCGCCCTCGATGGCGAACGGCCGGCCGAGGATGGCGGCGGCGCGGGGCATGTCGCCGGCCTTGAGCGCCTCGCGGACGCCGGAGGAGGAAAGCTTCAGTCCGTCACCGTCATCGATGCGGTCGACCACAGTGACGCCGAAGCCCAGCGCCTCGCCCTGGCGGCGCAGCCCCTCGGCCGAGCCGGTGCGGCCCTTGCCGTAGGAGAAGTCGAAACCGACGGCGGCATGACGGATGCCGAGGCCGTCCACCAGGACCTGTTCGACGAAGGCTTCGTCGGTCATGGCGGCCATGGTGGCGTCAAAGGGAAGGAGATGAAGTCGGTCGACGCCGAGCGGGGCCATGGCGCGTGCCATCTGGGCCGGCGTCATCAGACGGAAGGGCGCTGCGTCGGGCTGGAACCACCGGCGGGGGTGGGGATCGAAACTGACGACGGCCAGTGGAACGCCGAGGCGGTCGGCGGCGGCGCGGGCCTGGGCGATGACCGCCTGATGGCCGCGATGCACGCCGTCAAAGGCACCGATGGCGACGGCGGCACCGCGCAGCCGGTCGGGCAGGTCGCGCCAGGCGGTGACGATCACGACCCGGTCAGTCTTTCGCGGGGCGCCGGCGGCGGGGGACGCGGACCAGGGCGACGCCGTCCATGATCAGCTTGCCCTGGACGAAGCCCTCGCAGTCCAGTTCGACACGAGCGCTTTCGGGGTCCACCGATTTGACGCTGACCCGGACCAGAACCTCGTCGCCGATGCGGACGGGCAGGTGGAAGCCGAGGGTCTGGGACAGGTAGATCGCCCCGGCGCCGGGCAGGATGGTGCCAACCACGGCCGAGCCGAACGAGGCCGAGAGCAGGCCGTGGGCGATGCGGCCGCGATAGGCGGTCTTCGAGGCGAAGGCCTCGTCCATATGCACCGGATTGTAGTCATCCGAGGCATCGGCGAACTGCTGGATGCGCTGCTCGGTGACGAGGATGTTGGTCTCCGCCGTCATGCCGACGTGGAGTTCCTCGAGGATGTAGCCGCCGGAGGGGTGTTTGGTGACAAGTTCGGTCATGGCCCGGCCTTAGCGCGATTTGCCTCTGAGTGGGCCATTTTTTGGATTCAGGCCGACGCGGCCCGAAGCAAAAATGGCCGTGGTCACCACGCCAGATCGAGCGCGGCGTAGCGGGCGTACGTCGTCTCGGCCTTCAACAGGTCGGCGGCGCGGGCCGGATCGAGGCGGCCGTCGGGGCCGCGCGCGGCGTCTCCGTGGATGCCCTGGGCGATGAACAGGCAGTCCAGCGCCTGTTTGTTGGCACCGAGCACATCGGTGACCACCCCGTCGCCGATGCACAGGACGCGCGAGCGATCGACCGGCCGTCCGAGCAGCCGCTCGCCCTCGGCCAGCGCCAGACCATAGATCGGATCGAAGGGCTTGCCGGCCATGGTGACCCGACCACCGAGGCTTTCGTACAGGTCGGCCAGCGAACCGCCGCAGTAGATCAGCCGGTCGCCGCGCTGGACCACCCGGTCCGGGTTGGCGCAGATCAGTTCGAGCCCGCGCGCCACGCCGGCGGACAGGCGTTCGCGATAGTCCTCGGGCGTTTCGGTCTCGTCATCGACCGGGCCGGTGACCGAGATGAAGGCCGCGTCGGCGGCACCGTCCGCGACCTGCAGGCCGAGACCGTCATAGAGGGGCCAGTCGCGGTCCGGACCGATGATCCAGGCCGGGCCGGGCGCGCGTTTGGCGAGTTCGTGGCGAGTGGCGTCGCCCGAGGTGACGACGGCGCGCCAGCTGTCGCGCGGCACGTCCAGGGCGTCGAGCTGGACCACCACGCCTGGCGCCGGGCGCGGCGAGTTGGAGATCAGCACGACGTGGCCATGGTCGCGGTTGAACCGGCTCAGGGCCTCGCAGGCCCCGGGCCAGCTTTCGCGCCCGTTGTGGATCACGCCCCAGACGTCGCAGAGCAACAGGTCATAGTCGGCGGCGATGTCGGACAGGCCGGAGAGGGCGTGGGGGAGGGTCATGCGGGGCTGATAGCGGGTTCGGCCGCAGGGGTGAAGGCGGCGCGCGCCGGAACGCCGCTTCCCGCCCGGCGTTCGATCTCCGGGATTCCAAGGGAGAGACGGTATGCGGTCCATTCTGACGATGACGACGGTGGTGGCTTGCGGGCTGGTGCTGTCAGGGTGCGCGACCATGGGTGACGGCTACGCCTCGGCCTGCGAGCGCGACTATGAGCGGAACCGGCAGTATGCGACCGGCGCGGGTGCCGCCCTGGGCGCGGCCGTCGGGGCGGCCGTCGCCGGGCGTGACAACCGCGAGGAAGGGGCCGCCATCGGCGCGCTGGCGGGAGCCTTGATAGGGCGGGAGCTCTCCGAGGAAGAGGATCCCTGCGGCTATGGCTTCGGCGGGTATAACCGCGACGGACGGTACGGGCGGGAGCGGGTCTACTGGCGGGAGGACGGGCGGCGCTGGTAAGGGCTCGCCCCTAACCCATCCGCCGCCGGTGGTCCGCGCTGCGCAGGGTCGAGCGGATGAAGTCCGCGGGCGGGTCGGTCTCGGCCAGGACGGCTTCCTTGATGGCGCGGGGCTCGCCGAACAGGTGGCCCTGGCCCATGGCGACGTCGAGCTCGAGGATGTCGACGATCTGGCGTTCGCTCTCGCATTTCTCGGCAATCAGCTCGATGCCGTAGCGGCGGGTCAGGCCGGCGAAGTCGGCGGCGGAGATGTCGCGCAGACTGGGCAGGGCCGAGGCACCGTCGAGGTCGAGCAGCTGTTCGATCAGCAGGTCGGCCGCCACCTTCATGAACTTCACGTCTGACCGCTGCAGGTCGGCGAAGTCGAGGTCGAGGGTCTGGACCTTGTCGATCGAGAAGCGGAAGCCGAGGTCGGCCAGCTTGGCCATGTTGCGGGCCTCGACCGCGCCGCGGGCGTCGAAGGTTGCCTGGCCCAGTTCGAAGATCAGGGCCTGGTTGAGGTCGCGGTTCTCGGAGAGGAATTCGAGGAATTGCGGGAAGAAGGTCTCGTCGCCGAGCGAGGACAGGGCGACGTTGCAGAAGACGCCGACCTTGCGGTCCTGACGCGCCAGACGCCGAACGATCTGGGCGCAGCGGAACAGCAGCAGGTTGTCGATGGCGGGGACCAGACCCTCGCCCTCGGCGACGGACAGGTATTCCGCCGGCATCATGACCCGGTCGTCGGCCGCGCGCAGGCGGGTGAAGCTTTCGTAGAAGATGGTCCGGCGCTGGGGCAGGGAGACGACCGGCTGGAGGTAGAGGTCGACCCGGTTCTCGGCCAGGGCCTCGTGGATATTGGCCAGCAGGACGTTGGACTGTTCGCGGTGGCGGGCCTCATAGGGATTGGTCGGCGCCGGCTGGGCCGCGCGCTGTTCGAGCGTCTCGCTCATCTGCTGGATCAGTGTCTCCAGCATGCGGACCTCGCCCGAGAGGGCTTCGGTGGAGGTGACGGCCCCGGATTCGATGGCCTGGGCCAGTTCGGTCAGGGCCCCCTGGGTCGACTCCATGGCGTCGGCCAGCAGGCGGTGCGCCTCGCGGACCTGTTCGATTTCATTGCGCAGGGCGGACTTGTCGGCGCGGCCTGTGATGCCGACGTGGACGGCGACCATCAGGCCCATGGTGGCGATGGCCCCCGCCGCGCCCGCACCGGCGCCGAGGCCCGCGCGCCACACGAAGGCGCCGACCGTCAGGGCCAGGAAAAGGTAGCCGAAGAACAGGAAGGCCTGGGTGAGTGCGCGCATTGGAAACGGATGGTCCGTCTTCCCGGATGGAATCGCCCGAGTATCGGGGTATCAAAGCGAAACGCATAGCGTTCGTGCACGGATTCTCCCCACTTCTTCGAGGTTAACGATGGAATTGTTCGATCTGAGCGGCAAGGTCGCTGTCATCACCGGCTCGTCCAAGGGGATCGGCAAGGCGATCGCCGAACGGATGGCCGAACACGGCGCCCGGGTGGTGATCAGCTCGCGCAAGCCGGGCCCTTGCGATGAGGTCGCCCAGGCGATCAATGCCAGGCACGGCGAGGGCCGGGCCATTGCCATCCCGGCGAACATTGCCTCGAAGGAAGAGCTGCAGCGGCTGGTCGACGAGACCAATGCGGCTTTCGGCAGGATCGACATCCTGGTCTGCAATGCCGCGACCAATCCCTATGCGGGGCCGATGGCTGGGATCAGCGACGACCAGTTCGGCAAGATCCTGCAGAACAACGTCGTGTCCAACCACTGGCTGATCCAGATGGTCGCGCCGCAGATGCTGGAGCGGAAGGACGGGTCGGTGATCATCGTCTCGTCGATCGGCGGGCTGCGAGGCAACGCCCTGATCGGCGCCTACAACATCTCCAAGGCGGCGGACATGCAGCTGGCGCGCAACCTGGCGGTGGAGTGGGGACCGTCCAACGTGCGGGTCAACACCATCGCGCCGGGCCTGGTGCAGACCGACTTCGCCAAATACCTGTGGGAGAATCCCGAGCTGCTGAAGCAGGTCACCGACCCCGCGCCGCTGAAGCGGATCGGCCAGCCGGACGAGATCGCGGGGGCCGCGGTTTATCTGGCGGCACCCGCCTCGGCTTATATGACCGGCCAGACGCTGGTCGTGGACGGCGGGATCACCATTGCGTGGTGAGGGCGTCAGTTTTCGCCAGGACCTGACCTGGCGCCTGGAGTCGCTCGCCTTCGCGGGCTTCATCGGCTTCATGCGGCTGCTCGGCGTCGAGCGGGCCTCGGCGCTCGGCGGCTGGCTGCTGCGGACGTTGGGGCCGAAGACGGGGACGCAGCGCACGGTGATGCGCAACCTGCGCATCGCCTTCCCCGATATGCCGGAAGACGCGCGCGAGGCGCTGGCGCTGGCGCAGTGGGAACAGACCGGCCGCGCCTTCGCCGAGACGGCGGTGATGGACATTCTGGTCAAACAGGGCCGGATCGAGGTGGTCGGCCTGGAGCGGCTGCATGCCATCCGGGACTCGGGAAAGCCGGTGGTTTTCGTGGGCGGCCATTTCGCCAATATCGAGACGCTGGCGGCGACCATCACGGGCTCGGGCGTGCCGTGCCAGATCACCTATCGCGCGGCCAACAATCCCTATGTCGACGCCCAGATCATCGCGGCGCGGGCCCGCTACGGGGTGAAGCTGTTCGCGCCCAAGGGCGGCGACGGGGCGCGGGAGTTGCTGGCCGGCATGGCGCGCGGCGAGTCCGTGGCCCTGATGAATGACCAGAAATTCTCGGAAGGTCCCGAGGTGACCTTCTTCGGTCAGCCCGTGAACGCCGCCCCCGGCCCCAGCCGTCTGGCGCTGCGGTTCGGCACGGTGCTGCAGCCGATGTCGGTGGTGCGGTTGCCGGGCGTGCGGTTCCGGCTGACCGTCTATGAGCCGATCGAACTGGAACAGACCGGCGATCGGCAGGGGGACATCGCGCGCGGCGTCCAGGCGATCACCCTCTTTGTCGAGGACCGGGTGCGCGAGAGCCCGGTGGACTGGTTCTGGGTCCACAAACGCTGGCCCGACCGGGTCTATGCCGCGCTGGAGTCGTCGCTGGCCTGATCCGCGGCGCGGCGCATCGGCCCCTTGTAGTTCGAGGTGTTGGACCGTCGGCGGTCTGGCCCGAAATAGCCGTCGGTCTTCACGAACGGACGGGGGCGGAAGATCACCGCCTGGATGCGGTCGAGGATGGCCTTGGCCGTGATCGGCTTGACCACGAACTCCGTCACCCCCGCGTCGCGCGCCTCATAGACGCGGCTCTTTTCCGAATGGCCGGTCATCATGATGATCGGCAGATAGGGATTGGCCGTGTCCGGACTGTTGCGGACCAGTCGGGTGAATTCGACGCCGTCCAGCGGGAACATGTTGAAGTCGACGATGGCGAGGTCGATCGGATGCTCGCGCAGGATCTCGAGTCCGGCGGTGCCGTCAGCGGCCTCCCGCACCTTGCGCACGCCGGCCGACTGCAGCACCGCGGACGTGATCGCCCGCATGTGCTGGTTGTCGTCGACCAGCAGAACCTGGAGTGCCTGGAGAGATGACATAAAACTGGGCCGTGCCGGAAGCGGCGGGAAGGCGGTCAATTTAAGGGGCGAATCATTATCCGTCCATGACCGATCAACGTTCAGTCAAAAGCATAACCGTTTACGCACGCTCAGGTTTTCACCAGCAGTGAAGGATCCAGGTTGCGGTCGCGCCATTTCATGCGCCAGCAGAGATGTGGACCGGTGGCCCTGCCGGTCATGCCCACCCGGCCGACAGGCTCTCCGCGGCTCAGGTCCTGGCCTGCGACGACGTCGATGCGGGACTGGTGAAGATAGGCCGTGATCAACCCCTGGCCGTGGTCGATCAGGACCAGGCCGCCCTCGAAATGCAACCCTGGCTGGGCCAGGGTGACGCGTCCGGCGGCGGGGGCCCGGATCACCGTCCCCTGCGGTGCCGCCAGATCGATGCCGTAGTGAGGCCGCGCGGGCGTACCATTGAGGACGCGCTGGCTGCCCCAGCGGCTGGTGACCCGGAAGCCCTCCAGCGGCCAGTCGAAGCCATCGCGGAAATGATCGGCGTCGATGCGGCTGGCAAAGCCCTCGGTCTTGATCACGATCTCGCGCTGGATGCGGGCCAGCAGTTCGGGGTCGGAGGGCTCCACGGTCGACGGCGGCAGGCCATTGACGCTGGTCGAGGGAAACTGGCCGGGGGCGATGTCGAGGATGCGGCGGGCGGTGCGGTCGCCGAGCCGGGCCTCGATCTGGACAGTGCCGGCCGCCTCACGGTCGAAGCCGACGATGAAGACGCCGTCAGCCGAGGCTGCCGTCAGGGATTCACCATCGACGAAAATCAGGGCGCGGGGCCAGGTGCGGCCGAGGGCGTGACCGCCCTGGACGAAGCGGCCGGCCAGGGTCAGGCCGTCGTCCTGCGCCTGGGCGGAACCGGCGGCGAGCAGGGCACCGGAGCCGATAACGACGCTCCGGCGGTTGAGGATCACGCGACCTGGCCCAGTCTCTGGAAGGCTTCCCCGGGGCCCGCATAGGCTTCCTGCAGACTGACCGACCAGTAGCGCAGGGATTCCAGGGGGATGGATTTGCCGCTGACGGCACAGGTCACGAAGCGGCCGGGCTTGAGCACGGCGAACTCGCCATCGCCGTAGTGGAGGGTCGCCTTGGCGGTCTGGGTCTTGGGCATGGAGGCAGGCTAGCTTGGCCGTGGGCGCAACGCCACGGCTTTGATGCTCAAAACAGGTCGCCCTGACCGGGGGGCGGCGTCTTCGGGCGGGGTGGCGACGCCGGCGGCTTCGGCGACGGCGGCGGGGTCTCGCCGCCGTCGATCCGGGCCCCGCGCGACCCGTCGGCGAAGACGATCCGGACGGCCTGGCCGTCCTGCAGGGCAGTAGCGGCGGCGATCATGACGCCGTCCTCGGCCTCGATCCGGGCGAAGCCGGGCTTGGGGGTCTTCGGGTTGAGGCCGGCCAAGGCCCGGGACAGGGCGGCGAGGCGGGCCTCCTCGCGTTCGATCCGCCGGGGCAGGGCGTCGAGCCGGGTACCGACGGACTCGAGCCGCGCCGCGCGCTGGTCGAGGCGGCGATGCAGGGGCTCGGGCGACAGGCGGGCGAGGGCGCGCATCAGCCGATGCTCATGGGCCTTCACATTGGCGTCCAGACCGGTGCCGAGACGGGCCGACACGGCCTCCAGCCGGTCCCGGCGGCGCTCCATGGCGCGGTCCAGCAGGGCGCGGGACAGGCGGCCGGTGACACGGACGAGCCCCCGCTCATGCAGGGCGACGTTCCGGGTCAGGCCCGAGGCGAGGCGGCTGCCGGCATGGTCGAGGCGCTGCTGTGGCAGGGCGAGGACGTCCTCGGGCCGGGCGGGCAGGCCGCGGGCGGCGGCACGCAGCCGGGTGCGGCGGTCCTCTAGAATGCGGCCGCCGGCGCGGGCCAGACGGCGGTCGAAATCGGCGACGGCGTACTGGAGGTCGGCCAGCACCGGGGTGGCGATCTCGGCCGCGCCGGTCGGCGTCGGCGCGCGCCGGTCGGAGACGAAGTCGATCAATGTGGTGTCGGTCTCATGCCCGACGGCCGAGATGATCGGGATGGAGGCGGCGGCGACGGTGCGGGCCAGGGCCTCGTCATTGAAGGCCCAGAGGTCCTCGACCGAGCCCCCGCCGCGCGCGACGATGACCACATCGGGTCGCGGGATCGGGCCGCCCGGCTTCAGGGCGTCGAAGCCCCGGATGGCGGCGGCGACCTGGCCGGCGGCGGCGTCGCCCTGGACGACGCAGGGCCAGACGATGACGCGGCACGGCCAGCGCTCTGCGATCCGGTGCAGGATGTCGCGGATCACCGCGCCGGTCGGGCTGGTGATGACGCCGACCACGGCGGGGAAGGCCGGAATGGGTTTCTTGCGGCCCGGCTCGAACAGGCCCTCGCTGGCCAGTTTCGCCTTGAGCCGCTCCAACTGGGCCAGAAGCGCGCCGGCCCCGGCCGCCTCCATGCTCTCGATGACGATCTGGTAGGACGACCGCGCCGGATAGGAGGTGATCTTGCCGGTGACGATGACCTCGAGGCCGGACTCGGGCCGGACGCCGAGGCCGCGCACCGAGCCCTTCCAGATCACCCCGTCGATGGCCGACTTGTCGTCCTTGAGGGTCAGATAGACGTGGCCCGAGGCGTGGTGATTGACCTTGGAGATCTCGCCCCGGAGCCGGACATGGCCGAACCGGTCCTCAAGCGTGCGCTTGAGGGCGAACGACAGTTCCGAGACCGTCTGCGGAGGATTGTTGTCCCGGACGGGCGGCGGCGGTTCGTCCGCCGGGCCCTCGAAGACGTAGGAGTCGTCGCTCATGGGGGGAGGGTAGCGGTGCCGCGCGGCGGGGGGAATGGCGGATGTGGGCGGGTGTCTGCCATGGGTAGAACGCGGAGGTTCTCGCGACTAGCTTGGCCACATGTCCGAACTGCCGCGAACCGTCGATCAAAGGCTGAACGATCTGGCCAAGAAACTCGACGGCCTCGAGCGGCGGAAGGCGCAGCCTGTGGAGCGTCCGCGTTCGACGCAGAAGCCGCCGGCGGCAGTCGGGCCGAAGACGAGACTGGTGCTCCGCATCATGGCCGTGGGCTTTGCTGTTTTCTGGGTGCTTTGGCTCGTGCTGGCGTGGTTCACAGCCCAACCCCACACCCTCAGCGACCTGTTCGTCATCCCGTTTTCGGGAGCCATCGTGTGGGTCTGCTACCAGTTCCACAAAATGATCCTGATCTCGTCAGTCCGGAAAGGTTCTGCTCTCCTGAGCCAGTCGCAGGACGACCGCTAAGGGGCGGGAGCGGACCATCGTGCCGTTCCGCAAGGCGGACGCTCATCGGGTTCGTGAAACGCTGATCACAAGGTTGGAAGGCTCATCGGCCAGGGTGGCCCGCCAGCTCTCAGCACCTTCGGTTTTCTCCAGTCTGAGCCGGATGATGTCGTTGCCACGGCGAGCCGCCACCTCAGGAAAAGTCGCTCGCACAGCGTCAATCAACCAACCCTGCGGGTTGCTCTTTCTGAGCACGGCGAGCTTCGTCTCATTCCCGTGCGTGAGGCTGTAGCTGAAGCTTGGCATTCCAGTCCTCGACCGGCGTCCGGGATGACGAAGGTAGCCCGGCGCGTTTTCGTTGGTTGGCTCTAACCGGCCCGGTCAGTCCGCCGGCCGCCAGTCCGGCCCCACCGGCAGGACGACGAAGGACGCCGGGGCCTGACCCGTCGCCCGATCGGTCACCGCGGCCGTGCAGGCCCGGCCGCCGTGGGTGTCCGGCACCACCGCATAGCTGTGGCCCGCCTCGGGCACGAAGGCGAAATGGGCCCCGCAATAGATCTCGGTCGACCCGGCGTAGCGGAGCGTCTGCAGCTCCATATAGATCGGCGCACCGGCCGGGATGGTGGCCGGGGCGTCATAGGTGAACAGAAGGCCGCCGGTGATGTCGGCCCTGCGCGACCATTGGGCGTCTGAAACCATCAGCTTTGCGTGCTCGCTGTCTTCGAGCGCGCCGCGGGTCAGTGAAATCTGCGCCATGGGGCCCTCGCGCGGCGCGACATAGGTCGGCGTGCAGCCCGCCACGAGCAGAGCGACGCAGAGCGCGCCCGGTACAGTCATCCTGAACATCGGCAAATCTCTCCCCCGCCGCCCAGTCAACGGATGAGGCCTCGCCGGGTCAAGCCCCCGGAGGCCGGAACACCGGAGCCGCTGGAACTCTCCGCCCCGGGCCGTCATTGTCTCCGCATGGCCGATCCCCGCGACACTGACCCCGACGATCGGGACCCGCGCGAACACGAGCTGGGACGTCGCAGTGAAGGGCCCGCCGTGAGCCCCTGGCTGTTCATCGGCGCGATCCTGCTGCTGGGCGTTGCGGTCTATGTCATCTCCGCCCTGGTCGCACGGTGAGCATCCGTGACTTGACCGGCCTCGCGGGTCCGGTCATTGCCCGCGCATGAACATCCTGCTGGTTGGATCAGGCGGGCGCGAGCACGCCCTGGCGTGGAAGATCGCCCAGTCGCCGCTGACGCGGCGGCTGGTCATCGCGCCGGGCAATCCCGGCATGGAGAAGCTGGGCGAGCTGCGGCCCATGAAGGTCACCGACGCCGATGGCCTGTGTGCGCTCGCGCGGGAGATCAGGGCCGACCTGGTGGTGGTCGGGCCCGAGACCGCCCTGGAAGCCGGGCTGACTGACCGGCTGGCGACGGCGGGCATCCCCTGTTTCGGACCGACGGCGAAGGCGGCGCAGTTGGAGACGTCCAAGGCCTTCTCCAAGGCCTTCATGGAGCGGCATGAGATCCCGACCGCGGGGTTCGGCGTCTATGAGCGGCTGCATGAGGCGCGGCAGGCGCTGACGGTGTTCAAGCCGCCCTATGTGATCAAGGCCGACGGACTGGCGGCGGGCAAGGGCGTGGCCATCAGCCCGACCAAACGCGACGCCGAGGGCGAGATCGAGCGGATGCTCGGCGGCCGGTTCGGCACGGCCGGGGCGCGGGTCGTGATCGAGGAGTTCATGGACGGCGAGGAAGGCTCGCTGTTCGCGGTCTGCGACGGCCAGCGCGCCGTCCTGCTGGGCGGGGCCCAGGACCACAAGCGCGCCTATGACGGCGACCTCGGGCCGAACACGGGCGGCATGGGCAGCTATTCCCCCGCCCCGGTGTTCACGCCCGAACTGGTCGAGGCAGCCGATCGTCTGGTCGTCCAGCCGGTGGTGGCGGCCATGGCGGCCGAGGGCATGCCCTATCGCGGGGTGCTGTACGCCGGACTGATGGCCACTGAGGACGGGCCGAAGGTGGTCGAGTTCAACGCTCGTTTCGGCGATCCGGAATGCCAGGTGCTGATGATGCGGCTGGACGGGGACATCGTGCCCCTGTTGCTGGCCTGCGCGCGGGGCGACCTGACCCGGGCGCCGATGCCGGCGTTCAGCCCCGATACGGTGATCTGCGTGGTGCTGGCGGCCTCGGGCTATCCCGACAGTCCGCTGGAAGGCTCGATCATCCGCGGTGCGGAGCAGGATTTCGGTCCGAATGTGCAGGTCTTCCACGCGGGAACGCGGCGTCAGTCCGACGGCCAGCTGGTGGCGGCGGGCGGCCGGGTGCTCAACGTCTGTGCCCGCGGCAAGGACATCGCCGAGGCGCGCGCGCGGGCC
This sequence comes from Aquidulcibacter paucihalophilus, assembly GCA_030285985.1. Lineage (NCBI taxonomy): Bacteria > Pseudomonadati > Pseudomonadota > Alphaproteobacteria > Caulobacterales > Caulobacteraceae > Aquidulcibacter > Aquidulcibacter paucihalophilus. The sequence continues at coordinate 1,064,496 of CP127384.1, forward strand.
TATGCGGCGGTGAAGAAGATCGACTGGCCGGGCGGCTTCCACCGCACGGACATCGGCTGGCGGGCGCTGGAGCGGGAGTAGGGTCTCCCAGGCTTGGTGGTGGGCCGATTCATGATCTCGCTTGGGTTGAAGCCGGATGCGTCGATCTTCGATCGTGATAGGATCGCCCGATGGACGACCCAGCCAAAGAATTGAACGAAGAGCCCGGCGCGTTCGATTTCGAGGAGATTTCCGCGGACGATGCCGAACTGGACGCGGCGACCCTCAGAGGTCTGGCGGACATCGAGGCGGGTCGCGCAGTGAGCCATGAGGCCGTCCTGCGCTGGGTCAAGTCCTGGTCGAGCCCCAATCCTCTCCCGCGTCCGAAGTGCGGCGAGTAGTCTGGACAGATCAGGCCCTGGCCGACCTGGAGACGATCAGTCTCTACCTTGCGGATTTCAGCCCTGGAGTGGCGGCGCGCTTTTTCATTCGTCTGAAGGAGGCTGGCGACAGCCTCGCCCTGTTCGCAGAGCGAGGGCGACCGTCGGGTCGAGGCACGCGCGAACTCACTTCGGTTAGACCCTACATCATTCGATATCTGGTCGCTGAGGATCGGGTCTACGTCGTGACAGTCCGTCATGCAGCACGGCGGCCGATCGATCCCTGAAACACCCCTGTTTCCTTCGGCCGCCGATCTCATCCATCGCGCCAGTGTTCCAACGCTCCGACGCGTGCCATGTATCGTGCAGGTTCCGCCACCAGGCCGTGCGGACACCCGCCCTGGAGACCGACGCCCCGTGACCGACACCGCCCTGCCGCCCGAACCGCCGAGCCACTACCGGGACGGCAAGGAACGACTGGCCGATCTGATCGTGCATCTGACCGGACTGGCGCTGGCGCTGGTCGGGGGCGGGATGCTGCTGGGTCTGGCGATCGGCTTCGGCAATGCGGGAAGTCTGACGGCCTCGGCCATCTATGCGGTCGGGCTGCTGACCATGCTGGGGCTGTCGACCGCCTATAATTTCGCCGCGCCCCGGTTCCAGCCGCTGCTGCGCCGGTTCGACCACGCGGGCATCTTCATCATGATCGCCGGCTCCTACACCCCCTTCACGACCCAGCATCTGACCGGGGCCTGGGCCTGGGGGATGACCTCGGCGGTGTGGGGCACGGCCATCTTCGCGGCCATGGCCAAGCTGTTGCTGCCGGGACTGGGCAAGGGGTTCTGGATCTTCGTCTATCTGGCGCTGGGCTGGCTGATGGTCATCGCCATTCAGCCGATCCTGCAGAGCCTGGGCCTCGCACCGCTGATCCTGATGGCCATCGGGGGGCTGCTCTATTCGGTGGGGGTGATCTTCTACGCCAACAAGGCGATGCGCTACCGGCGCGCGGTCTGGCATGGCCACGTCGTGGTGGCGGCCGCCGTGCACTGGGTGGCGGTGCTGCTGGCCGTGCTGAAGTAGGGCGGCCTCAGGCCCAGGCGAACAGTAGCCGGCCTTCGCCCATGCGCTCGCGCAGGGCCGGGAGGTCGGCGTGGGCGACCGAGAAACAGCCGTAGCTGCGGCCCAGCTTGCCCTCACGGGCGAGGAAGGCCGGGTCGGCGTAGTCGGCACTGTGGATGATGATGGCGCGCTCGCGGGCGAGGTTGTTGGTGTACTCCAGACCGTCGAGCAGGACGTTGGGGCCCTGCTCCGCGCCGTGGCTGGCCCCGGCGGTCACATAGGAGCCGACCGAGGACATGTGGCTGTCGGGCGTGTTGCTGAAGCTGGTGGCGAAGCCGGTGTGCGCCGGATCGGAGCCGCGGCCGTGGCTGGTGCGCATCAGGGTGACGGCACCGCCTTCGAGGTCGACCTCGTACAGCCGTTCGTCGCCCGAGAATTTCTTGAAGTCGACCAGATACATGCGGTCGCGGCGGGTGATGCGGTGGTCGTGGATGTCGAGCGCCGCCATCGCGCGCTCCATCAATTCCTTGCGGACCTGGCTGCGCGGGTCGAGCGGGCGGGTGGTGTTGAGCTGGGAGGTGATGACCTGGGCCGGCCGGGCCGGAAGCTGGGGGCCGGGCGTGACCGTCACGAGCGGCTGGATGCTCGCCGTCTGTGCGGCCGCTGTGGCGCAGCCCGAAAGCATCGCCACGCCGCCCAGAATGAAGCCTCGTCTCGCCAAGCGCATGCGACGCCCCTCGCACGGTTACAGAACAGGTCACGGGTTGTTTCAGGTCGTGACGGCTGTTTCAACCTGAGCCTTGGTGAAGACCCCCGGATGTGTAAGGTGCAAGCCCTGTTCCGGGAGGATTTCGTGAAGCTGATCACAACTTTGCTGGCCGCTGCGGCCTTGTTCGCCACCACGAGCGTCGCCGCGCAAACGCCCGCACCCGCACCTGTTTCCCCTGCCGGGGGAACGACGTTTGTCCAGGTGGGCCGGCTTCTGGCCGATCCCGCGACTGGAATTGTGCAGCGCGATAAAACTCTCGTGATCGAAGGGAACCGGATCGTCGAAGTGCGCGACGGCTTCGTCGGCGAGGGCCGGATCGTCGATCTGAGGTCGTCCTTTGTCCTTCCGGGGCTGATCGACAGCCACGTCCACCTGACCAACGAGCAGAACCCGAACAGCCGTCTCGAAAGCGTCACCGAGTCCGACGTCGACCAAGCCTTTGTCGGCGCGCGCTTCGCGCGGCGCACCCTGATGGCCGGGTTCACGACGGTCGCTGACCTCGGCGCGACCAATGAAACGATCTTCGGCCTGCGGGACGCGGTGCGGCGTGGCGACGTGGCCGGGCCGCGGATCATCGCCTCGGGCGAGTCGGTTTCGGTTCACGGCGGGCACGGTGACGTCAACGGCTACCGCGAAGACATCATGCACATGTTCACCGGCGAGAGCATCTGCTCGGGTGCCGACGACTGCATGCGCGCGGTGCGCCTCCAGGTCCGTTCGGGGGCCGACATCATCAAGATCACAGCGACCGGCGGAGTGCTGTCGAATACGGCGGCGGGGCTGGGCCAGCAGTTCTCGGACGCAGAGCTGGCGGCCATCATCGGCGCCGCCCACCGCATGGGCCGTCAGGTGACGGCGCACGCCCACGGCGTCGACGGCATCAACGCCTTCCTGCGCGCCGGCGGCGACTCGATCGAACACGGCACCTATCTGGACGATGAATCGATCCGCCTGTTCCGGCGCGAGGGGACCTATCTGGTGCCGACACTGCTGGCCGGGGATTTCGTCAGCCGGATCGCCTCGGGCCCGGACAATTTCTTCACCCCGGCCCAGACGGCCAAGGCCCTCGAAGCCGGGCCGAAGATGCTGGACATGGCCCGGCGCGCGCATGAGGGCGGGGTTCGGATCGCCTTCGGCACCGACTCGGGCGTTTCAGCGCACGGCGACAACGCCCAGGAGTTCGCCCTTCTGGTGCGGGCGGGCCTGACGCCGCTGGAGGCCATCCAGTCCGCGACGGTGAACGCGGCGGCGCACCTGCGGATCTCGCAGGACGCGGGCCGGATCGCGGCGGGCATGCCGGCGGACCTGATTGCGGTCGGTGGCGACCCCCTGACGGACGTGACCGAGCTGGAGCGGGTGCGGTTCGTGATGCGGAGCGGGATGGTCTACCGGGCGGAGTGAGCCCGGACCGCCCCCAGCAACAGCGCCTGGAACGCCGCCTCGTCCTCGAACGTCGCCTTGACCGGCCATGAGAGGACGCGCGTCCGCCATTCGGGCGTCAGGCGGAACCAGTCCTTTTCGGTGGTGACCAGGCGCGCATGATAGCGGTCGGCGCGGTCGGCGAGGAAGCGCAGGTCGTCCTCGCGGAAGGCGGCGTGGTCCGGGAAGGGCGCGAAATCGACCAGTTCGGCGCCGGCGGCGTCGAGGGCGCGCTCGACCTTCCACGGCTTGGCGATGCCGGCGAAGGCGACGATGGGCCCCTGGGGCGGCGGCGCGGCGGGGGTCAGCCGGGCGATGAGCACCGGCAGGGTGCCGAAGGCCTGGACCAGTTCGGGATCGGCGCCGGGCGCGTCGGCGGGCAGCAGGATGACGACCGCGTCGGCGCGGGCCAGACCATGGCGCAGCTTTTCGCGCATCGGGCCGGACGGGAAGACCGAGCCGTCGCCGAAGGGCCATTCGTCGCCGCGCGTCTCGCCGTCCACGACGACGAGGCTGAGAGTCTTCTTCAGGGTCGGATTCTGGTGGGCGTCGTCGAGGACCAGAACCTGTGCGCCGGCCCCCGCCGCGGCGCGGGCGCCGGCGACGCGGTCATGGGCGATCCAGGTCGGGCCACCGAGGGCCAGCATCAGGGGCTCGTCGCCGACATCGGCGGCGGTGTGGATCGCGGCGTCGACCTGTGTCGGCTCCCGCAGGGACCCGCCATAGCCGCGCGACAGGCCGTGGGCGTTGATGCCGGCCTCGTGCAGCAGGCGGATGGCCTCGCGGGTGACAGGGGTCTTGCCCGAGCCTCCGACCGTCAGATTGCCGACCGAGATAATCGAAATGCCCGGATCGACCGGCTCGGTGCGGGCGATGCGGCGGGCGGTGGCCGCGGCCCAGATCCACGACAGGGGCTTGAGCAGGGTGCGGGCGACCGCGCCGTGGCGGGCGTCGCGCGTGTACCACCAGCGGGGGGTGTTGAGCTTCATCGGCGGCCTCGCTGCGGAGCGGGGGGCAGCAGGGGCGCGAGCGTTTCCCAAAGCCGGTCGAGCCCCGAGCCGGCCTCGGCCGCGGCGCGGCGGCCGCGCTCGCCCATGGCCCTGGCGGCGGCATTGTCGGCGAGCAGGGGCGCGATGACGGCGGGCAGGTCCCACGGCGCTTCCACGATCGCCAGACCGTCGGCCTCTACCAGGGCTTCGGTGACCGCGGCCCAGTTGGTCATGTCGGGGCCCGTAACAGCCGGCTTGCCGAGGCGGGCGGGCTCGAGCGGATTGTGGCCGCCGACGGGGGGCTTTTCGAGGGCGGCGGAGAAGGATCCGCCCATCACCACGACGTCGGCGAGGCGCAGGAACAGGCCCATCTCGCCGAGGGTGTCGGCCAGATAGAGGTCAGTGTCGCGGTCGGGCTCGCGGCCCTGGGACCGCAGGGCAAAGCGGTAGCCGTCACGGGACAGGGCGGCGGCGATCTCCGGGCTGCGGGCCGGGTGACGCGGCACGAGGATCAGGCACAGCCGGTCGGCCAGTTTGTCGAGGGCGCGGACGAGGGCGATCTCCTCGCCGTCATGGGTGCTGGCGGCGACGACCACGGGGCGGTCGCCGATGGCGGCGCTGAGGCGGGTGAAGGCGGCGGCGTCGTGCGGCGGCGCCTCGCCGGAGAGTTTGAGATTCACATGGCCGTCGATCCGGGCCCCGAGGCTGTGCAGCCGGGCAGCCGAGGTCTCGTCCTGTGGCAGGATGCGATCGAAGGCGGACAGGATTTCCCGCGCCGCGCCGGGGAAACGACGCCAGCCGTCGACGGTCTTTTCCGTGATGCGGGCGCTGGCGAGGACCAGTTTCACGCCGCGCCCTCGGGCCCCGAGGATCAGATTGGGCCAGAGTTCGCTCTCGACGAAGACGGCCAGCGACGGCTGCCAGTGGTCGAGGAAGGCGGCCACCGCGCCCGGCGCGTCCACCGGCGCGAACTGATGGATCACCCCGGCCGGCAGGCGCCGGGCCAGCAGTTGCGCCGAGGTCAGGGTACCGGAGGTGACGAGCACGGAGAGGTCGGGCCGGGCGCGGCGCAGGCGCTCGACCACGGGCAGCAGGGACAGGGTCTCGCCGACGCTGACGCCATGCAGCCAGACCAGATCGCCATCCGGCCGGGCGACGGAGGCATGGCCGAGGCGTTCGTCGACCCGTTCGAGGTCTTCCTTGCCCTGTTTGGCGCGGGCGTCGAGCAGACGGGGGGCCAGCGGCTCCAGCAGGCGGGTCAGCAGGCGCCAGGCGATCAGGGCGGGGCTCAACGGGAGGGTTCCAGCCCGGTGATGGAGTCGGCCGCGGCTTCGACGGCATTGATCCGTCCGGTCCAGTCCCTCGCGACGTCCGCCAGTTCGGCGCCCTCGGGATAGGTTGCGACATCCCAGACGATGGCACCCCTGGCGAAGGGCAAGGGCAACAGGGCGCGGTCCCAGCTGTTCAGCCGGATGGCGGGGTTGCACGACAGGCCGATGAACAGCACCGGAGCTTTTGACACCCTGGCCAGCAGGGGCAGGCCTTCCGCCATCTCGCCCGCAGGCCCGCGCGGACCATCGGGGGTGATGGCGAGGGCACCGATCTTGAGCTGGCGCAGCCCGTCCCGCAGGGCCTGCGATCCGCCCTTGGCGCTGGCCGCCTTGTCCTTGTTGGCCGAAGACCCGCGCACGGCGGGAATGCCCTGCAAGGCGAGGGCTCGGGCGAGGAACTGGCCGTCGGGGCTCAGCGAGACCAGGGCCTTGACCGGCTGGGCCCGGTCCAGCGGCCAGGAGGCGGGGCTGAGGCTGATGCGCGAATGCCAGAAGACGCAGAGGGCTCCGCCGCCCTGTTTCCAAACGGCTTCGGCCAGGGCCTCATTCTCATGGGTCCAGCGGATGGTGGCGAAACAGAAGCGCATCCAGCCGGCCAGAAGCGAGGCGAGGACACCCTGGATGACGGGGTTGCGGAGCGGTCTCATATCACCGCCGTGACGGGATCCCCGTCCAGCGACTGCTGTCTGGCCAGCCGCGAATAGAGGCCGCCGAGCTTGACCAGTTCGGCGTGGGAGCCGGTCTCCACCACGCGGCCGGCCTCGATCACATGGATGCGGTCGGCGTTGCGGACGGTGGACAGGCGGTGGGCGATCATCAGGGTGGCGCGGCCCTGCATCAGGCGTTCGAGAGCGGCCTGGACGAGGGCCTCGCTCTCGGTGTCGAGGGCGCTGGTGGCCTCGTCGAGCAGCAGGATGGGGGCGTCCTTGAGGAAGGCGCGGGCGATGGCGATCCGCTGGCGCTGGCCGCCGGACAGGCGCAGGCCCGCCTCGCCGGCGCGGGTCTCATAGCCTTCCGGCAGGGCGGAGATGAAGTCGTGGGCCGCGGCGGCCCGGGCGGCGACGACGATGTCCTCCGCCGTGGCACCGGGGCGGCCGTAGGCGATGTTGGCGGCCAGGGTGTCGTCGAACAGGAAGGGCTCCTGGGTCACCAGGGCGATCTTCGAGCGCAGGTCGTGGAGTTTCAGTTCGCGGATATCGCGGCCGTTGACCGTCACGGCGCCGGCGGTGACGTCATAGAAGCGCGGCAGCAGGCTGAGGATGGTGCTCTTGCCGCCGCCCGAGGGGCCGACAAGGGCCACGGTCTCGCCGGGCGCGACCGACAGGGACACGTCGGACAGGGTCGGGGCACCGCCCTCGGCCGCCGGCGCATAGGCGAAGGAGACGCGTTCGAGGGCCACGGTGATCGGACCGTCGGCGAGCGGGGCCGCATCGGGGGCCTCGCGGATCTCGGGCTCGATATCGAGGGCGGAGAACAGGCGGCGGGCGGCGGTCAGCCCCTCGGACATGACGGTCTGGAGATTGGTCACCTGCCGCAGCGACTGGCCGGCGGCCATCAGCAGACCGATGTAGGCGGCGAAGGAACCGACGCTCATCGTCCCGTCCTGGGCCCGCCAGCCGGCGTAGGCCATGACGGCGGCGACCACGATCATGGCCACCAGATTGGAGAAGGGGCCGGCGAAGGCGCGGCTGTCGGCGCTCTTGATGACGTGGCGCTGGCGGCGGGCGACGACCTCGCCGACGCGGTCCTGCTCGGCGGCCTCGCGGTTCTCGATCTTGATCAGGCGGACGCCGTCGAGGTTCTCCATCAGGGCGGTGGAGAGGTTGGAGGTCTCGACCATGGCACCGGTGGTGGCCTTGCGCATCCGCTTGCCGAAGCGGCTCATGACGAAGGCGATGACCGGCGCGCCCAGCAGGACGATCGTGGTCAGCCGCCAGTCGGTCCAGGCCATGTAGCCGATGACCGCAATGAGGGTCAGGGCGTGCTGGGTGTAGTTGACCACGCCGTTGGTGAAGGCCTCGCGCACCAGATTGGCGTCAAACAGGACCGAGGAGACGAAGCCGCCGGAATGCTGGCTGCGAAGGCGGGCGAGGTCGGCGCGGATCATGGCCCCGAACAGCCGGACCTGGATGTCGCCGACGATGCCGTGGCCGAGGCGGTTGACGAGGGCGGCCTGGCCGAGGGCGGCGGCGGTCCAGATCAGGCCCGCGCCGACGATGATGACGGGGATCCAGACCAGCGCCCGGCCCGCCGGCACGGTGAACACGCCCCAGATGGTCACGGCCTTGCCGAGGAACAGGCCGTCGATTGCGGGCTCGAGCAACTGCAGGACAGTGGCCGCCATGACGCCGACGACGGCGGCGCACAGGATCGACAGGAACAGCGGCGTCCGGTGGTGCGAGAGATAGTCGCGCCAGATGCGGCCCAGCAGCGGGCGCAGGGGCTCTTTCTCGTCAGCGGCAGGGATCGGCGGCGTCATCGGTCCGAGGTCGGACGGCTGGGGCGGCAAGTCAAGCGGGGATGGCAGGTCGCCTCTGCCCGCGGCGGCATCTTTCAGGAGTCGGAGCCGAAACGGCGCTGCACCAGAATGATCGTCCCGACGACAAATCCGCAGAACAGGGCGCCTTCGATGCCGCCGGTGACGGCCTGGGTGACGGGGCCGAAGTCGGCTTCCCCGAACAGGGCCCCGATCGGGTCGAGGCGCAGCCGTGAGGCCGGGAACTGGCGGGCCAGCAGGTCGAGGCTGCCGCCCATCAGCCGTCCGCCGAACAGGGGGATCAGGACCCCGACGACCGCGCCGGTCAGGGCGGTGGCGGCGGCGGTGAGTCTCAGGCTGAGTCCCCGGCCCGCATGGAGCCAGGTCCCGAACCCGATCGCGGCACCCAGCAGGGCGCCCTCGCCGGCGCCGGTCATTTCGCTCGGGGATTGGCCGAACAGCAGGTTGAAGGCGTCGACGCCCAGCAGTTTCACGATCGCGCCGACGACCAGTCCGCCGAAGACACCGCCGATGATGCCGCCGGCAGAGGCTTGGCCCCGGGCGGTTCTGGCCGCTGCGATCCCGACGCCCACGCCCGCGCCGCCGATCACGCCCACGGCGACGGTGAGGGCGACGAGGACAAGGACGATCGAACCCGCGCCCATGCCCGACGGCAGGGGCTGTGCGGCACCCAGGCCGTAGAACAGGCCGCCGAGTACGCCGGCGATGCCGCCCCCGAGCACGCCGGCGCTGCCGAGCTGCAGCGCCATGTCCCACGGTTCGGCGGCTGCCGGGCCGGACGTCGGCGCGGCGACAGGCGCGACAGCCGGGGGCTCAGCCCCCTCCGGTTCGACAGGGGCAATGAACCGGTAGCCGTGCTTGGGCACGGTTTCGATAAAGCGCGGCCGGGTTGCCGCATCGCCGAGCTGTCGCCGGATCGTGCGGATGCACTGGGTGAGGGCCTCATCCGTGACGGGCACGCCGCGCCAGACCTCCTCAAGAAAACGGTCCTTGGAGACCAGTTTGCCCCGCTCGCGAACCAGCAAGGCCAGGGCGTCGAGGTAGCGGGCGTTCAGCTCGACCGGCGCGCCGTCGCGGGTCAGGCGGCGGTCTGCGGGGTCCAGCAGGAAGGGGCCGAAGCGGAAACTGCCGGGGGCCATGGTTCAGGGATACCTCGGGCGTTGCACGGGCCGCTCGCCCGACGCGGCAGGCGGTGAAGCGTCAACCATGCGTCGCGGCAAGGCAATGTGTTTCGTGCGCCGGGATGACGGACCGGTTGCGACCCGCTATCTGCGATCCATGGCGCGTTACGATCTCAGCACCCCGGGCGGCCGGTTCAAGGCGCGGTGGGACTATGTCTGGAAGGATCACGCCTTCCTGCGCCGCTGGTTCATGAACGGCCACTGGCTGGGTCCGGATCTGGTGCGGACCAACCAGCCTTCGCCGCGACAGCTGGAATACTGGAAGTCCAAGGGGATCAAGACGGTCATCAACCTGCGCGGCGCGCGGGACGAGGCCTATTATGCGCTGGAGAAGGAGGCCTGCGAACGGCTGGGCCTGACCCTGATCGACGCGCCGCTGGATTCCCGGGACGCGCCGCAGAAGGACCGGGTGCACCGGGCGCGGGCGTTGTTCCGGACGATCGATTATCCGGTGCTGATCCACTGCAAGTCGGGCGCGGACCGGGCGGGGATGATGGCGGTCTTCTATCGCCACTTCCATCTGGGCGAGCCGATCTCGGTGGCCATCGAACAGCTGTCGAAACGCTACCTGCATCACCGCGAGGGGCTGACGGGCGTGCTGGACTATACGCTGGAGAAATACCTCAACGAGGTCGAGCCGACCGGGGTCAGCTTCATCGACTGGATCGACAGCGATGCCTATGACCCGAAGGCCATCCGGGCCGAGTTCAAGGCCGGCTGGTGGGGCACCATCCTGACCGACAAACTGCTGCGTCGGGAGTAGCCGTCAACCCCAGGGGCCGCGCGGCTCGCTCTTTTCAGACGGCGCTCCGGCCTCGCCGTTTTCAGCGGCGATTTCGGCGTCGCGGCGCGCCTTGCGCTCTGCGTTCCAGGTCCGGAGCCACTGGGTCTCCCGGTTATTGCCGCGCCAGACGCCGATCCACAGGACCAGCACCAGCAGCAGCGAGACCAGGGAGGCGATCTCCTGTCCGTCGAAGGTTCGGCCGAAGAGGGTCAAGGGCGGGACTCCTGCAGGTGCAGCGGCATCATAGGCCTGAAAGCGCGCCGGGCCGAAGCCCGGTCCCGCATTCAGTGGCTGTGTGCGTCGCCGCGGGGGTCGATCATCCGGTGGGCGTGCAGGATGAAGAACCGCATGTGGGCGTTGTCGACCGTGGCCTGGGCGCGCGCCTTCCAGGCCTTGCGGGCCTCTTCATAGTTGGGGAAGGCACCGACGAACTCGACCTTGGACAGGTCGCGGAACACCGGAGCGTCGAGGTGGCGCAACTCGCCGCCGATGACGATGTGGAGAAGCTGGTCGGTTTCGGCGGTCATGGCGGCGTCCGGATATGGGGCGAGCTAGCGGGGCGCCAGCGGAATAGGCGCTGTCCGCCGTACGATCAACGGGTGAAGCGCCGGCGCGCTGCAGACGAGGCTGTTCTGTCGCGGATCGGCCTGGTTGAAGCGCCAGGCGTGGCCGTGATGATCGGTGACCCGGCCGCCGGCCTCCTCGACGATCAGGGCCCCGGCGCAGACGTCCCAGTCCCATTTCGGCGACAGGTTGATGGCCGCGTCGAAGGCCCCGGCGGCGACCAGCGCCATGCGATAGGCGATGGCGTTGCGCTTCTCGAACCGCATGGCGGGCCAGGGCTCGATCCAGTGCGGGCCCTCGATCAACCGGGCGTCGGCCAGGACGGAGGCGTCATCGAGGTCGGTGGTGTCAGAGGCGGTGATCGGCTGGCCCTGCAACGACGCGCCGCCGCCCAGGGTGGCGGTGAAGGTCTCGCCCAGGGCCGGGGCGTGGATCACGGCAGCGACGGGACGGCCGTCCTCGACGATGGCGATGGGAATGCACCACCACGGCTTGCCCTTCATATAGGCGACGGTGCCGTCGATCGGATCGACCACGAAGATGCGGCGGTTCGCCAGACGGTCGGCGCTGTCCGTGGTCTCTTCCGACAGCCAGCCGTGGTCGGGCCGGGCCGACAGCAGGGTGTCCTTGAGCAATTGGTCGACGGCCATGTCGGCCGAGGTGACCGGCGAGCCGCCGGACTTGGACCAGACCTTCAGCCCGGCGTCGCGCTCGGCGAGCGCCAGCCGTCCGGCCGCCTCGGCAGCGTCGCGGATAAGGTCGAGGTCGGCGGCCAGACCGGTCATTTGCCGGCGATGGCGACGCCGTCGAACATCAGCGACGGGCTGTTGAAACTGCTGCGGAACTCAAGGTCCGAACCGCGCTCCAGCCGGGTCCAGAGGTCGGCCAGATTGCCCGCGACGGTGACGCCGCTGACCGGCCAGACGATCTCGCCGTTCTCGAACCAGAAGCCGGAGACCCCGGCGGACCAGTCGCCGTTGTTGGCGTTCAGCGAGGGGCCGAACATGGAGGTGACCAGAAGGCCGGTGCCGGCGTCGGCCATCAGCCCGGCCAGATCGCGCTCGCCGGGTTCCAGATGCAGGTTGTGGGTCGAGACCCCGGGCGGGCCTGCGAGACCGCGCGAGGCGTGGCCGGTCGAGGCGAGACCCAGCTGGGCGGCGGCGGCGCTGTTGAGCAGCCAGGTGGTCAGGATGCCGTCCTGCACGATCGACTGGCGCGACACCGCCACGCCCTCGTCGTCGAACGGCGTCGAGCCGAGACCGCGGACCCGGAAAGGATCGTCGATCAGGTCGACGCCGGCCGGCAGGATGCGCTGGCCGAGCCGGTCCTTGAGGAAGGAGGTGCCGCGGGCGATCGAGGGGCCGGAGATGGCACCGAGGATGGGCGAGATGACCTGGGTGGCTATGCGGTTCTCGAAGATCACCGGGGCGGTGGTCGAGTCGATCTTGCGCGGCCCAGTGCGGGCCACGGCGCGACGGCCGGCGTAGTCGCCGATGGAGGCGGCGGACGGCAGGTCGGACAGGTGGCGGACGGCGCGATGCTCGCCGCCGCGTTCCATGGCCCCGTCCTTCTCGGCGATGACGCCGACGCCGAGCGAGAAGGCCGAGCCATGATAGGCACCGTCGAAGCCGTGCGAGGTGACCAGCCGCCAGCGGCTGGAAGAGGCCGAGGCGTGGCCGCCTTCGGATTTGGCGACGCCGGGCACGGCCAAGGCGACGGCTTCGGTCTCGGCCGCCATGGCCTCGAGCTGTGCGGCGCTGCGCTCTGAGGGGTCGAACAGGTCGAGGTCGGCGAAGGGACCGCGGGCGAGCCGGTCCTGCGGGGCGAGGCCGGCGTACGGGTCCTCGGGTGCCAGCCGGGCCATGGCCACGGCGCGCTCGACCAGTCTGGTACGGGTGGCGTCGGACAGGTCCGAGGCCGAGACGGTGGCCTGACGCCGGCCGATGAAGACGCGCAGGCCGAGGTCGCGGCTCTCCTCGCGCTCGACCTCCTCGAGCGCGCCGTTGCGGACGCCCACGGACAGGGAGGCGCGCTCGGCTGAAACAGCCTCGGCGGCGTCGGCACCGGCCCTCAGGGCGGCGGCGACCAGATCGGGCAGGATGTCGGGGGAGGCGGCGGACGCGGTACGGTCAGGCATGCCCCGATATGGCCGGGACAAGGCGACGCCGCAACCGCGCGTGTGAAGTTCAGACGAAGGCGTGGACCACCAGCATCCCGCCGGCGGTGAACAGGGCGAGATAGGTCAGGGCCATACCGAGAACCCGACCAAAGGTCGGCTTCTTGTCACTCAGGCTGACGGCGTGGATCAGACGGCCCGCAAGGAGGACAGTGCCGACGGCGTGCACGGCCATGGCCGGCATGCCCAGCATGGCCAGCAAGGCGAGAGCGCCGACGCCGACCGGAACATATTCCGCGGCATTGCCGAAGACCCGGCCCGCCAGCGTGATCTGCGACGCGGCTCCGTCGCCCAGCAACACCTTGTGCTTCCTCCGGTTCAGGACGACCCGCACCGAAAGCAGCAGCATCAGCAGGAGCAGCAGGCCGCTCCACAGGGCGGCGGCCTGAACCGGTGTCATCGTCTCGAACATCGCCATCAGTTCTCGCGCCCCACCGGATAGAGCCGGTAATGGTCATCATAGAACGGGGTTCGCTCATAGAACCACTGCAAACGCGCGTCGCCGTCGGCGGCGAATTCCGGCTCGGCGGCCAGTTTGGCCTCGAACTCGGTCCTGAGCGCCGGGTCGGCCGCCATCATGGCCTCGGCCAGCGGGGCGATGGCATAGCCCTCGATATATTCGACGCGGCTCAGCACCTCGGGGAACATGCCCCAGGCGAAGAAGCTCTCGGAGGACTGCGGCTCCAGCAGGAGGACGACGATGTCGCCCAGCGGCTGGTCCGTGGGCACGCGGACCGAACCGGCGGGGAAGGTCCAGTCGCGACGCTCGGGCGTGACGCCCGTGACGGTGACGCCCACGCGGCCCTCATTGGCGCGGGTCGCCAGCTTCGGCTCGACGAGGCGCAGCATGTCGAGGTTGACGGTGCGGGGGGCGTTCATCGTCTCCATCCGGACGCCGTGCAGGCGCAGGCGCTCGATGATGTCTGTGCGGTAGGACGGCACCCAATAGGCCTCGGGGCGCGCCAGTGTCAGGGTCGGGCGCGAGCCGTAGAAGGGCAGGGACCAGGGTTCGGGATCGGCTACGCCCAGCCAGCGGATCTCCTGACGACCGGAGGCGGGGCTGTCGTACATCTCGTAGCGGATGCCCTTGAAGGTCCGGGTGTAGGCCGGGGTCGGATCGGCCGCGAAATTGGCCGGGATTTCGGCCGGGCGCAGGGCCGTGTCGGCGGTGATGGCCGTGCGCAGGGCCGGGCCGTCGGCGGCGAGGCGGCGCATGGCGGCCTCCAGGAAGACATAGGTTCCGAGAACGCGCTGTTCGTAGGGCTTGAGGCTGTGGTTCTCGATCAGGATGGTCGGGACGTGGGCGGCCGAGCCCCAGCCGTTCGAGAACCGCTCGCCCAGACCGCCGTCTGACAGGCCCGCGCGGGGATCGTCGCCGATGCCGAAGACCAGTTCGCCCGGGATGTGGCCCTCGGCCTCGAGCGCGGCATTGATCGCGGGCTTGAAGACGTCGTCCAGCCAGAGGGCCGTGGCGGGGCTGCGCGAATAGACGCCGTTCTCGCCATTGAAGCCGTAGGTGACGTCGTACTGGTAATCCATGCCGTCGGTGACGTGGATGTCGACGTAGAGGTCGGGCCGGTATTTCAGCACCAGGCCGCGCACCGCCCGCATCTCGGGCTGGTCCAGTTTCAGATAATCGCGGTTGAGGTTCTGGTTGGTCGCGGTGTTGCGCCAGCCCTGGATGCGGGGCCCGCGCTGGTTGGGGCGGGAGTAGGCCGAGGCGCGCTCATGGCCGTCGACCGACAGGATCGGGATCAGGATCAGATTGACCCGGTCCAGCAGGTCCGCCTTGCCGTTGAAGGCGATGTCGCGGAGCAGCATCATGCCCGCGTCCTTGCCGTCGATCTCGCCCGGATGGATGCCGGCCTGGGCCAGCAGCACGGGCTTGGACGGGTCGAAGGCCGCGCCGTCCTTCGAGGCAATGACGGCATAGATCGGCCGGCCCTCGGGCGAGACGCCGAACTGTTCGATGCGGATCAGGTCGGAGGCGGCATCCAGGCGGTCGAACCAGGCGCGGGTGTCGGCGTAGCTCGGGCTTTCATCGTGTTCGGCGTCGGCCTCGAAGGCCGTGACCCAGGGGTCCGATGCTCCGCGCAGCAGGGCCCGGCTGGCGCCGTCCCAGGCCGGCGCGGGCGGCAGGAAGGGCTGGTCCCACGGCGCGGCGTTGGGGACGGACGGCGGGGCGGACTGGGACATGGCGGGACTGACGCAACTGACAAGGGCGGCCAAGGCCGCGGAAAACAGGATGGGGCGCATGGCCCTTCGTCGGACGATCCCGCCCGTCTGGCAAGCCTTAGCTCCCCGTCGCCGGCAGCCAGGCACCGTCGGCGATGAGGATCGCTCCGGCGCGGACCATATTCCACAGGGTGTAGGCCAGAACGACCAGCAGGGCCCCGATGACGACCTTTCGGGAGGGTGCAAAGGCTGCGGTCGCCGTGCAGATGGCAAAGATGCCGACCCCGATCAGCAGTCTGGGCGTCCAGAAGGCTGCCCAGGCCGGGTCCGCCAGCGCCAGCAGGCCGAGCAGCGCCCAGACCATGGCATTGGCCGCCAGCACACAGCCGAAGACCACCCGCCGCTGGGCCCAGAAATGCTCGTCCAGGTCGATGCGGGTATTCACGCCTTCCGCTGTGACGCGCGGGAAGGTCACGCTGGCCGCCACATAGAAGGTCGCCGCGATGACCAGGCCGATCAGCAGCAGGGCCGGATTGAACGGGGCCCCGCGGAAGAACCGCCAGGCCTGGTTCCAGAAGGTCGCCAGGTCGGCGGCCACGAATACCGCCAACAGGGGCGTCAGCCAGCCGAAGTGGACGCGATGCCGCTCGTGCAGGACGCGGGAAAAACCGCCGACCAGCTCGGCCACCGACAGGCCCAGCAACAGGCCGTAGAAGCTGAAGAAGAATTCGAATGCGCTCACGACGGTCCCCAGCCCTGCGGAGGCTGACCCTAGGGAGGGAATCAGGCGGGCGTCACCCCGCAATCGGCGGACCGCCCTGCAGGCGCGAGCGGGCGGTGGGCCGCAGGCGCAGCAACTGGAGCGTCGTGGCGAACAGGGGCGCGAGCCGCGGGTCGGTCCGGGCACGGGCGAGGGCGGCGTCGGCGGCGCGTTCGTCCGGCTGGCGGGACAGCCAGACCAGCACCCATTCGCCCTCGCGCACCGGATGGCGCGGAAAGCTGTTGGCGGTCGGGTCCGTGATGCCGGCTATCCCGACCGACACGCCGGCTTCGGCCAGTGCGCCGGCGAATGTGGTCCGGAACGCTTCCGCCAGCGGATCGAGGGGGTCTTCGAGGCGGTGGACGCCCAGCACGACCACGCCGCTGCCTGGCTGATGGCCCGTCGGGACGGGGGCGGCGACATCCGGGGCCAGCGCGGAGGACAGGGGACGCAGCAGGAGCACGTCGTCCGAGCAGGTCATGGTGGCATTGGTGGCGGCGCGGTGCGCGAACCAGTGGTCCGAGTTGTAGAAGGCGTTCAGCGCCGGTCTGCGGGCGGCCTGATCGGGATAGCCGCGCATCCAGACGAACCGGTCGGGCTGGTCCAGGTCGCGGAACAGGCCGATCAGCCGGATGCCCGCCGCCTCCTGGGTCTCGACGAACGCACGCTCGAACAGGGTGATCAGTTCGTCCCGGCGGCCGGGCTTCATCGCATATTGGCGCAGCTCGAAGGCGTGAAGTTTCATGACTGTCTCCGGGAATCCGTGAACCCGGCGTGCTCGCGCCGGGTCGTCGAAGGGGCCATCATGGGCGTCTAAACTGACACCTTTTGTCAGGATAAATCGGCTAGTGTCGAAAAATGCGCGCCAGCCGACTGCTTTCGATCCTGCTGCTGCTCCAGACCCGGGGGCGGCTGACCGCCGAGACGCTGGCGGCCGAGTTCGAGGTGTCGGTCCGCACCATCTATCGCGACATCGACCAGCTGAGCGCCGCCGGCGCGCCGGTCTATGCGGATCGGGGCCGGTCGGGTGGCTTCCAGCTGATGGACGGCTACCGCACCCGGCTGACCGGTCTGACCGATGCCGAGGCCGAGACGCTGTTCCTCGGCGGCCTCTCCGGGCCGGCGGCACAGATGGGATTCTCCGGCGCGGTCACGACGATGCAGCTGAAGCTGCTGGCCGCGCTTCCGCCGGAACGCCAGGCGGCGGCGGAACGGCTGGCCGGCCGGTTCCATCTCGACCCGGTCGGCTGGTACCAGACCACCGACGAGGCTGAACGTCTGCCCGCCATCGCCCAGGCCGTCTGGAACAGCCGCCGCATTTCGGTGCGCTATGAGAGCTGGAAGGGCGAGGTGGCGCGCGAGCTGGAGCCGCTCGGCCTGATTCTGAAGGCGGGGCTCTGGTATCTGGCCGCGCGAGCGGTCGAGGGGCGGCGGGAGCCTCGCACCTATCGCGTCTCGAACATTCTGGATCTGACCGTCAGCGAAGCGACGTTCGAGCGGCCCGCGGGTTTCGACCTGGCGGCCTGGTGGGCGGAAACCTCGCTGCGGTTCGAGGCCGACATCTTCACCGGGACGGCGACCCTGCGGGTGTCGCGCATCGGCCTGAACCTGCTGGCGACGCTGGGGGCCGAACAGGCCAGGATCGCGGGCGAAGCCGCGGCAGGCTCAACGAACCCATGGGTCGAGGTGACTGTGCCGATCGAGTCGGTCGCGCACGCCGCGACCGACTTTCTTCGACTGGGGCCGGAGGCAGAGGTTCTGACCCCGGCGGCCCTGAGAGACGCCATGCGCTCAGCCGCCGGACGGCTGGCGCAGCTCTATCGGGACTGAGGGCTCAGGGGTTCTGCTTGGCGCGCAAGTTGTCGACCACTTCCTGTTCAGCCGTCCGGCGGGCCGTGAGGTCCGCGAGCGTGGCCTGATGCTCCGGGGTCGCGCCGCCCGCAGCCGCGACGAGGGCGTTCACGGCGGCGATCTGGCTGTCGAGATCGCTGACCGCGGCCTGGGCGTCCCACAGCCGGTCTTCCTCTGCCTCGGTCAGGCGCGGTGCCGGCGGACGGACCCGGCGCGGCGGATCGCGACGAGCACCGCTGCCGACCCGCACCTGGGCGTCAGCCGGGGTCGGAACGGTCACGACCGGTGCGGCGAGAACGACGGCGAGCAGGGCGATCAGCGGAAGCTTCATGACAGGCCTCAAACAGGGGAGGAAAGCGAGGCTCCGACCCTAGATTACGGTTCTGTCATTTGTGAAGCGCTTTTCGGACACAATCGGCGAAGGAAGCGAAACGCCGCTATTTCCAGATCGGTGTCTTGTCCCCCGGTAATCCGAGCGTCTCCCAGATCTCTGACACCCGATCCACCACCGCCGCGTCCATGCGGATCTCCTCGCCCCATTCGCGCTTCGTCTCGGGCGGCCATTTGTCGGTGGCGTCGAGGCCGATCTTGGAGCCGAGGCCGCTCTCGGGGCTGGCGAAGTCGAGGTAGTCGATCGGGGTGTTCTCGATGACAGTGATGTCGCGCGCCGGGTCCATCTTGGTCGAGATGGCCCACATGACCTGTTTCCAGTCGCGGGCGTCGATGTCGTCATCCACGACGATGACCCATTTGGTGTACATGAACTGGCGCAGATAGCTCCAGACGCCCAGCATCACCCGCTTGGCGTGGCCGGGGTAGGCCTTCTTCATCGACACCACGGCGATCCGGTAGGAACAGCCCTCGGGCGGCAGCCAGAAGTCGGTGATCTCGGGGAACTGGGCGCGCAGCAGGGGGATGAAAACCTCGTTCAGCGCCTCGCCCAGCACCGAGGGCTCGTCCGGCGGACGGCCGGTGAAGGTGGTCAGATAGATCGGGTCCTTGCGCATGGTGATGGCCGTCACCTTGAAGACCGGGAAGGTCTCGACCGAATTGTAGTAGCCGGTGTGGTCGCCGTAGGGGCCTTCGGGCGCGTGTTCGTCGAACAGGACGTGGCCTTCCAGCACGATCTCGGCATTGGCCGGGACCATCAGGGGCACGGTCTTGCAGGGGACCAGTTCGGCCTTGGCACCGCGCAGCAGGCCGGCGAACTGGTATTCCGACAGCGTGTCCGGGACAGGCGTAACCGCCGCCAGGATGGTGCCGGGGTCGGCCCCGAGCACGATGGCGCATGGCAGGGGGCCCTTCTTTCCGGCCTTCTTGTGCCGTGCGTAGTGCTGCGCCCCGCCGCGATGGGCGAGCCAGCGCATGATGGCCTTGTCCTTGCCGAGGACCTGCATGCGGTAGATGCCGAGATTGAAGTCGTCCTCCCGGTCCTCGGACGGCCCCTTGGTGACGACCAGGCCCCAGGTGATCAGGGGCGCGGGCTCGCCGGGCCAGCAGCCCTGGACCGGCAGGCTGGTCAGGTCGATCTGGTCGCCCTTCAGCACGATCTCCTGCACCGGTGCGGTTTTCACCACCTTCGGCCGCATGGACATGACCGTCTTCGCCAGCGGCAGCATCTCCATGGCGTCCGACAGGCCGCGCGGCGGCGTCGGATTGCGCAGGAAGGCCAGCAGTTCGCCGACCTCGCGCAGTTCGGCGGCGGTGGTGCGGACCTTCTTCTCCATGGTCACCCCCATGGCGACGCGCTTCACCGTGCCGAACAGATTGGCGAGGCAGGGGATGGGGCTGATCGTGCCGTCGGGCATGACGGGCTTTTCGAACAGGACGGCCGGGCCGCCGTTGCGCAGCAGCCGGGTCTGGATCTCGGTCATCTCGAGGTGGGTCGAGACGGGTTCGGAGACGCGAACCAGTTCGCCTTCGGCCTCCAGCATGGCCATGAAGTCGCGCAGGGATTTGTAGGCCAATTCAGGACGCTCCGTCAGAGCGTCTGGATTAGGCGGACGCGGCCGTCCTGTCACGTCATGGCGGGTGCGGCCTTTTCAGTAGGCCCGGGTATCCGACACCAGCGCCCACAGGGGCAGGCGCAGGGCACTGGTTGCAGCACCGATCTGGACGGTGGTCAGGCGGGCCCGGCCGGCCTCGGCGCGGCGGGCCTGCTCGACCGGTATGCGAAGCGCGGCGGCCACATCCTCGATGGCCATGCCGCGTGTCTCGCGCCAACGTTTCAGTCTTGCGCCGACCGCCGCGTCCAGCGGATCGACGCCGGGAAACCCCAGCACCGAACCCATCTCCTGGTTCCCTCCGTGCGCGCCGTCTGGTCGCGGCGCTTCACGCCCATTCTTCATCCCATTTGAAAGCGGGATCAATCCAGTCGCCGAGGCGGCCGTCGGGACGGGCAAGGGCGTGGATGCGGTCCATCTCCTCGTCCGAGAGGCGGAAGTCGAGGATGTTGAAATTCTCCTCCGCGCGGCTGACCTTGCTGGTGCGCGGGATGGCGATGACGTTCTGCTGGATCAGCCAGCGGAGGGTCACCTGTCCCGGGGTCTTGCCATGAGCCTGGCCGATGTCGATCAGGGTCGCATCGTCGGCGATCGCGCCCTGGGCCAGGGGCGACCATGCGGTGATCGACGAACCAAGGGTCTTCGCCGTTTCGAGCAGCTTCGAGAGCTTCAGGTAGGGGTGGTATTCGACCTGGTTGGTGACCAGCGTCGCCTTCGACAACGACTGCGCCTCGCGGAACTCTGCCGAGGGGAAGTTGGACAGGCCGATGGTGCGGGTCAGGCCGAGGTCCTTCGCCTCGTTCAGGGCGTCGAGGGTCTCGGCGAACGCCGGCTCGGTCTTCGGCCAGTGGAGCAGCAGCAGGTCGGGCGTGAAGCCGAGGCTGGCGGCGGACTCCCGCGCCTGTTTCAGCAGGCCCTCGCGGTCGAAATGGGCGACCCAGATCTTGGTGGTCAGCCAGATGTCCTCGCGGGCGACATGACGGGCGGCGATGGCGTCGCGGATGCCGTCTCCGACCGCCGCCTCATTGCGATAGATCCAGGCCGTGTCGATGTGGCGGTAGCCGATGCGCAGGGCCTCCGCGACCATGGTCCGGGCGACCTCCGGTGTCAGGTTCCAGGTGCCGAAGCCCAGCAGGGGAATGGCGTGGCCGTCGACGGTGATGGCGGGCTGGTCGGTCATGGGAGGCTCCGGCGGGGGAAGCGGTTTAACTGGTGACCGCGGCTGAAGGTTCAACCAGCCAGTCGAAGATCTCATCCCACAAAGGCTCCAGTCCCTTGCGGAAGGCACCCTCGTGGCCGATGCGCGCGGCGCCGAAGTCGGCCGGGGCGCGGACCACGACCTCGCGCGGGGCATTGGGATAGACCTGCAGCAGGATGGGCGAGGTCACCGGCGTGGCGATCGGGTCGTCGGTGAAGACCCATGAGCGGATGGGGGCGGTCACCGCGTCGAAATGGTGTGGTTTCAGCCGGTCTTTCAGCTCGTCGAGGAAGTACGGTTCCTTCAGGCACCAGCGCCGCCAGGTCTTCCAGACGCCGGCCGGCAGATCCGTCCCGGCCCACAGGCCGCCGCCCTTGATATAGCCGCGGCGGATCAGGCTGAGCGGGCCGAAGCCGTACCAGAAGAACAGTTCGAGCGGATTGTAGGACCGGTGGTGCCGGCCCCACCAGCCGCTGCCGACCGAGACGAAGGCGTGACGGTCGATGCGGTGGTGGTTGGGCATGAAGCCGAGGAAATGGCCGCCGACGCTGTGGCCGACATGGGCGACCGGCAGGCCCGGGGCTGCGGCGATCAGGGACTCCAGCGCCGCCGGCATGTCGAGCCGGCCCCAGTCGGGATAGTCCATCTGCATCGCTGCCAGATCGTCGGGCCGCGAGCCGGCGATACCGCGGAAATCATAGGTCAGCACCGCCGCGCCGCGCGCCGCCAGATGGCGGGCGAACCGGTCGTAGAAGCCCTTGGGAAAGCCGGTCCCCGAACTGACCAGGACGGCTGTCGTCGGCGCCTCGGCGGAGACCAGCCGCATCGACAGGGGATAGCCGTCGGAAGCTTCGGCGATGAAGTCGCGGAAGACGGGATCGCGCATCTCAGGTCCGTAGTTATTCGCAACGAACCTAACCGATTGGCAGGGGGGCAGGTCAAGCGCTCTTGGAGCGGACGCCGTCCTCGGCTAAAGCCCGCGCCTTCTCCTGTTTTCCGGGCCTTCTCGCCATGACCGATCTTCCCGACCGCCTCTGCGTCGATCCCGACAGCCCGTTCCACGACGCCGACCTGCTGGCGAAGGGGATCGGCGTCCGCTTCAAGGGCGAGGAAAAGACCAATGTCGAGGAATACTGCATCTCCGAAGGCTGGGTCCGTCTGGCCGTGGGCAACCGCGTCGACCGCCGCGGCAAGGCCCTGACCGTCAAGCTGCAGGGTCCGGTCGAGGCCTGGGTCAAGGGCGAGTAGGCCTGTCGGCGCTTATGGCGCCATCGAAAAAACTCTGACGCGGACCGCTTGTCCGCTCCCCCCGCAGGGTTCAGGTTCCGGCACCTTGTGAGTCCCGGAGCCGTCATGCGCCTGTCCGTTCGTCTTCTCGCCGCCAGCGCCCTGGCCTTGACCCTCGTCGCGGCCCCCGTTGTGGCGCAGGACGCCGCGACCATCCAGCGGGCCGAGACCCTCCGCGACGCGGCGCTGAACCAGAATATCGCGCTCGATTATCTGACCCAGCTGACCACCCGCTTCGGCCCGCGGCCGGCGGGATCGAAGGCCGAGCAGGACGCCTCGGCCTGGGCGGCCGACTATATGCGGGCGCAGGGCTTCCAGAATGTGCGCATCGAACAGTTCCCGCTGGTCGGCTGGGAGCGAGGCGAGGAGAGCGGATCGATCGTCGGTGCCCGGCCGCAGCGGCTGGTCCTCGCCGCCCTCGGCCACTCGCCCGGCACCAATGGCGTGATCGAGGCCGAAGTCGTCCGGTTCGACAGCCTTGAAGCGCTGAACGGCGCCCCGGCCGGATCGCTCACCGGCAAGATCGCCTATGTCGACGCCGGCCAGATGGTGCGGATGCAGGACGGTTCGGGCTACGGCCCGCTGACGCGCATCCGGGGTGCGGGTCCCGCCGCCGCCGCGGCCAAGGGGGCGGTGGCCTTCATCATGCGCTCGGTCGGTTCGGACGAGCACCGCATGCCGCACACCGGCACCACCCGCTATGTCGACGGCGTCGTGCCCCTGCCGGGCTTCGCCCTGGCCGCGCCGGACGCCGATACGGTCTCGCGCCTGATCGAAATGGGCGAGACGGTACGCCTCCGCCTGTCCTCGACAGCGCACACCTATCAGACGGTCAGCCAGAACGTGATCGGCGACATCCCCGGCCGGTCGCGGCCGGAAGAAGTCATCGTCCTGGGCTCTCACATGGACAGCTGGGACCTGGGCACCGGCGCCATCGACGACGGTGCCGGTGGGGCCATCACACTGGCAGCGGCCAAGGCCATCCGCGACAGCGGACGCCGTCCGGCGCGCACCGTGCGGGTCGTCCTGTACGGCTCGGAAGAGGTGGCGCAGCCGACCGACACCGGCAACGGCGGCGGTGCCTATCTGCGCGGCATCGGGACGGCGGTTGAGCAGCACATCATCGCCGGCGAGAGCGATTTCGGTGCGGACCGGGTCTATGCGCTGGGCCTGCCGCCGGGCGCGCAGGGTACCGACTTCGCCCGGGCTGCGGCGCGGGTGCTCTATCCCATCGGCGTCCTGCCTTCGCCCCAGCCGGAATTGCACGGCGGCGCCGACATCGGCCCGCTGGCCGAGGCGGGCGTGCCGGTGTTCGGCCTGAACCAGGACGGCACCCGATATTTCGACCTGCACCACACGGCCGACGACACCCTGGACAAGGTCGACCCGGCCCAGATGAGCCAGAACGTGGCGGCCTGGGCGGCGCTGGTGTGGCTGATCGCGGACTCCGAGGTGGACTTCCGGGCGATGCGGCCGGCGCAGGCGGCGGCGCACTAGGGGGCCGTCATCCGCCCGTGCGGAAGGTCACATTGACCGCGCCGCGCTTGCCGACGAGATCCGGCCGGTCGGCGGCGTCGAAGCGGAACAGGTGACCGAGGCGGGCGGCGGCGGCACCGAAGCCCTGCCCCGGCGGCGTCTCGCTCGCCGCGCCGCAGTCTGTCAGCGTCCCGGCGGCGGTCATCACGCAGATCATCCGAACATGGCCGTTCACGCCGGCGTTCAGGGCGTCGCGCGGATAGACGTCGAGCATGTCCGCATCGGTCGGAATCTGCAGCCAGCGCACCGGGCCGCCGTTGATCACGGGGTGCATCCGCACATCAACGTCGGCTTGCGTCGGCGTCGTGCAGGCGGTCAGGGTCAGCGTCGAGACGGCGATGACGAACAGGCGGCAGGCGGAACGGGTCATCGGTCACTCTCAAAGGGTACTGCCGAACGCTAGCGTGATCCGGCCGGGCCGCACAACTTGACCGTTGCCGGTTTCACGTCAAAGTGGCGGCTTTCCGACGACGGGGCCGCAGACTGACATGAACCTGGCAAGCTTCCTGTTCGGCGTGAAGGGTCGGCTCAGCCGTACGCGGTACGGGCTGGCGATACTGGGCTGGCTCGCCTGGATGGTCCTGGCACAGCGGTTTGTCGCCGGATTTCCTGATTTCGAAACCAGCGGCCGGGTCTTCGAAATGATTCTGGACGGCGACATCGCCGGACCGCGCGCAGTGGATGACGCGATCGAGGCGGCAGGCCAGTTCCAGGTCCGGTATGCGGCGCTCTTCGCGCTGATCGCCGTGGCCTTCGGGTCTTTCCTCGCCCTGACCGCGCGTCGGCTTCACGATATCGGACGTCCGGCCGGCTATGCATGGATCGCCGTCCTGCCCTTCGTCGGGCCGATCGCCGTCTTCTTTGTCCTGCTGCTCCTGCCCGGAGACGCCGGCGTCAATCGTTATGACCGGGCCGTCAACGACACCGGCCGATCACTCGCTGACGCCACGGACCTTTCCCATCAGCCCGCAAGCCCGTAGATCGGGCCTGCTGGCGAGCGTGGCGAAACTGGTAGACGCAACAGACTTAAAATCTGTCGCCCGAAAGGGATTGCGGGTTCGACCCCCGCCGCTCGCACCAAGGGTCCCAGGCTTGGCCGTTTGGGACCCTCAGTCCGCACGCGCGTTCCTTCGTCGTCACAAGAGGAGACCCGTCATGAGCTACATCGATGGTTACGTCGTTCCGGTCCCGGTCGGGAACAAGGCCGCCTACAAGGCCATGGCCGAGAAGACACTGGTCATGTTCAAGGAGTTCGGGGCGATCCGGGTGGTCGAATGCTGGGGCGACGAGGTGCCTGACGGCAAGGTCACGGACTTCAAGGGCGCCGTGAAGGCGGAGGGCGACGAGGTCGTCGTCTTTTCGTGGGTCGAGTGGCCGGACAAGGCCACCCGTGACGCCGGTCAGAAGAAATTCATGGAGGACCCGCGCATGGCGGAGATGGCCGCCGCCCCCTTCGACGGGAAGCGGATGATCTACGGCGGGTTCACGGTCCTGCTCGAAGGCTGAGGGTCAGCGCTTCTTGCCGAGCTCCGCCGCGATGTCCTTGACGTTGCGACCCGCCTTGCGGTGGGCAGCGGTCAGCTGGTCCCGGGTCACGCCCCAGCGCTTCATCCAGTGTTCGACGGCCTGTCGTTCGGACAGGTCCAGACGGTCCTTGTCGATGAAGCCGCGCTTGTCCTTCAGGCCCGCCATGGTCCGCTCCGTTGTTCGGTCCGGGGTAGCGCGAAACGGGCCGGCGCGCGACCGGGCGGCGTAACTTCGTGTTTCGTGCAAAGAACCGCCCTTAACCCGACGCGGTTTCATGGGCACAAGGGGGAAACCCCTCCGATTGCATGGATATTCGATGAAAAGAGCCCGGCGCGCCCGCATCGTCGCGACCCTGGGGCCCGCCAGCCGGGCACCCGGCATGGTCAAGGCCCTGGCCCAGGCCGGAGTCGACGTCTTCCGCCTGAATTTCAGCCACGGCTCGCATGAGGACCATGCGGCGGCACTGAAGGCTGTGCGCGGGGCCGAGCTGGCGCTCAAACGCCCTCTGGGCGTGCTGGCCGATCTGCAGGGGCCGAAGCTCCGGCTGGGCAGGTTCAGGGATGTCGAGATCGACATCAAGCCGGGCCACAAGATGCGGTTCGACCTCGATCCGACCCCGGGCGATGCGACGCGGGTGCAGATGCCGCATCCGGAGATCTTCCGCGCCCTGCGCACCGGCATGCTGCTGCTGCTCGACGACGGCCGGGTGCGGCTGCGGGTCAATGAGCGGACCGACGACTGGGCCGATGTCACGGTCGAGAGCGGCTCGAAACTGTCGGACCGCAAGGGCGTGGCCGTGCCCGAGGCGGTGGTGCCGGTCTCGGCCCTGACCCCCAAGGACCGCGAGGACCTCGCCTTCGCCCTGCGCATCGGTGTTGACTGGGTGGCGCTGAGCTTCGTCCAGAAGGCCGAGGACATGGCCGAGCTGAAGCAGATCGTGAAGGGCCGCGCCGCCTGCCTGGCCAAGATAGAGAAGCCGCAGGCCCTGCTCGAGCTGGAGAGCATCCTCGATTACTGCGACGGGGTCATGGTCGCGCGCGGTGACCTGGGCGTGGAGCTGGAGCCCGAGGAGGTGCCGGTCGCCCAGAAGCAGATCATCCGCGCCGCCCGCCAGCGCGGCGTGCCGGTGATCGTGGCCACCCAGATGCTGGAGAGCATGACCGCCTCGCCGGCCCCGACCCGGGCCGAGGCCTCGGACGTGGCCAATGCCGCCTATGAGGGGGCTGACGCCCTGATGCTGTCGGCCGAGACAGCCTCGGGCGACTATCCGCTGGAATCGGTCGGGGTGATGAGCCGGATCATCGAACGGGTCGAGCGCGATCCGATGTGGCCCAGCCTGATGGACGCCGAACACGCCGGCATGGACGATATCGACGCCGATGCCCTGGTTGCCGCGGCGCGCAAGGCGGCGGAGGCCCAGTCGACGGCCTGTATCGTGGTGTTCACGACCCTGGGTGGGACGGCGCGGCGGATGGCGCGCGAGCGACCGCTGCAGCCGGTGCTGGCCCTGACGCCCAATGCCGATACGGCGCGGCGGTTGGCGCTGGTCTGGGGTCTGGAGACCCGGCTGGGCAAGGAGCCCGCCTCGCTGGAGGATGTCACTGAGGATGCGGTCAACAGCGCTGTCGAATACGACATGGCCCAGCCGGGCCAGCGCATCCTGATCCTGGCGGGAACGCCCTTCGGCGCGCCGGGGGCTGCGAATCTGCTGCGACTGGCCCATGCTCCGGCGAAGGGGCGCAAATAGCGTCTGATCCCTCCCGGTCGGCATGATCAAATACATCGGCTCGAAACGCGCCTTGCTGACCCAGATCGCGTCCGCGATCCGCGGCCAGCTGCCGGACGGCGGGACGGTCTGTGATCTGTTCTCCGGCAGCGCGCGCGTCGGCCATGCGCTGAAGGGCGCCGGTTTCCGGGTCTGGTCGAACGACCACAATGCCTATGCCCACACCCTGGCCACGGCCTATGTGCAGGCGGATCGGGAGCGCTGGCTGGACCGGGCCGAGGCGGTGCTGGCCGAACTGCGGGCGGTGACGCCCGTACCCGGCTGGTTCACCAAAACCTTCTGCGAGGACGCCCGCTATTTCACGCCGGAGAACGGGGCCGTCATCGACGCCATGCGCGACCGGATCGCCGTCATGGGGCTGGAGCCCGAGCTGGAGGCGATCGCCCTGGTCAGCCTGATGGAGGCCGCCGACCGGGTGGATTCCACGGCCGGTCTGCAGATGGCCTATATGAAGTCATGGGCGGCACGGGCGCTGAAGCCGCTCGAGCTGCGGATGCCCGACATCCTGCCCGGCGTGGCGGACGGTCCGTGCCAGGCGACCCGCCGGGACGCGGTCGAACTGGCCCCCGAGGTCGAGGCCGACCTCGTCTATCTGGACCCGCCGTATAACCAGCATTCCTACCTCGGCAACTATCACTGCTGGGAGAGTCTGGTGCTGTGGGACAAGCCCGAGACCTACGGGATCGCCAACAAGCGGATCGACGTCCGGACCCGCAAGAGTGCCTTCAACAGCAAGCCCGGCATCGCCCCGGCGCTGCAGGCGGTGATCGAGGGGCTGAAGGCCCCGAACCTGATCGTCTCGTTTAACGACGAGGGCTATCTGGGCCGCGACCAGCTGGTCGGCATGCTGTCAGGCCGGGGCGAGGTTCAGGTGATCGAGATCGCCCGCCCGCGCTACGTCGGCGCCCGCATCGGCATCCACAATCCGAAGGGCGAAAAAGTCGGGGCGGTCGGACGGCTGAGGAACGTCGAATATCTGTTCGTGGTCAGCGCGCGGCCGGTCACGCTGGCGGATGCGGCCTAGACAGGCGGAACATGCGTTTGACATCGCCGTTCTGCGGGGATGGAAATGCCGCCCATGACCCCCGCCCGTCGCCTTGAAGGCGTCCGCGTCTACGGCCGCGCCGCCGATGCGTTCGAAGCCGTCGCCTGGCGTCCGCCGTCGGCGGCGCGGTTCGATACGCGGGTGGCCAATGATCCCGAGGTCGCGGAGCCGACGTTGAAGGAAACGATCGCCAGTGTGCCTGGCTGGGCGATGGTGGTCGCCGGCGGCGTGGTCGCGGCGCTGATGGGCGCGCTGGTCGGCGGGATGCTGGCCGTCTAGCTCTCGAGCAAGGCCCGGATCGGGGCCCAGCTGCGGCGGTGCGCCGGGCAGGGGCCGAGCGCTTTCAGGGCGGCGGAATGGATCGGGGCGTTGTAGCCCTTGTGGCCAGCGAAGCCGTAGCCGGGATATTCGGTGTCCAGTTCGACCATCAGCCGGTCCCGTGCCGTCTTGGCAAGGATCGAGGCTGCGGCGATCGACAGGGAGAGGCTGTCGCCCTTGACCACCGTCTGGATCGCGCACGGCAGTTTGAAGCGGTAGTTGCCGTCGACGAGGGCCGCGGCGGGCGGGATCGCCAGCGCCTCGACCGCGCGATACATGGCCAGACCGGTGGCGTGCAGGATGTTGAGCTGGTCGATCTCTTCCACCGAGGCGAAGCCGACGCCCCAGGCGAGGGCGCGGGCCTTGATCTCGATCTCGAGTGCCTCGCGCCGGGCATGGGTCAGGGCCTTGGAGTCGTCAATGCCGGCGGGCAGGTCATCGGGATTGAGGATCACCGCTCCCGCCGAGACCGGCCCCGCCCAGGGACCGCGGCCCGCCTCGTCCACGCCGCAGACCGGGCCGCCGCTGCTGTCGATGAGCGCCCGTTCCAACGTCAGGGTGGGACCGGCCCGGCGTGGACGGGCACCATCCCGGGCTTTCGACGGGGGGGTCACCGTCTGGCCATCGCGCGCGTCTGTGCATGGCGCAGGCAGTCCAGATCATGGTCGTTGACCATGCCGACGGCCTGCATGAAGGCATAGACGATCACCGGCCCGCAGAAGGTGAAGCCGCGCTGTTTCAGGGCCCGGGCCATGGCCTCGGACTCCGGCGTCTGCGTCGGGCGGGGGCCGCCTTCGTGCTGGAGCGGCGCGCCGCCGACGAAGGACCAGAGCCAGGCGCTGAAGTCCTCGCCCCCAAGAGCGGCCTGGTCGCGCATCTCCAGCCAGATCCGCGCCCCCTTGATGGCGCTGTTGATCTTGGCGCGCGAGCGGATGATGCGGGCGTCGCCGAGCAGCCGCTCGATGTCGGCGTCGCCATAGGCGGCGATGACCTCCGGGTCGAAGCCGTCGAAGGCGTCGCGCATACCCTCGCGCTTCCGCAGGATGGTGATCCAGGCCAGACCGGCCTGGAAGCCGTCCAGTACCAGCTTCTCCCACAGGGCGCGGGCGTCGTACTCGGGCACGCCCCATTCCTCGTCATGATAGGCGACATAGAGCGGATCGGTCCCGCACCAGGCGCAGCGGTGGAGTGAGTCGGCCATGGGCGCAGGGTAGCGGATCAGGCGCAAAAAAGGGCCGCGTCCGGGAGGACGCGGCCCTGATCTTCAGCCGACAGCAGGATCAGCCGGCGGTGTAGCGGTACTCGGTGATCTGGCAGACGTTGATGCGGTAGCGGATGAGTTCGTCGCCATCCGAAAAACGGGCCTTGAAGTCATAGATGCAGGCACCGGTGCCGTCGTCGATATTGATCCGGACCCGGGCGCCGGACGGCAGCACGTCCTGGCCGAGAATGTCTTCCTGCCAGTCGGCTTCGCCCGAGTTCGAGGCGTAGAAATGGGTCATGGTGACGCCGGTGGCGTTGATGATGGTGACGCGACGGTCCTGACCGTCGTTGGACTGGAAGCCCATCGTTCCGAAGGCGACGGCGGAGATGGCGGCCGCCAGTACGGCGCGGCGTGCGAAAGCCTTGAACATTTTACGGATCCTTTGAGGGACGCGCCCCCTGCGCCCATCCGGCGTATCACTGATGGGCGAACCGCGTCGAGAAGGTGGCGCAATAATTCAGCGGGTGATGAAGCCCGGCCGGACTCCCGTCAGGCGACTTCGGCGAACGCCCGGACCGGAAACGTCCCGAAAGCCTTCACTTTCGGCGGTGCCGCGGTGAAGCGGAAGCCGCTGTCCGGCAGCAGTTCCAGCCCGCGCATATGCTCGCAGATCGGTATGCCGGCACCGAGCAGCCGGGTGTGCGCCGGCCGCGCGCGCGTGCGGGTGTCGTCGATATTGTGAGAGTCGATCCCTACGAGCGCCGCGCCCGCCTCGACCAGCAAGGCGGCGGCGGCCTCTGTCAGGAAGGGATGGTCCTCGAAATAGGCATCCGTCCGCCAGTGGCGGGCCCAGCCGGTATGGACCAGCACGGCCTTGCCGCGCACATCGAGGCCGATGAACCGGTCGGCGTCTATCGCCTGCAGCTCAGGAACGCGAACCACAAGGCCGGGCAGGGCGGCGATACGCTCCAGACCGACGTCGCTCAGGTCCTCGCCGTCGGCGTAACGGTGGAACGGGGTGTCCAGATAGGTGCCGGTATTGCCGACCATCTCGATCCGCCCGATCTGGAATTCGGTCCCCGGCTCATAGTTGGCGCGCGAGGCCTCGTGGCTCAGGTGGTCGCAGACCAGAGGCGCGGGCAGACCCTTGTAGGTGATCATGCCCGCTTCGATGGTGTGGCTGAGGTCGATCAGGCGGCGTTGCGAGTCGGGCATGCCCCCATTCTGATCGCTCCCGACGGCTTTGTCGTCCACGCCTCGGCGGGATCAGAACCGCGGGTTGGACCTCCTTGCCACAATCGCGGTAACGATGTTGTCGGTGGCCGGTTCTTCCGCCGCCGTCCAGGGGGAGACGCGGCGATGAAGTCAGTGCTGTTCTGTCTGGCTGGCCTGTTGCTGCCCGTCTCGCCGGCGGCGGCGCAGTTTTCGCCCGTGGCGGCGTATCGATCGCCGCCGGTGCATGCGCCGGTCGGAGCCTGCGAAATCCGCCCGGACGCGCCCTATATCAATCCCAGATTGCCGCTGGGCCGCGCGGCCTACGCCCGTCGTCCAGCCTGTCGCACGACCTGGGCACCGGGGCCTGCGGGGCCCGGGCTACATGTCCAGGGACCGCCGATCCAGGTCGAGGGGCCACCGGTCAGCGTCGGCGGCCTGATGATCTATCTGGTGCCGCCCGAGATCGTGGTGCAGCCCTCCGAGGTCACCGTGGAGCCGCCGCAGGTCCACGGGGGCGAGGTTACGACGCCGCCGAGCACAGCGTCTGATCCCGAGTAAAGCGGGTCAGGCCGAGGTTCCCATCCACGCCGGTCTGCGCACCGTCACGTCGCGCCCCTCGACCGTCAGCACGCCCTCCAGCCGGTCCAGCCGCAGCAGGGCCATGGCGGAACCGTCGCGGCCGCTGAGCACCTCGCCGGCCCGCAGTTCTCCGTTCAGTAACTCGGCACCGAACGGGGGCGGAGGGCCGTCGAAGGCGACCGGAAGCATGCGGGTCTTGATGGTTCCCCGCCTCTTCATGCGCGAGGTGGTCTCCTGGCCGACGTAGCAGCCCTTCTGGAAGTCGATGCCGTTCAGCAGGTCGAAATTGGCTTCGATCGGATAGGTTCTGTCGGACGGGGCGTCGGCGGCGGGGTCGGGCACGCCGCATGAGAGGCGGTGGGCGTTGTAACCGTCCTCGCTCGCATTGGTCGCCGGTGCCCCTGCGGCGCTGCGTCCGCCGAGGCCGGGCGCGCGGGGGTCCGCCATGAATCCCTCCGGCAGATCGCCGCCCCAGGCCGCCAGTACCGGCCGCTCGTCCGCCTCGACCGTGACCAGGGCCCGGAGTTTGTACATCGCCAGCCGCTGCAGCAGGGCGTCACGACGGTCGGTGGCGACGTCGAGCACGACGGCCTCGGCCTCACCCCACAGGAACAGGTCGAACAGTAGCCGGCCCGGCGGCGATAGCAGCGCCCCGAAGCGCAGCTCGCCCGGTGCCAGGGTCTCGACGTCCTGGGTCAGCAGATTGTGCAGGAAGGGACGGGCGTCGGGGCCCGAGACCCGGATCAGGGCGCGGCTGTCGAGGCGGGCGATGCGGGTTGTCATGGTCTCCAGATAGGGTGCGTCGCGGCTGTGGACCATGCCTGCATGTCGCCTGCTGTGCCGAGAGAATCCGTATACGGTGCATCCATGACGGGACGGTTCCCCATCCTTTACATCGCCGAGGCGGACGCGAGCGACGCGATCCTGTCGTCGGGCGTGCTTGCGTACATGGTCGAGGCCATGCCCCAGGCGCGGTTCACCGTGGTTGGATCGCCGAAGAGCGCGCCGCTGTTCGCAGATACGCCGCGGCTGGACCGGCTGATCGTTCTGGAGCGCGACAGCCGGCTGGACTGGATCGGGCTGTGGAACAAGGTGCGCGAGACCAAATGGGGGCTGGTCGTCGACATGCGCGGCACCACCCTGTCCAGCAAGCTGAAGCGGCAGAAGCGCGCCGTGCGGGGTGCCTGGGAGGCCGGCGTCCATGCGGTCGAACAGGCCGCACGGGTGCTGCAGCTGGAGGAGGTCCCCGCTCCGAAACTGTTCGTCTCGGAGGCGACCCGGGCGGCCGCGGACGCCCTGATCCCGGCTGAGGACGTTCCGCTGCTGGCGATCGGTCCGGGCGCGGACTGGATGGGCAAGGTCTGGCCGTCCGAACGCTACGCCAAGGTGGCGGTGGCGCTGGTCGGCGACGGCGGGCCGCTGGAAGGCGGCCGCGTCATCGTGGTCGGCGACGAGAACGCCCGCGACACGGCCCATGTCATCCGCCTGTCGCTGCCGCGCAACCGGGTGACGGAACTGCAGGGCCGGCTGGGCCCACTGGAGACGGTCGCGGCCATCGGCCGGGCGGCGCTCTATGTCGGTGCGGACACGATCTGGACCGACCTGGCTGTGGCCGCCGGCGTGCCGGTGGTGGCGGCCTTCGGGCCGTCGGACGAGGCCGAACATGGGCCCTGGGGCGGGGTCGCGGTGCGGGGGCCGCGCTCGGTGGATGAGTTCCGCAAGATCGACCCCAATCTCAACCAGGCCATCCAGCACATGAATGACCTTCCTGCCGACCGGGTTCTGGTGGCCGCAAGGAAGCTTTTGGCCGCAGGGGGTGCGGTCTAGCTCGTTGCGCCGCGCGGGGCTAAGGGACGGGGCATGACCCAGACATACGACCTGATCGTCCGCGGCGGCGAAGTGGCCAATCACGCGGGGCGCGGCATGGCCGATGTCGGCGTGCGTGACGGGCGGATCGCCTTTGTCGGCGACCTGTCGCAGGCGAGCGCCGGCGAGACCCTGGACGCGAAGGGCCTGACCGTCCTGCCCGGCGTCATCGATACCCAGGTCCATTTCCGCGAGCCGGGCCTCGAGTGGAAGGAAGATCTCGAGAGCGGCAGCCGCGCGGCGGCGCTGGGCGGGGTCACGGCGGTGTTCGAAATGCCGAACACCGAGCCCAATACGACCGATCCGGCCACCCTGGCCGACAAGCTGGACCGGGCACGGGACCGGATGTGGACGGACCACGCCTTTTACATCGGCGGTACCCACGGCAATGCCAAATACCTGGCCGAGCTTGAGCGGCTGCCGGGCTGCTGCGGGGTCAAGGTGTTCATGGGGGCCTCGACCGGCACCCTGCTGGTCGCCGACGACGACGGGGTGCGCGAGGTGCTGCGCCACGTGAAGCGGCGGGCGACCTTCCACTCCGAGGACGAATACCGGCTGGTCGAGCGCCGCCCGCTGGCCCGGCCGGGCGACTGGACCAGCCATCCCGAGGTCCGCGACGCCGAGAGCGCGATCCGCTCGACGCGGCGGCTGGTGGCCCTGGCGCGCGAAGTCGGGGCGCGGATCCATGTGCTGCACGTTTCGACGGCGGAGGAGGTGCGCTTCCTCGCCGATCACAAGGACGTGGCCACCGCCGAGGTGACGCCGCAGCACCTGACGCTGGATGGGGACGAGGCCTATGAGCGGCTCAAGGGCTACGCCCAGATGAACCCGCCGATCCGCAATGCCGCCCATATCGCCGGGCTGTGGACCGGGATTGAGCACGGGGTGTTCGACGTGCTGGGCTCGGACCACGCGCCCCACACCATCGAGGAAAAGGCAAAGCCCTATCCGGCGTCGCCGTCAGGCATGCCGGGTGTGCAGACGCTGGTGCCGGTGATGCTGACGCATGTCGCCCACGGGCGGCTCAGCCTCGACCGGTTCATCGACCTGACCTCGCACGGCGCCAACCGGGTGTTCGGCATCGCAGGCAAGGGCCGGATGGCGGAGGGCTACGACGCCGACCTGACGATCGTTGATCTGAAGGCGAAACACGTCCTCAGCCACGCCGACATGGCCAGCCGCTGCGGCTGGACGCCGTTCGACGGCTTCGAGGCCATCGGCAAGGCCGTGGCGACGATCGTGCGCGGCCGTGTGGTGATGAAGGACGGGGAGTTGGCCGGCAGAGCTCACGGGCGGCCGGTGCGGTTCCAGGAGACACTGCTGTCCTGACGGCCGAGCCGCGCGAGCACCGCGTCGCGATAGGTGCGACTTGCGACCAGTTCGGCTCCGCTGGCCATGGTCAGCTTCCATGAACCGTCCGACAGTGACCGGGTCTCGCGGACACGCGCCAGATTGACCAGGGTCGCCCGGTGGCTGCGGGCGAAGACCCGGCCGTCCAGGCGGGTCTCCAGGGCCTTCAGGGTTTCGCGGATCAGGCCCTCGCGGTCGGCCCAGTGGACGACGACATAGTTGCCCGCGGCGGCGAACCATTCGACCTCATCCAGCAGCACGGCGGCGCGACGGTTGCCGGTCATCACCATCAGCCGCTCGGGCGGGCTGGGGGATCCGGACATGGCCTGCCGGGCAATCACCAGCGCGCCTTCAAGCGCTCGCGCGCGGGCCTCCGCCTCCACCGCCCGGCTGTGGTGCGCCGCCGCCGCCCCGACCGCGCAGATGGCGGTGTAGAGCAGGATGGACACCGGCATTCGGGCCAGCATCCGGGCGGATGTTTCCGTCGCGCTTCCCATGCCGAAGGCCAGGTCCACGGCCACCGCGCCAAACGCTGTGAGGGGCACGATCGCCAGCCCTGCGACCGGCAGCGCCGCCAGCGCCCAGCGGCCGGCACCAACACGCCGGATCAGCACCCAGACCACCCCCGCGACCGGCAGCCAGACAGCGTAGGCGGCTCCCTGCCAGAGCAGGGACGTCGCGACATCGAGCCGGCCTCCCTTCGCCGCGACCGCCTGCCGTGCGAACCAGGCGGCGCAGGCCGTGGTCATGGCGTAGCTGTAGGCCGTGAAGAGCCAGACCCACCCGGCGTTGGTGATCCGGCTCAGGTGACTGCCGGCGCGCGACGACGCCGTATGATGAGGACTGCGATCCAGATCATGGTCAGGGTCTGGAACAGGACGGTCGGCCAGAGCTGGCTCCATGGGGTGGGCAGGAAGGTCAGGAAATTGCCGGAAAAGGCCGAGAGCGCCGCGCCATAGGCCCCCAGCATCTTGGTCAGATGCTCATAGTTCCACAGGTTGGGCGAGAAGGGCCAGTCCGTCGGCCGGGCGAACCGCCACAGGTCCCAGCCGCCATAGGCCAGGGCACCAAAGGCGAGGGCAGAAGACACAGCGGCGAGATCACCGGTCCGGCCCGTCAGCACAAGGACCAGAACCCAGACACCGATGCCGACCACGCCGAGGGTCACGATCCAGTCGAGGGGCCTGGCCCGGTCCTCGCGGCGGAGGTCCGGCCGTTTGCGCCCCAGCACCCGGACGCCGGAGAACAGGGTCATGGTGGCGGTGGCCGACAGGGCGAGAAAATAGGGGCTGAAATGCAGGGCCGTCATCAGCCAGGCGCAGGCGAGGAGCGCCGCCATCAGGCCGACGAACAGCCGTCCCCAAAGCCGGTGCCGGCGCGAGCCCTTGCGGGTGAAGATCGGGGCCAGGCCGACGACACAGGCGGCGAGGCCCAGGGTGATGTGCAGCAACAGGGCTGGGGCAAACAGCGAGGTCATGACCGGGTGCTGTCGGCCCGATGGCGTTCAATCCAGCGCCATGGGACCAGTAACGGCAGTCAGGGATGAAACGCGGCGAGAGCCCCTCAACGAGCCCGCAGGATAAACCCGGCCACGTCGTCGACCACGCCCGGTGCCAGCGGCAGGCTCTGATTGCCATAGGTGGCGATGTTGCCGGCGCGGTCGGCGGGGGCGACCTTCAGCACATGATTGACGCCCTCCCAGACCACCAGATGCGCCGTCGGCCGGGCCGCTGACAGGGCGTCGGAGTCGGTGGTTGTCACCTGGATGTCGGTTGAGCCCTGACCGATCATGACCGGGCCCTCATAGACCCGGATCAGGTCCGTCGGATCCAGACCGATCCACGAGATCAGATAGGGCTGGACCGAGGGGCGGAAGAGGGCCGCGAGTGCCGGCGGCGCGTCGGTGACCGTGCGCCCGGCCTCCAGCTCGTCGAGGGCCGCGAAGGCCGGGGCCAGCAGGGCCTCGGGCAGGCCGGCGCGGAACTGGTCGCGCAGGATCACCCCGGCGGGACGACCGGCCCCGGCCAGAAGCACCAGTCCGCAGACCGAGGGGTTGCCGTCCTGCGCCGCCGCCAGCGCGATCTGCGAACCCTCGCTGTGACCGATCAGCCAGACGCAGGGCTGGCCGGTCACGCGGGCCGCCTCGGCGGCCCAGGCGCGGGCGTCGGCGATATAGGTCTGGAAGGTCAGGTCCTGCTCGGCGATCATCGCCGGACCGCTCTGGCCGACCCCGCGCTTGTCGATCCGGACGGTGGCCACGCCCTGTTCGGCCAGACCTTCGGCCAGCAGGCGATAGGTCGAGGCGACGAGGCCGCCGGGGCTGTTGCCGTCGCGATCGGTCGGCCCCGAGCCAGGCAGGATGACGGCGACGGCGCGGGTCGGGCCCTCGGGCGTCAGCAGGGTCGCGTGCAGGGGCGCGGGTTCGGACGGCAGAACCACCGGCGTGGCGGTCGGGTCCATCAGGGCGGCGGCGAGGAGGAGGCTGAGCATGGCGGGTCTCCGGGCGGGCGGAATCAGAAATGGCGGCGGTCGGCGAAGCCGCCGCCTGGCAATCGCACTCTCAGATCGAGAAACTCACCCCGCAGCCGCAGCTGCTTGCCGCGTTCGGATTCCGCACCACGAACTGGGCGCCCGCCAGATCGTCGACGAAGGCGATCTCCGAGCCCTTGAGGAAGGGCAGGGAGACGGGGTCGACCACGGCGGCCTGGCCGGCGGTCGCGATGCGGATGTCGTCGGCCTCAGCGGCCTCGACCAGTTCAAACCGGTACTGGAAGCCCGAGCAGCCGCCGCCGTCGACGGCGACGCGGAGCAGGACCGGATGGCCCTCGGCCGCGCCCAGCTCGGCCAGCCGTCGGGCGGCGCTGTCGGACAGCGACAGGCCGTGACCGCCGCCGGCCGGCGAAATCTGGAACAGGGGTTCGGATTGGACGGTGCTCACGGGGGGTATATGAGGCGTTCAGGGCCGATCGCAAAGGCCCGGACCCGAAAGAGCGGCTGACCTTGATCCCCGAACGCGCGCCCTATGCCGAATATCCCGAACACAGCCGCGGCCGGCTGACGCCCGAGCCGATCAGCCGGACGCGCAATGCCTATGCCCGCGACCGCGACCGGATCATCCACGCCACGGCCTTCCGCCGGCTGAAGGAGAAGACCCAGGTCTTCGTGGCGCATGAGGGCGACCACTACCGCACCCGCCTGACCCATTCGCTGGAGGTGGCGCAGATCGCGCGGTCCCTGGCCCACGCCCTGCGGCTGGACAGCGACCTGGCCGAGACGGTGGCGCTGGCGCACGACCTCGGCCATCCCCCGTTCGGCCACGCAGGCGAGGACGAACTGCAGGCGCAGATGGAGCCGTGGGGCGGGTTCGACCACAACGTCCAGACCTTCCGCGTCGTGACCAAGCTGGAGGAGCGTTATCCGGGCTTCGACGGGCTGAACCTGAGCTGGGAGACCGTCGAGGGGGTGGTCAAGCACAACGGGCCGGTGTCGCACCGTCTGGACGAGCCGGCCTGGAAGGCGATCGCGGACTATGCGCCGGGCTGGGACCTGCGGCTGGGGACCTTCGCCTCGCTGGAGGCGCAGGCGGCGGCGATCGCGGACGACATCGCCTACAACAATCACGACGTCGACGACGGGGTGCAGGCCGGCCTGTTCACCCTGGATGACCTGGCCGATGTGCCGCTGATCGGGCCGGTGCTGCACGGGGTGCGCAGGGACTGGCCGCACATCGACGACCGGATGATCCGCATCGAGGCGGTGCGGCGCATGATCGGGGCCATGGTCGAGGACGTACTGGCCGAGACCGAAGCGCGGATCGAGGCGGCCGGTATCCGCTCGACCGAGGCGGTGCGGACCGCCGACCGGATGCTGGTGGCGTTTTCGCCGGGCATGCTGGCCGATCTGGGCGTGCTGCGGAAATTCCTGTTCGAGCGGATGTACCGCCACTATCGCGTCAACCGCACCCGCAGCCAGGCGCGGCGCATCCTCGCGGAGATGTTCCAGCTGTTCATGGCCGATCCGGGCACCCTGCCGCCCGAATGGTCGGGGCGGGCCGATGTGGCGGACGAGGCCAAACGGGCGCGGGCGGTGTGCGACTACATCGCCGGCATGACCGACCGGTATGCGATCGAAGAACACAGGAAGCTGTTCAGCCTCGATCTGGCGCTGGATTTGTAGGGGATTGCAGCCGTTCCCGCTTGTCCCGGCCTGAAAAAGGACTCGGACCGGGATACAGTGACCGTTCCGCGCGCCGATTCGCGTGGATCCATGAGGCGCGGCCATGTCCAACGAAGATCCCTATCGTCCGAACCAGGGCCGCGACCGGGGCGCCTATACGCCGCCGACCGACGACGACCTGCCGTTCAACCGCGGCGGCTATGATCCGCGCCGGGCCGGTGGCGGAGGTGCCGGAGCCAAGGCACCGCCGATGACGCTGATCATCTCGGGTGTGGTGCTGCTGGTCCTGATCATCGCGGTGGTGGTCTACTACCGCGCCGGGCCGCGCTCCTCGAACGACGCGCCGCCGGCTGTCGGCACGCCGGTCGTGGTCATGAAGGCCGACGCGCCCCTGGAGGCCCAGCCGGTCGATCCGGAAGCCGGCATCGACGTCTATGATGCGGCCGAGGCCCCCACCGCCGCCCCGACCTTCACCCCGCCGCCGGAGACGGCCCAGCCGCGGCCCGCGCCGCTTCCGGCCGGAACGACCGCGCCGGTCGCGCCGCGTCCGACGCCCGTGACGCCGCCGCCGGCCAAGAGCGAGCCCCGCGCGCCCGCCACCGTCGGCGGAACCTCTGGCGTCCAGATCGGTGCCTTCTCGACCCCCAGTCTGGCGGACCGCGAGTTCGCTGCGATGGTCGGCCGCTATCCGCAGTTCACCGCCGGCGCTGAAAAGCGGGTGCAGGAGGTGACCGCCTCGAACGGTTCGACCGTCTATCGCACCACCGTCACCGGCCTGAGCCGCGACCAGGCGACCGGCCTGTGCAACGCGATCAAGGCCGCCGGCGGTGACTGTTTCGTGCGCTGACCGATCGGTGACCACGGCGGCGATCTACGGCTGTAGCGGCCATCGGCTGACGGAGGCGGAACGCGCCTTCTTCGCCGAGGCGCGGCCGTGGGGGTTCATCCTGTTCCGCCGCAACATCGACAGTCCGGAGCAGGTGCGGTCCCTGACCGCTGAACTGCGGGACAGTATCGGCGACGCGGAAGCCCCCGTCCTGATCGACCAGGAGGGCGGCCGGGTGCAGCGGATGGGACCGCCGCACTGGCCGAAATATCCGCCCGGCGAGGCCTATCTTAAGGCGACCAACGACGTGCTGACGGCCCGCGAGCTGGTCCGTCTCGGCGCGCGGCTGATGGCGCATGACCTGAAGGCGGTTGGGATCAATGTTGATTGCCTGCCGGTGCTGGATGTTCCGGTGCCGGGCGCCCACGACATCATCGGCGACCGGGCCTATGCCCATGACCCGGCGACCGTGGCCCAGCTGGGGCGGGCGGCGGCGGAGGGGATGCTGGCCGGGGGCGTCCTGCCGGTGATCAAACACATGCCGGGACATGGCCGGGCCTTCGCCGACAGCCACCATGACCTGCCGGTGGTGCATGCGGATTTCGCGGCCCTGGACGGCTGGGATTTCGCGCCCTTCAAGGCGCTGTCGGATATGCCGCTGGCCATGACGGCCCATGTCGTGTTCGACGCCATTGACCCGAAGCGGCCGGCCACGACCTCAAAGAAGGCCGTGAAGCTGATGCGGGCGCATCTCGGCTTCGGCGGTCTGATCATGACGGACGACCTGTCGATGAAGGCGCTGTCGGGCAGCTTGCGCGACCGGGCCGAGGCTTCGCTGAAGGCGGGTTGCGATGTGGTCCTGCACTGCAATGGCGACCTCGACGAGATGCGTCAGGTGGCCGAAGGAACCGGCCGGCTGAAGGGCGGGGCGGCGAAGCGGGCGGCGGCGGCCATGGCCCGGATCGTCCACACGGCCGAACCACTGGATCCGTTCGAGGCCCGCCTGAGGTTCGACGCCCTGATGGCCGGAAAGCTCGATGCGGCGCGGGGGCCGGACGTGGGGGAGGCGCAGGCATGACCGACGCCTTCCAGCCCAATCTGGACTTCACCGCCGCCGAACAGGTGGATGAGCGCGAGGCCTTCGTCGTCGATCTCGACGGCTATGAAGGGCCGCTGCATGTGCTGTTGGCGCTGGCGCGGACGCAGAAGGTCGATCTGCTGAAGCTGTCGATCACCAGGCTGGCGGAACAGTATCTGGCCTTCGTGCACGAGGCACGGCGCAGGAATTTCTCGCTGGCGGCCGACTATCTCGTGATGGCGTCCTGGCTGGCCTATCTGAAGTCGCGTCTGCTGTTGCCACGCACCGAAAAGGGCAAGGGCGACGAGATCCCGGCCGAGGAGATGGCCGCGGCCCTGGCCTTCCGGCTGCAGAAGCTGGAGGCGATGCGCAAGGCGGTGGAGGCGATCACGGCCCGGCCGCAGCTGAAGCGCGACGTCTTTGCCCGCGGCGACCCGCAGGCGACGGTGATCGTGCCCTCCGATCGCGTCGACGCCAGCCTGTACGAACTGATGGCCGCCTATGTGACCCAGCGCCGGCGCGAGGAGCAGCGCCACTACAATCCCGGCCAGCGGATCGAGGCCTTCGGGCTCGAGGCGGCGCGCGACTGGCTGCGTGACGTCCTGCCCCGGCTTGAGCAGTGGACGCCGCTGGAGCAGGTGGCCCCGGCCCGACGGGGCGAGGATGGCCCGACCCAGGCCAGCTTTACCGCCTCGACCCTGTCCGCCAGTCTGGAGCTGGTGAAGGAGGGGGCGATGGATGTGAAACAGGCCGAGGCCTTCGCGGACCTGTATCTGAAGCGGCGCGGACGGGGCCAGGTGCTGGAGCTGGTGCCGTGATCCAGTTCGCCCCCGACCACGGAGAGATCGAGCGCCGCGTCGAGGCCCTGCTGTTCGCGGCCGCGGGCCCGCTTTCGGCAGCCGAGATCGCGCGCCGCCTGCCCGAGGGGGCCGATGTCGGCGGGGCCATATCGGCCCTGCGCGAGCGCTATCATGGCCGCGGCGTCGAGCTGGAATGCGTGGCCGACCGCTGGCAGTTCCGCACCGCGCCCGACCTGTCCTTCCTGATGACCGAGGAGCGCGAGGAGCCGCGCCGGCTGTCGAAGGCGGCGCTCGAGACCCTGGCCATCATCGCCTATCACCAGCCCTGCACCCGGGCCGAGGTGGAGAGCGTGCGCGGCGTGTCCCTGTCCAAGGGGACGCTGGACTTGCTGCTGGAGATGGGGTTCGTGCGGCTGCGCGGGCGGCGGCGGACGCCGGGACGGCCGGTCACCTATGGCACCGCCGACCGCTTCCTGGAGCATTTCGGCCTGTCCAACCTGTACGACCTGCCCGGCGTGCAGGAGATGAAGGCCGCAGGCCTGCTGGACCTGTCGATCCCCGTCGGCTTCGAGGTGCCGGATCCTTCGCGCGCCTCGGACGAAGACGATGCGCCGTTGCTGGCAGGCGAAGAGGACTCCCCCGAGTTCGCGCAGGATTTCGTGGCTGAGGACTAACCACGTCAGGGTGTCGCATTCCGCCGCGACCCTTGCTAATCCGCTGGGATGATCGCTCGCCTTCGCCCCGTTCCGTTCGACCTCGGCCCCGTCCATTTCGTGGGCATAGGCGGGATCGGCATGAGCGGGATCGCCGAGATCATGCTCAAGATCGGCTATTCGGTGCAGGGCTCGGACGCCAAGGCGTCGGCCAATACCGAACGGCTGGAGAAGCTGGGCGCGCGGATCTTCATCGGCCACGATGCGGCGCACATCGGCGACGGCGTCTCGGCGGTGGTCTATTCGACCGCGGTCAAGCCGACCAATCCCGAGATGATGGTGGCCCGCGAGCGGCGCATCCCGCTGGTGCGGCGGGCCGAGATGCTGGCCGAGCTGATGCGGCTGCAGTTCTCGATCGCGGTCGGGGGAACGCACGGCAAGACCACGACCACCTCGATGGTGGCGGCCATTCTCGACGCCGGCGGGCTGGATCCGACGGTGGTCAACGGCGGGATCATCAACGCCTATGGCACCAACGCCAAGGTCGGTGACGGCGACTGGATCGTGGTCGAGGCCGACGAGAGCGACGGCAGTTTCCTGCGCCTCAAGTCGACGGTGGCCATCGTCACCAACATCGACCCCGAGCACCTCGATCACTACGGCGACTTCGACGGGGTGCGGAAGGCGTTCGTGGACTTCGTCGAGAACATCCCCTTCTACGGCTTCGCCGCCGTCTGCCTCGACCATCCCGAGGTTCAGCGGCTGGTGGCCTCGATCGATAACCGGCGCCTGGTGACCTATGGCGTCAATCCGCAGGCCATGGTCCGGGCTGACAATGTCGAGATGAAGCCGGACGGCTGCCGCTTCGACGTCGTGATCCAGCCGCAGGGTCTGGCGGCCCTGGACGAGCCGATCCGGATCACGGGCCTGCATCTGCCCATGGCCGGCTGGCACAATGTCGCCAACGCGCTGGCAGCCATTGCCGTGGCGCGCGAGCTGGACGTTTCGGACGACTCGATCCGCGCGGGTCTCGCCGGCTTCGGCGGCGTCCGTCGGCGCTTCACCACCACGGGCGTGGTCGGCGGGGTCCGGATCGTCGACGACTACGGCCACCACCCGGTCGAGATCGCCGCCGTGCTGAAGGCTGCGCGTCAGGTCGCCGAGGGCCGGGTCATCGCCGTGGTCCAGCCGCACCGCTTCACCCGGCTGGAATCCCTCATGGAGGAGTTCTCCACCTGTTTCTCGGACGCCGACGCCGTGTTCGTGGCCGACGTCTATGCCGCGGGCGAAACGCCGATCGAGGGGATCGACAAGAACGCCCTGGTCGAGGGCATCCGCCGCTTCGGCCACCGGTCGGTGCAGCCGCTGGAAAGCGTCGAGGCCCTGCCCGGCGTGATCGCCGCCGAGGCGAAGGACGGCGATCTGGTGGTCCTGCTGGGGGCAGGGGACATCACCCAGTGGGCCTATGCCCTGCCGGGGCAGCTGGAGGGGCTGGGTTGAGCGCCTTGCCCGAGGTCCGCGGCAAGCTGCTGCGCGATGAGCCGCTGGGGCCGTTCACCTGGTTCCGGGTGGGCGGAAACGCCGACGCGCTGTTCATTCCGGCGGACGCCGATGATCTGGCGGACTTCCTCAAGGCACTCGACCCGGCTGTTCCGGTTACAGTGCTGGGCGTCGGCTCAAACGTCATCGTCCGCGACGGTGGCGTCGAGGGCGTGGTCATCCGGCTGGCCGGGCGGCCCTTCGCGGGCATCGCGACCGACGGCGAGACGATCAGCGCCGGAGCCGGCGCGCTGGACTCCATGGTGGCGCGGGCCTCGGCGAAGGCGGGGCTCGGCGGGCTGGAGTTCTATGCGGGTATTCCGGGGACCATCGGCGGGGCCCTGACCATGAATGCCGGCTGCTACGGTGCGGAGACCAAGGACATTCTGGTTTCGGCCTGGGGTCTGACGCGGTCGGGCGAGCGGGTC
The DNA here is from genome assembly GCA_030285985.1 of Aquidulcibacter paucihalophilus. Taxonomy (NCBI): domain Bacteria; kingdom Pseudomonadati; phylum Pseudomonadota; class Alphaproteobacteria; order Caulobacterales; family Caulobacteraceae; genus Aquidulcibacter; species Aquidulcibacter paucihalophilus. The sequence goes on from CP127384.1 coordinate 1,108,824, forward strand.
GACTATGCGCTGGCCGATTTCGGCTACACCTACCGCCACTCCGAGGCACCGGCCGACATCATCTGGATCGAGGCCACCTATCGCGGCACGCCGGACGATCCCGAGGCCGTCGCCGCCCGCATCGCCGAAATCACCTCGCGCCGCGAACAGACCCAGCCGATCCGCGACAAGACCGGCGGTTCGACCTTCAAGAACCCGCCCGGCCATTCGTCGTGGAAGCTGGTCGATGAGGCGGGCTGGCGCGGGAAACTGTTCACCGCGCCGGATGGCAAGGGGGGCGGCGGGGCCATGTTCAGCGAGCTCCACTCGAACTTCATGATCAATCCCGGCGAGGCGACCGCCGCGGATATCGAGGGGCTGGGGGACGCCGTGCGCGCCGATGTACTGGCCAGGACCGGCGTCCAGCTGGACTGGGAAATCAAGCGCATTGGCCGGCCCGGCTGAGATCGCCGTCTGCCCGGGCTGCGGCTCGCGCCTGCCGGCCATCGAGGGGCCGGTCCACGCCTATCTGACCTCATCGCCCGCCTGCTGGGCCGCGTTCAATGCGGTGATGGCGCGGGAGTATTCCGATCCCGGCCTGATGGCCGTGCACCGGCTCAGCGTCGACGCCTGGACGGTTCAGCATCCGGGCGACGGCTCGAGACGGGCGATCCAGTCGGTCGGCCTGCATCTGGCGCGGCTGATGGTGCAGATCGAACAGGGGCTGGAAGGTGAGGCGGCCAATAAGGCCATGCTGGGCTTCGCCGCCCGCAAGGGCGATCTGCCCGAACTGTCGCCCCGCGGTGCCTACACCCTGACGGTGGCCGATGTTGTGGAGGCCGAAGCGCCCGATGCCCATCGCGCCGCCGTGCGCCGCTGGGCCGGGGCCGTCTGGGCCGACTGGCCGGACCAGCACGACTTTATCCGGGGCTGGGCGGAACAGGGTTGAGGCGTTGTTAAGGACATCTGCGGCAACTGGTCGGTTGATCCGGAGTCCGTCATGAGCCGCCCCTTTTCCGACCTGCACGTCGCTGTCCTGATGGGCGGACTGTCGTCCGAACGGGAGGTGTCGCTGACATCCGGCAAGGGCTGCGCTGATGCCCTGGAGGGTCAGGTCGCCCGCGTCAGCCGCGTCGACGCCGGGCGCGACCTCGCCCAGGTGCTGGCCGAACTGAAGCCCGATGTCGTCTTCAATGCCCTGCACGGCGAATGGGGCGAGGACGGTTGCGTCCAGGGCGTGCTGGAGACGCTGGGCATTCCCTATACCCATTCGGGCGTGCTGGCCTCGGCCCTGGCCATGGACAAGGAGAAGTCCAAGGCGGTGCTCAAGGCGGCGGGCGTCGTGGTGCCCGGCGGCGGCCTGTTCGACCGGCATGTCGTGTCGCGCACCCACGTCATCCCGCCGCCCTATGTGATCAAGCCCAACGCCGAGGGTTCCTCGGTCGGGGTCTATGTGGTGCGCGAGGGCGAGCCGCCCTGCGAGGCACCGGGCGAGGCGAGCTGGACCTATGGCGAGCGGGTGATGGTTGAGCCCTTCATCGCCGGCAAGGAACTGGCCGTCACGGTTCTTGGGGAAAAGTCGGGACCGCGTGCCCTGACCATCACCGACATCACGCCCGCCAAGGGCTTCTATGACTATGAGGCCAAATACGCGCCGGGCGGCTCCAGCCACGTCCTGCCCGCGATTCTGCCGCCCCATGTGTTCGAGGCGGCGCTGCGGGAATCGGAGCTGGCGCACACCGCCATGGGCTGCCGCGGGGTGAGCCGATCCGACTTTCGTTATGACGATGTTAAGGACGAACTGGTCCTTCTGGAGGTCAATACCCAGCCCGGCATGACCCCGACTTCGCTCAGTCCCGAGCAGGCCGCCCATGTGGGGATGGACTACAAAGCCCTGGTACGGTGGATGGTGGAGGACGCCTCATGCCCGCGGTAGTTCGCGGCGGTCGGCGACAGAGTTCGAACCAGCCTGCAAAACGCGGCGCGGCTCCCAAATCCCAGGGACGCGGTCGCGCGCCCCGCAACGCCCCCGCAACCCCGGGCAAGCTGGCGGCGCTGGGCCGGCTGGATCTGTCCCCCCGCGCAGTCGTGATTTCAATCGCCGCCGGCGTGCTGCTGCTGGCGGGCGTTCTGGCGACCGGCGCGCGGGCCGAGCGCATCGGCGCCTCGATCGGCCATGGCGTGGACGGGATGACCGCCGGCCTCGGCCTGAAACTCGAGAAGGTCTTCATCGAGGGCGAGAGCCCCGAGGCTACCCGCGCCATCCAGCAGGCCGTTCAGCTTTCGGCTGATCAGCCGATGACCTCCATCGACCTCGACGCCGTGCGCGAGCGGGTCGAGCAGATCGGCTGGGTCAAGTCCGCGCGGGTAGTGCGCCTGCTGCCCGACACCCTGATCGTCCATGTCATCGAGCATGACCGGCTGGCCGTCTGGCAGACCGGCGGCGTCAACCAGGTCATCGACAGTCACGGCCAGGTTATCGCCGGGGCCGACGCCGGCCGTTACCCGAACCTGCCGCTGGTCGTCGGCAAGGGCGCCGAACAGGCCGCCTCCGAAGTTCTGCCCCTGATCGCCCAGCGCCCGCGGCTCGCCAGCCGGGTCGACGCCCTCGTGCGGGTCGATGAACGCCGCTGGGACCTGCGGCTCAAGGACGGCAGCCTGATCCAGCTTCCCGCGTCCAACCAGGAGGCGGCGCTGATCCAGCTCGACGCCCTGGACCAGCGCGAGCGGCTGCTTGAGCTGGGCTTCGCCCGCATTGACCTGAGAACGCCCGAGGAGGTCGCCGTCCGGCCCTCCGCCGGCGAAGCGTAGAGTGAGGGGCGACTGATGGCCGGACGTGCTGTGGACAAGTCTGTGGACGGCGTGGGGAAAACGCCCGGACGCGCGCCTGTGGTGGCGGCCCTCGACCTGGGCCAGTCCAAGGTCGCCTGCTTCATCATGAAGGCGGACGGCGTGCGCCATGCTGACCGCACCATCCGGGTCGCCGGCGCCGGCCACGTCCAGTCGCGCGGCGTGCGCGGCGGCGGCATCGTCAATATGGATGAAGCGGCCCAGGCCATCGGCCATGCCGTCGAACGCGCCGAGCGCGCCGCCGGTTCGCCGGTCTCGGGCGTCGTCGTCACAACGGCCATCGGCCAGATGGCCAGCCATCGCGTGCAGGCCCGGGTCTCGCTCGGTGCTACCCCGGTCGGGGACGCAGACCTGGCGCGGGCCATCGGCATGGCCCTGGCCCAGATTCGCCTGCCCAACCGCCGGCCGATTCATGTCCTGCCGATCGCCTGGTCGGTCGACGGCGCGCGCGGGGTCCATGATCCGCGCTCGATGCGGGGCCATTCTCTGGGACTGGACCTGCTGGTCGTGTCCATGGCCGAGAGCGCCTTCAACGGCCTGAGCCACTGTCTCGAGCTGGCCCATCTCGATCTTCAGGGCGTGGCGGCGGCGCCGGTGGTGTCGTCCCTCGCGGCGCTGGAAGACGACGAAATGGATCTCGGCTGCGTCTGTATCGACATGGGCGGCGGCTCGACCTCGGCCGCGGTCTGGGGCGGGCGGTCGCTGCTGCATATCGAAAGCCTGAACGTCGGCGGCGATCATGTCACGGCGGACATCGCGCGCGGCCTGTCGACCTCGCGGGCCGGGGCCGAGCGGCTCAAGACCCTGCACGGCTCGGCCATGGCCAATGCCCATGAGGACCGCGAGATGCTGGAGGCCCCGCCGCGCGGCGAGGACGCCTCCGCCGGCCCTATCTTCGTCCAGCGCGCCATGCTCAAGACCGTTATCGCCCCGCGCGTCGAGGAGACGCTGGAGCTGCTGCGCGACCGGCTTCGTAACGCCGGCGTGGGCATGGAGCCCGGTGCCGGTCTGGTTCTGACGGGCGGCGCCAGTCAGTTGAACGGCGTCCGTGAGCTGGCGATCCGGGTGTTTGACCGTCCGGTCCGGCTCGGCAAACCCCAGCGGGCGCCCCACCTGGCCGACGCGGCCTCGGGTCCGGCCTTCTGCTCGGCGGCCGGCGTTCTGCTCCGGGCCGCCTATGGACCGCGGGAGGCCGTATCAGCCCGCAAGCTGATGTCGCGCCAGATTTCCGCCGCAGATGCCCCTCGTGTCCACCGCGGCGGGATTGTGGCGCGCGCGGCAGGCTGGCTGCGCGAAAACCTGTGAGCCACGGGACGTTCACGCGAGTGACAGCCGCGCGATTTCCCCGACATGGCGAGACTGTGTCCGGATTGTAACAACGTCGGGCCAGAGTGGTCGCCAAGCGGCCACAATCCCTTGCCGTTGCCGGCTTAGCTGCTAGCGTGAAGGTCCGAAGCAGAATCCGTCATCCGGCGGACGCTGCGTATTGCATCCACAACGGTTGGGGCCCAATCACCATGCTTCTCAAGCGCAAGTACCTCTTTGGCACGACGATCCTCGCGGGCGTCATGGCCGTCACGGCTCCGGCCTTCGCCCAGGACCAGCTCCCGGGCGTCAACGTTCAGGGTCAGTCCGACCGTGAAGCCACCGAGATCGACGAAGTCGTCGTCACCGGTTCGCGCATCCGTCGTGACCCGACCAACGCCCCGACCCCGCTCATCCAGGTTTCGCGCGAAGCCCTGCTGACCACCGGTCAGTCGACTGTTGTCGACTACCTGGCCACCATCCCCGCCCTGTCGAACTCGCTGGTTCCGTCGGACACGACCGGTTCCAACCTGAACGACGGTGGTCTGTCGTTCGCCAACCTGCGCTCGCTCGGCACCGGCCGGACGCTGACCCTGGTCGACGGTCGCCGCCACGTCGGCGCCGCCGCCGGTAACCTGGCCGTCGACGTCGACTCCATCCCGCGCCTGCTGATCGAGAACATCGAAATCGTCACCGGCGGTGCCTCGTCGGTTTACGGCGCTGACGCCGTCTCCGGCGTGCTGAACTTCCAGCTGCGCCGCGACTTCGAAGGCATGGAAATCGATGCCAACTACGGCATGATCAACCAGAACGGTGAAGCCAACCGCCGCGTTTCGGCGTTGATCGGCACGAACCTGCTGGACGACCGCCTGAACCTGTACGCCTTCGCCGAGTACGAAGACATCGACGGCGTCGGCAGCCTGGACATCGACTGGCTGCAAGAAGCGCACGCCTTCGTCGGCATCGACGCCGATCCGACCAACGCGACCTACGACGGCATGCTGGACAACGCCGTGTTCAGCGGCGTCCGCACCCTGTCGCGTCCGCGTTGGGGCCAGACCACGCTCGCCAACTCGCAGCGCCCCAGCGCGCTGATCGACCCCGATGTGCCGCTGGCCTCGTGTACCGCTCTGACCAGCGCCAACTGCTACAGCCTCGACCCCACCCGGACCTACGTCTACGAGGGCAACACGGCTCGCCTGGCCAACTTCGGCCAGCGCATCGGCAACGTCGGCTCGAACCGCACGCTGAACATCGGCGGCGACGGTGAAAACCCGAACAACTTCGGCCAGGAGTCGCGCGTTCCGGAGTCGACCTCGCAACGCTACCAGGTCGGTGCCAACTTCGCCGTCGCCGACAACGTCGACCTGTCGGTTGAATACAAGTTCATCACCGAAGACACGTTCGACATCTCGCAGCCGACCTTCTTCGACATCTTCCTCGTCGGCCCGGCCGCGCAGACCTATCTGCCGACCTGGACCAACGTGATCCGCGCCGTGTCGCAGTTCGACCTGCTGTACGCCGACAACGCCTACCTGCCCCAGAACGTGAAGGACGCCATCACGGCGAACACCGTCACCAACTGGACCGCCAACACGAACACCGAAGGCACCGCCGCCACCACGACGGCGCGCCAGTGGGCCCGTCACTCGATGTTCGGCCCGCAGCGTACGCAGGACAACACCCGTGAAGTCGAACGCTATGTCATCGCGCTGAGCGGCGACCTGGACCAGGTCGGCTTCATCAAGAACATCGACTGGGATCTGTCCTGGGTTTCGGGCGAAGCCCGCAACGAGAACGTCGAGCGTGGTGTTGACGTCCAACGCTTCGCCCTGGCCGCTGACGCGGTCGTGGACACCGCCGGCGTCGTCAACGGCCGTCCGGGCGAGATCGTCTGCCGCGCCCGCCGCATCGAACGTTCGGGCGTGGGCGACCTGGACGATTACGTCCGTGGCGTCTTCGGCGGCCGTACCTCGTACAACGCCAACCCCGAGTTCAAGGCCGCTGTTGACCAGTGCGTGCCGCTGAACGTCTTCGGTGAAGGCAACCAGAGCCAGGCGGCCCTGGACTATGTCGACGCTGCGATCACCGTCAGCCACGTCAACCAGCAGGACCAAGGCCTGGCCGTCATCTCCGGCCAGCTCTGGGACTTCTGGGGTGCCGGCGAAATCGGCATGGCCATCGGCGCTGAATACCGCAAGGAATACACCGAGGGCGTGGGTCGCTCGCGTACCACCGGCGACCGCCTGCTGTTCCTCAACACCGGCGCTGACTTCGCTCCGGCGGAATACGAGTCGAAAGAATGGTTCGCCGAACTTTCGATCCCGCTGTTCCGTGACAGCTGGATGGGCGAGTACGCCGAACTGAGCGGTTCCTACCGTTCGTTCGACTACACCACCGCCGGCACCGGCGATGTGTACGGCGTGAACCTGGTGTGGCGTCCGATCCGCGACATCGCGTTCAAGACCAGCTTCAACACCTCGTTCCGTGCGCCGAACCTGGGTGAAAACTTCGCCCCGGCCAGCCAGACCTTCGCCAACGGTTTCGTCGACGCCTGCGCCACCCTGCAGATCGCCGCCCAGAACGCGGAAGTTCGTGCCAACCGGATCGCCAACTGTACGGCTCTGGCCACGGCCCGCGGCTTCACCTTCGACTTCGCCGGTGCCACCGCGACCAACCTGGACGACTACAACCCGATCTACTCCAGCGGCATCGCCGGCGTTAACTCCGGCAACCCGAACCTGACGCCGGAAGAGTCGGAAAGCTTCACCTTCTCGACCGTGCTCCAGCCCCGCTGGTTCCCGAACCTCAGCATCATTCTCGACTACTACGAGATCGAACTGAGCCGCGTGATCGTGTCGCCGTCGGCTGTCGCCCTGACCGCCGCTTGCGTCAGCGGCGCGTCGCTGAACCCCGATGCCTGCAACGTGGTGTTCCGTAACAACCCGACCATCCCGTTCGGCGTCGGCGCTCCCAGCGGCGATCCGATCGGTGGCTTCATCCAGAGCCCGGTCAACCTGGCCGCCCTGACCACCCGTGGTCTGGACTTCTCGGCCCGCTACTCGCTGGACACCGAAGAAGTCTTCGGCCTGAACATGGGTCGCTTCGACTACCGCGTTGGTGGTCTGTGGCTGATCGAGCAGGAGAACTTCACCAACGTCGCCGATCCGACCGACGGTACGGAATCGTCGAGCACGATCTTCTTCCCGCGTGTTCGCCTGACCTCCTCGCTGACCTGGTCGCCGAACGATGTCTGGAGCGTCAACTGGAGCATGGACTGGCAGACTGCCCAGGACAGCACCAACTTCCGCGACAACATCGGCAACCTGGACACGCGTCCGTTCGACACCTACGACACCGGCAACTTCGCCCGTCACGACTTCACGGTGCGCTGGAACGCTGCGGATGACCTCTCGGTCCGCTTCGGTGTGGTCAACGCCTTCGACGCCGAGCAGCCGCGCTACCTGGGCGGCACCCTGCTCAGCAACATGGACCCCTACGGCACGCGCTTCTTCGTGGGCCTGAACTACCGTCCCTTCTAAGACGGTCGGATCCAGACAAGACGGAAAGGGCGGCTCGCAAGAGCCGCCCTTTTTCGTTGGTCCACCCACGGAAAACTGCAATCAGGGTTAACGAAAATCGTGGCTTGTGCCGCGACTCACCCTATCCGGTAACACTCTCTTAAGCAGATCGGGCGTTTCCTTAACGCGCTCATAACCAATGCGAATCTGCGGGGTTTCGCATCGGACTGCAGGGGCAGGGTCGGATAAGGTCGGAATAGAATGTCTCTCTCGCTGGTGCGTCCTCAAGCCACGGATCTCAAGCCGCGGATCGTTGTCTTCGGTGTCGGAGGTGCCGGCGGAAACGCCGTGAACAACATGATCGATGCGGGTCTGGAGGGCGTCGAATTCGTCGTCGCCAACACCGACGCGCAGCATCTGTCGTTCGCCAAGACCGACCGCCGCATCCAGCTGGGTGAGACGATCACCCAGGGCCTGGGCGCCGGTGCCCATCCCGAGGTCGGCATGAATGCCGCCGAGGAATCCGCCGAGGAAATCTACGGGCACCTTGAAGGTGCCCACATGGTCTTCATCACGGCCGGGATGGGCGGCGGCACCGGTACGGGCGCCGCGCCGGTCATCGCCAAATGTGCGCGTGACCGCGGCATCCTGACCGTCGGCGTCGTCACCAAGCCCTTCACCTTTGAAGGCCGTCATCGCATGCGTCTGGCCGATGCGGGCATCGCCGAGCTGCAACGCTACGTCGACACCCTGATTGTCATTCCGAACCAGAACCTGTTCCGCGTCGCCAACGAGCGCACGACCTTCGCCGACGCCTTCGGCATGGCCGACCAGGTGCTGCACTCGGGCGTGCGCTCGATCACCGACCTGATGATCCTGCCCGGCCTGATCAACCTCGATTTCGCCGACGTCCGCGCCGTCATGTCCGAGATGGGCAAGGCGATGATGGGCACGGGCGAGGCCACGGGCGACGACCGCGCCCTGATGGCGGCCCAGAACGCCATCGCCAACCCGCTGCTGGACGAGACGTCGCTGAAGGGTGCCAAGGCCGTGCTGGTGAACATCACCGGCGGCATGGACATGACCCTGCTGGAAGTCGACGAGGCCGCCAACGCCATCGCCGGCGAGGTGGACGCCGACGCCAACATCATCTTCGGCGCCGCCTTCGACCCGGCCCTCGAGGGCAAGATCCGGGTTTCGGTCGTGGCCACCGGCATGGAAGACCTGGCCGCGGTCAAGGGCACGCCCAACACCACGACCTCCGCTTTCGACGCCCGTCGCCCGACCCCGGCCCACGCCGCGTCGCGCGCCGAGCCGGTGCGTCACGAGCCCGTGCGCGAGCCGGTCCGTGCGGAAACGTCGCGTCAGGCGGAAGCCGCTCCGGTCGTCCCGACCTTTCAGTCGAGCCAGTCGGCCTACGGAACCGCTGCACGGGCACCCGAGCCCCGCTTCGAGCCGCGGCCCGAGCCGGTGATCCACGTCGCCGAAGAGCGCACGCTCGAGCCGATCGTCGATCCCTGGGTCGAGGAATATGAGTCCGCACCGCGCAGCCGCACGGCCGCCGAGGCCACCGCGCCGGTAGCCCAGGGCGACCTCTATGCTGGCCAGTCCGAGCCCCGGCACGAAGAGCCGGCGCACGAGGACTATGACGATCGCGATCACCGCAAGTCGGGCTGGAGCCTGTTCGGACGCGGCAAGCGCCAGCCGGCGCAACCGACCTATCCGCCGCAGTCGCGCACGACCGAAATGCGCGCGACCAGCCAGACGCAGCCCATGCCGGAACTGGGCGAGGCCGAGGATGACCTCGAAATCCCGTCCTTCCTGAGACGCCTGGCCAACTAGGGCTTAGGGATCAGGGATTAGGGATTGGGGATTACGGATTAGGGAAGGGCGGCTCGCAAGGGCCGCCCTTTTCGCTGGCAAGAGGGTGGCGGGGCGTTGCGCCCGGCGCGCGGCCTGCCGTGCCCTAAGCCCTAAGCCCTAAGTCCCAAGACCTGCTCCTCGCCACCGGGGCGAAACAGTTACTGAAACCGAAACAATTCGAAACCCGACTTTCATTTCGCGCTTGCGGCAGGGTCGTTAGACGGTTCGTGGGGCGAACTCCGCACACAGAGGCGGGGCGCAAGAACTGCAGTGAGTTTGAGTTTGTCGGTCAGAATCGACCATCGCCAGAAGACGACCGTCGCCCCTGCGATCATCGCGGGCGTGGGCGTGCACACGGGCGACCGGGTGCGTCTGGCCGTGCGTCCGGCGCCGGCCGGGACCGGCATCGTCTTCGTGCGCACCGACATCAAGGACCGCGACAACCGTATTCCGGTGTCCGGCGAGGCCGTTGTCGACGCCCGCCTGAACACCATGATCGAGAACGCCGCCGGCGTCCGGCTGTCGACCATCGAGCATCTGATGGCGGCCTTTGCGGCCCTGGGCGTGTCGAACGCCGTGGTCGAGGTGGACGGCCCCGAGCTGCCGATCCTCGACGGCTCCGCGCTGCAGTTCGTCCAGCTGCTGGACCGCGCCGGCTTCCGCCGTCAGGAGGCCCCGGTCCGCTATATCGAGATCCTCGAGCCGATCCGGGTCCAGGAAGGCGACAAGACCGCCGCCCTTCTGCCCTGCGACCGCTATGAGATGCGGTTCGAGATCGACTTCGACACGCCGGTCATCGGCAATCAGGTGGTGGACTTCGTCGTCGACGAGGAAACCTTCCGCAACGAGATCATGGCCGCCCGCACCTTCGGCTTCGCCCATGAGGTCGAGGCCCTGCGCCGCGCCGGTCTGGCTCGCGGCGGTTCGCTGGAGAATGCCGTGGTCATCGACGGCGACCAGATCCTGAACCCGGGCGGGCTGCGGATGGAGCGCGAGTTCGTGAGGCACAAGGCGCTGGACGCCATCGGCGACCTGTATGTGCTCGGTGCGCCCCTGCTGGGCCGCTACGAGGGCTTCAAGGCGGGTCACCAGATCAACAACCTGCTGGTCCGCGAACTGCTGGCCAATCCGCAGGCCTGGCGCGAAGTGACTCGCGTGCCCGAAATGGCGATGGCGGGCTGAACAGCTCGCCCGGTCAGCCCAGGCTGATCGCGCTCATCAGCCGACCGAAATCGGCTTCCCCCGCCAGAAACGCCCGCCGGTTCGAATAGAAGCGCGCCGCGTCCGTGCGCGTGTCGTCGCCCGTCCAGGCGGCGTCGGCGACGCCGGCCTGTTCCAGCCGCCAGAGGACGAAGCCGGGCAGGTCGAACAGCCGCTTGTCGGCGGTTTCGCCGGGCGCGAAGAAGCGGGCGCTGCCGGGGTCGTGGTGGTCGAACCGGTCCTGGAAGTCGGCGCCGACCTCATAGGACGATTGCGCGATACAAGGGCCGACGACGGCGACCATGCGGCGGGGATCGGCGCCGAGGGCCTGCATGGCGGAGACGGTTGAGTGGACGATGCCGTCCAGCGCCCCCTTCCAGCCCGCATGGGCCGCGCCGATGACGCCCGCCTCGGGGTCGGCCAGAAGCACGGGCGCGCAGTCGGCCGTCAGGACGGCACAGATAACGCCCGGTGCGGCGGAGACGACGGCGTCGCCTTCGGGCCGGTCGCCCTGCCAGCCCGCCTCGGCGACCCGGGCGACGGCGGAGTGGATCTGGAAACAGGCGGCGAGGTCATCGGGGCCGCCGCCGAAATGTCCGGCGATGCGGCGGCGGTTCTCGGCGATGGCGGCGGGGTCGTCCTTCGAGCCGACGCCGGTGTTCAGGCCTTCGTACAGACCGGTCGAGACGCCGCCCTGCCGCGTGAAGAAGCCGTGGCTGACGCCCGCGCGGTCAAGGAGAGGATGGGTGATCGGCTGCAGGCTCATAGTCAGTCCTCGAAACCGGGAACCACCAGCGAGCGCGGCGAGAAGATCGCGCAGGCCTTGAACAGGGTTCCCATCTGGTCGGCGGCGGTCAGCCGGGCCAGCTGGCGGTCGATCACCGGCGCGGCGTCGGGCCGGCCGGCCTTCAACCGGTCCGCGCGGGCCTCGATGCCGAGCAGGCCCAGAAACTCGCCCTGACCCAGGGTTCCCGTCACGTCGGCCCCGGCATGGATGGCCGCCTCCAGCACCGAAGGGAAGTCGGCCCACTGGGTCAGGTCGACCTCGCCCGGTGCCTCCAGCGGGTCGACCTTCTGGTGCCGGCGCAGGCCCTGGAGCGTGTCTCCGGCTTCGCGCCGGGCGCGGCCGTAGTCGATCAGCAGGGCGGCCCCGCCCGCCTCGCGGACCAAGGCCCCGACGTCGCGGCCGAAGGCGGCCTGCTGGTCCGAGATCTCGACGGTCTGGCCGGGCTCGACCGCGAACTCCGGGCGTTTGAAGCCGCCGGTGATCTTCACGAGACCGAACTGCAGGGCACCGTCGTCGGTGACGCCGACGCGGCGCTCGGCCCAGCCGTCTTCGGTCTTCACGAACTGACGCGCGGGCAGACAGTCCAGCACCTCATTGGCGATCAGGATCACCGGAGCGTCGGTTTCGACCCGGTTCAGCGAGGCGACCCAGCGCGGGTGGATGTCGCTGTCGGCCAGCATCCTGCCTTGCGCCTCGCGCAGGGGCGGGCTGGGCTCGATCAGGATCAGGTCGACGGCACGGAGGAACTCCGGGTCCAGCCGGGCGGCGCGCAGGGCGTCGGCCATCAGGGTGCCGTCGCCGGGCCCGACCTCGACCAGCCGCACCCGTTCGGGCGCGCCGAGACGTCGCCACAGCTCCACCGCCCACAGGCCGATCAGCTCGCCGAACATCTGGCTGATCATCGGCGCGGTGATGAAGTCACCGGTCGCGCCGATGGCCGGGCGGGTGGCGTAATAGCCACCCTCCGGGTCATGCAGGCAGCGGGTGACATAGTCCGCCACCGTCATCGGCCCGGTGAGGGCGATCTCTCGCGCCAGACGGTCTTTCAGCGACATGGGCTCAGGCGGCGACCGGCGGCCGGCTCCAGGCGCGCCAGATCAGCCAGGCGCCGACCAGCATCATCGGGATCGACAGCATCATGCCCATGGTCAGCCCCAGCGGCAGGTTCTCCATGCCGAAGTCGGGCTGACGGAAATTCTCGAGCGAGGCCCGGGCCAGGCCGTAGCCGAACAGGAACAGACCGGTGACATAGCCGGGCTTGGTCAGCAGCCGCCACTTCCAGACGGCCAGCCAGAGGATGAGGAACAGGGCGATGCCCTCGAGGCCGGCCTCATAGAGCTGGCTGGGATGGCGCGGCACATCGCCGGCCGGGCAGAAGCCGTACATCTGCTCAATGCGGGCGTTGCAGAAGCGGATCGCCCAAGGAACCGTGGTTTCGCGGCCCCAGAGCTCGCCATTGATGAAATTGGCCGTGCGGCCGAAGAACAGGCCGAAGGGCGCGGCCGCCAGGGCCATGTCGCCGATGCTGAGCGTGCGCAGCTTGTTGCGCCAGGCGAAGATCACCACCGCCAGCGTCGTGCCGATCATGCCGCCATGGAACGACATGCCGCCGTCCCACAGCCGGAACAGCGCCAGACGGTCGCCCCAGTCCGCGCCCGTGAACAGGGCTCCGTACAGCTCCGGCTTGTAGAACAGCGCATAGCCGAACCGGCCGCCGAGGATGATGCCGAGCGTGATCCAGAGGATGAGGTCATCGAGCTGGGTCGTCGAGATCGGCGGCTTGCCGGCGGGCCAGATGGCCGTGTTCCTGATCAGCTTCGACGCATACCACCAGCCGAGGACGATGCCCGCGACATAGGCGAGGGCGTACCAGCGGATATCCAGCGGGCCGATGCTGAACAGCACCGGGTCGAACTCGGGAAATTGCACGGGCGCTCCTGCGAAGATGTTCCGATGCGGTTTAGCAAGCAGCGCGGGGCGCGTCCCTGAAATTTCGGCAAGACGCCGCGCAGCGCCCAAATCAGGCCATAGGTCACATCGACAGCAAGGTTTCATTCACCATATCGGGTGAACCTTCCTTAACCACGCTCGTTCGTACGAGCCGGAGAGTGCCATGCAGACGCGCAACCCCCTTCTCGACGAGTTCGCCAAGCTGACGACGGGCGCCATGGGGCTGGCCCAGGCGGCCGGGGAAGAGGCGAAGACGGCGTTCCGCGCGGGCACGGACCGCATGGCCGCCGACCTCGATCTGGTCCGCCGTGACGAGTTCGACGCCCTGAAGGCCGAAATCGCTGCCCTTCGGGCCGAGGTCGCGGCGCTGAAGTCGCCCGCGAAGACGGTAAAGAAGCCTGCCACGGGAACGTCCACAGCGGGTTCTCCCCCTCAGGACGCAGCCGGTTGAGCCGAATCTGCGAACCCGCCTACCGTCCGATGACAGGGCGTGAGTCGCGCCCGGAGAGTGCCTGATGGACATTGTTCGGCCCGAAGAAGTCGATGTTCCCTACGATCCTCTGGATGTCGTGGAGCACGTCCTGGTGGCTGAAAACCTGCCGTTCGACCGCACCGACGAGGGCGATCTCGCCTTCGCCCTGGCGGGCGACTGGAAGGACTATGAGCTGTGGTTCGCCTGGCGGCCCGAGGGTGACTGTCTGCAGCTTTGCTGCGCGCTGGACCTGCAGGCGTCGAAGGCGCGGCGCGGGGCGGCCTATGAACTGGTCGGCCTGATCAACCAGCGGACCTGGATGGGCCATTTCGAGGTCTGGGCCGACGACGGCGAGATCGTCTTCCGTCATTCGCTGGCCCTGCCGATGGGCGAGCGCCCGACCCTGGCCCAGGCGGCTTCGATGATCGACGCGGCGGTCGAGGCGGCGGACCGCTACTATCCCGCTTTCGACTTCATGATCCGCGGCAACAAGAAGCCACAGGAAGCGATCGACTCCTGCCTGTTCGAGACCGTCGGCACGGCCTGAGGCCATGAACACTCCTTCTGCAGCCGGAACCGTCGTCCTGGTGGGATGCGGACGGCTGGGTTCGGCCATTCTCGAGGGCTGGCTGAAGACCGGTGCCGTCACGGCGCACGGCCTGATCATTCTGACCCCGTCGGACAAGCCGGCCGCAGATGCGGCGCGGGTGCAGGGCGCGCGGGTCAATCCGCCCGCCACGGTCCTGGGCGAGGCGCGGACGCTGGTGCTGGCGGTCAAGCCGGCGAAATGGCGTGAGGCCCTCGGTCCGCTGATCGGCACCCTGAGCCCGGAGATCCTGATTGTCTCTGTGATGGCGGGCGTGGCGGCCGCGGACATCCGCGCCGTGGCGGATCGTCCGGTCGCGCGGGTCATGCCCACCACGGCCGTGGCCCAGGGACGGGGCGTCGCGGCCCTGTGGTCCGATCACGCGACCGCCCGCGAGCGGGCGCGCGGTCTGTTCGGAGCCATGGCCGAGGTCGTGGATCTGGATCTCGAAGCCCATATCGACGTCGCCACCGCCACAGCCGGTTCGGCACCGGCCTTCATCCATGCTTTCGTGCAAGCGCTGGCCAAGGCCGGCGAGGCCGAGGGCCTGTCAGCCGAGGCCGCGACCCGGCTGGCGCGGGGAGCCCTGCGGTCGGCCGGTTCCGGGGTCGAGACCGGCGCGTCCCTGGAGACGCTGATCGCCCGTATCGCCTCGCCGGGCGGCACGACACGGGCCGGGCTGGACGCCATGGCGGCGAGCGGCGACCTCGACCGGGCGGCCGAAGCCGCGGTCAGGGCCGCCGTGCAGCGGGCGCGCAGCTTCTAGCGTTTGACGTATCGGCCGTCGGCGATGTTCACCGCCAGCCGGCGATAGGCGCGGTCCGCGTCCGACCAGGTATCGATCCCGTGCACGTCGGCCAGACTGCTGGAATACCAGTCGTACTGGACCGGCAGGGTGCGGCCGTCCGCCGTGGTGATCTGGCCCTCGATGGTCGCGCCGCCGATCGACTGGCTGCGGTGTCCGTCCAGACCGGGGCGGTCGGCCAGCTGCTGGAAGGTCGGGCGGTTGGGCCGCAGGTCCGTCAGCACCAGTTCAATGCGGGCACCGTCCAGATCGCCGTCGCGGGCGAGGGCGCGTCCGACCAGTTCGGCCAGCCGGTCCGCCTGTTCCTGGACCTCGCGCGGCCCCAGTTCCTCGGCCTGCTCCTGAAGGTCGGGACCGAGGCTGACGCTGATCAGCGCGGGCTCGGCCATGGCCGGTGCGGCGCTGAAAGCCAGTACGGCGGCGAGTGGTGCGAAGGCGGCGAGTTTACGCATGGAGTCCTCCAGTGGCCCTGTCTGGACTGAAGTTGGGGCCAATGGCTCCGCTTCGCCAGTGCCCGCCCGCAAATGTGATCAGCCGGGAAGCCGGATCAGGGCCCGGAGGCCGCCCATGTCGCTGCGTTCGAGGGTGATGTCGCCCCCGTGGCCGCGGGCGACGTCGCGGGCGATCGCCAGACCGAGGCCCACGCCCTTGCTGTTCTGATTGCGCGAGGCGTCCAGCCGGGAGAAGGGGTGGAAGGCCTCCTCATGCATGTCTTCGGGAATGCCGGGCCCGTCATCGTCGACCGCTACCTCAAGTCCGCCGGAGGGCAGGGGGCGGGCGCTGAGTCGGACATGCTCACCATGGGCGGCGGCGTTGCCGGCCAGATTGGTCAGGGCGCGCTTGAAGGCCAGCGGACGCAGGGTGGCGGTCAGGTCGTCGGGAGCGACCACCTCGACCTCGGCCCCGGCGCGGCGGACATCCTCGGCGGCGGCCGAGAGCAGGTCGGGGATCGACACCGACTGGGCGGCCTCGCCGGCCTCGCCGCGGGCGAAGGCGAGGTATTCGTCAATCATATGCTCCATCTCGTCGAGGTCGCCCTCCATCGCCTTCGAGCGCTTGAATGGCGGTGCCAGCGCCAGTTCGAGGCGCAGACGGGTCAGGGGCGTGCGCAGGTCGTGGCTGACCGAGGCGAGCAGGGCGGTGCGCTGGTCGATATGGCGCTGGATCCGTTCGCGCATGGCGAGGAAGGCATTGGCGGCGGCGCGGACCTCGCGCGCGCCATGCGGCTTGAAATGCTCGCTCGTCTCGCCCCGCCCGAAGGCTTCGGCGGCGTCGGCCAGCCGCTCGATGGCGCGGACCTGGTTGCGGATGAACAGGATGGCGACGCTCATCAGCAGGACGGTGGCGATGGTCAACCAGAGGACGAAGATATGGGCCTGGGTCGCGACGGCGCGCTCGCGCGGGGCGATGATGCGCAAGACGCCCTGGGGCTGCTGGACACGGATGTCGACATAGGCGGGATAGCGGGTCGTATCGAACCAGAAGGGCTGGTCCAGCCGCGTGGCGAGGGCCTTCTCCAGGGTGCGGTCGACGACGCCGATCGGCCCGCGCCGGTCTTCCTCCGGCAGGACGTCGCCCTCGCGCAGCTGGACCGACAGCGACATCGAGCGTTCGGCCCGCTCCGAGATGACGGTCATGTTTTCAGGGGTCGGATCGTCGCGCCAGCTCTCGGCCGCCCAGGCGATGTCGCCGGCCAGACCGTCGGACAGGCGGGCGGTCACCGTCTGCCAGTGCATGTCGAAGAAGGCCCAGGTGACCGCCACCTGCATGACCAGCACGGGCAGGACGATGATCAGCAGCGACCGGCCCCACAGCGAGGTCGGCAGCCGCCGTTTCAGGAACCGCGGCCAGAGGCTGGCGGGAAGCAGCCTCATCGCAGCATCAGTCCGGAGCCAGCATATAGCCGACGCCGCGCACCGTCTGGAGGTAGCGCGGGTTCTTGGGGTCCGCCTCCAGCTTGCGGCGCAGGCGGGTCACCTGCACGTCGACGGCGCGGCCGGTGATGTCGGCGGTGTCGGGCGACAGGCTCATCCGCTCGACGGCCGAATGGGCGTGGATGGCGAGGGTCTTCAGAAGCTGGGCCTCGGCCTCGGTCAGGCGCTGCATCTTGCCGTCGCGCGTCAGTTCCAGCCGCTCCATGTCGAACACCGCCGGCCCGAGCTTGATCTCGCGGGGCGTCAGGGGCTTGCCGCCCGTGCGACGCAGGATGGCGTCGACCCGCAAGGCCAGCTCACGCGGGTCGAACGGCTTGGACATATAGTCGTCGGCGCCGCGCGACAGGCCCTCGATCCGGTCGTCGGGATCGCCGCGCGCGGTGAGCAGCAGGACCGGGGTCTTTGACGTCTCGGCCTTGGACCGGACCCAGGTGGTCAGGTCGAAACCGCTCTCGCCCGGCATCATGACGTCCAGCACCACCAGATCGAACTCGATCAGCTCCATCAGGCGTTTGGCGGCGGCGGCGTGGGCCGCGCCGGTGACGCGATAGCCTTCGCGCGCGAGGAATTCCTTCAGCAGTTCGCGGATGCGATCGTCGTCATCGACGACCAGCAGATGCCGGCCGGCACCCGCGCCGGCGATCGGGCCCGAACGGCCGTGGGACCGGACGTCGCTCATGCAGAAGCGACCGGACCGTGCGTCCAGGCGTTGACCTGAGCGATTCCGGCGGCTCTAACCCGGTAATCAGCGCGGGAGACGTTATTCAATGGCCTTCGTTCCTATCGACGATCGTGACGGTTGGATCTGGTTGGACGGCGATTTTGTGCCCTGGCGGGAAGCCCGCGTGCACGTTTTGACCCACGCATTGCACTACGCGTCTTCGGTTTTTGAAGGCGAGCGAATGTACAATGGCCAGATCTTCAAATTGACGGAGCATACGAACCGCTTGTTCCGTTCGGCCGAGGTGCTCGACTTCCAGATTCCGTTCACGGTGGCGCAGATCAACGACGCCTGCAAGGAGACCTGCGTTCGAAACGGCCTGACGGACGCCTATGTGCGCCCGATCGCCTTCCGCGGCTCCGAACAGGTCAGCGTCTCGGCGCAGCAGACCAGCACCCGCGTGGCCATCGCGGTCTGGGACTGGCCCAGCTATTTCGACGCCGAAACCAAGGCCAAGGGCATCCGTCTGTGCTGGGCACCCTACAAGCGGCCCTCGCCGGAAACCGCCCCGACCGAGGCCAAGGCGGCGGGCCTGTACATGATCGGCACGATCAACCGCCACTTCGCCGAGGCGCGCGGCTATGCCGACGCCATGCTGCTGGACTGGCGCGGCTATGTCGCCGAGGCGACCGGGGCCAATGTCTTCTTCGTCCAGGACGGCCGGCTGATCACCCCGCCCGCCGATGGCGCGATCCTGAACGGCATCACCCGCCAGACGGTGCTGGAAATGCTGGCCGCGCGCGGGCTTGAGGTCGAGGTGCGCCACATCCTCCCGGAAGAACTGGCCGGGTTCAGCGAGTGCTTCCTGTGCGGCACGGCAGCCGAGATCACCCCGGTGAGCGAGATCGGCGACGATCGCTTCACCCCGGGTGACCTCAGCCTCAGCCTGATGGACGAATACAGCCGGCTGGTCCGCGGCCAGATCTAGACGGGCGCGGGCTTCCGCCGACGCACGGCCCACCAGACGGCGCCGCCGATGACGACGATCGGCAGCGAGACCGAGCCGACGGTGATCAGGATCGCCAGCATGCCCATGGACAGGCCGAAGGCGTCGCCCAGCGCGCGGGCGACGGGTCGCGTCGGGCTGTCGGCCGCCATGACCCCGCCCTGACGGTAGTCGAGCGTCAGACGGGCGGACCGGACCCGGTCGTTGAGCGCGCGCAGTTCGATCTGCTGGGCGTCGTACTGCTGTTGCAGCTCCGCCAGGTCACGTTCGATCTCGAGCCGCTGGGCCATGGTACCGCCGGACCGCGCCTGCAGCTGGCGGATGCGGTCGGCGAGGGAGGCGGTGGTCTGCGCCCCGGTGGCGGCCGTATCGATGTCGCGCGTGACGTCCTCGCCGTTGGTGGCGGCTTCGTCGAGGCGGCCGCCGGCGTTCTGCGCGTCCAGCGCCAGGCCGCTGCGGAAGCGGTTGATCCACTCGGGCTGGCCGCGCAGTTCCAGCCGTCCGCCGGGCTCACGCGCCGTCCAGTCGGCCTGGGCCGAGATCACCTGACAATAGCCGGGGCCGGCCGAGACACAGGCCAGCTCGTGCCGGCTCATCATCTCGGCACCGCGATCCTGCGGCAGGGACAGGGCATAGCTGTAGGCGTAGGCGATCTGGGCCACCGGGGCGAGCGGGGCCGGTCGTGGGGCGACCATCCGTGCCGGCGCGGCCGCATCCCGCGCCGTTGAGGCGGCATCTGACGGAGCCTCGGACGCCGCGTCGGCGGCGGGTGCCGTTTCGGCTGGAGCCATTTCCGCCTTGTCACTCGCCGGCGAACATCCGGCCAATACGATCAGGCCGGCCGAGGCCAGCATCAGAGCCTTGCGCATCGTCATTCTCCCTGTCCCGTGCTGATCACGGTTTCGTGATGACGCGCGTGGATCGCGACGGATTCAGGGCTGGAAACGAGCGAAACGGCGGCTTGCCATAATGGTCTGTGTGGCGTTCAACGGGGCAGGGCCGGCGGGGGAGCTGGCGGGGAAATATGTCCATGTTCAGTGTGCTGAACCTTCAGAGCCTGCTGGGGCTGCTGGTCATCGTGGCGGCCTGCTGGGGCCTGTCCGAGAACCGCAAGGCCTTTCCCTGGCGGCTGGCGCTGGGCGCTGTCGCGCTGCAGGCCGGTCTGGTGCTGGTGCTGTTCGGCATCCCCGGGTCCCAGGTCGTCCTGACGGCGATTACCGGCGCCGTGGACGGCCTGACCCGCGCCTCCGCCGTGGGGGCCCAGTTCGTGTTCGGCTATCTGGCCGGCGGTGATCAGCCCTATTCGGTCGAGAACCCTCCGGCCCTGTTCACCTTCGCCTTCAACGTCCTGCCGATGATCCTGGTGATCTCGGCCCTGTCGGCCCTGCTCTGGCACTGGAAGATCCTGAAGTGGATTACCCATGGCTTCGGCATCCTGTTCCAGCGGACCATGGGTCTGGGCGGCGCCTCGGCGCTCGCGGTGGCGGCCAACATCTTCCTCGGCATGGTCGAGAGCCCGATCGTCATCCGCGCCTATCTGGACAAGCTGACCCGGTCGGAGCTGTTCCTCATGATGGTGGTCGGCCTGGCCACCGTCGCCGGCTCGACCATGGTCGCCTATGCCGCCATCCTCGCCCCGGTCATGCAGAACGCCGCCGGCCATGTGCTGGTGGCGTCGATCGTCTCGGCTCCGGCCGGCGTGCTGCTGGCCCGGATCATGATCCCCGAGACGGCGGGCGAGGGCGGAGCGAGCGCCGACTACGCCTCGGCCCTGAAATACGACAGCGCCATCGACGCCATCGTCAAGGGCACGGCTGACGGTCTGATGGTGGTGCTGAACATCTCGGCGGTGCTGATCGTCTTCGTGGCCCTGATGGCCCTGGTCAACGTCATGCTCGGCGGCTTCTGGCTGTTCGACGGTCCGGTCACGATCGAGCGTCTGCTGGGCTGGGTCTTCATGCCCGTGGCCTGGCTGTCCGGCGTCGAATGGGCCGAGTCCGGCAAGGCCGGCTGGCTGCTGGGCGTCAAACTGACCCAGACCGAGTTCAGGGCCTTCATCGAACTGGGTGCGATCCCCGCGGGCGAGATGAGCGAGCGGACCCGGATGCTGATGACCTATGCGCTGTGCGGCTTCGCCAATATCGGCTCCGTCGGCATTACGGTGACGGGCCTGAGCGTCCTGATGCCCGAACGACGCGAGGAAGTTCTGGGCATGGTCTGGAAGGCCCTGTTCGCGGGCTTTCTCGCCACCCTGATGACGGCCGCCATTGTGGGTGCCATGCCCCTGGCCATGTTCCGCTGAAGCTGGAGACGGATCGATGAAACTCTACACCTCCCACCGCGCGCCGAATCCGCGCCGGGTCCGCTGGGTCATGGCCGAAAAGGGGATCGAGGACGTCGAGGTGATCGAGGTCGACATCCTGACCGGCGAGCACAAGGCACCCGAATACCGCGCGCGCGTGGGCGTGCCGCACGTGCCGGCACTGGAACTGGATGACGGGACCACGATCTCGGAATCCGTGGCCATCTGCCGCTATCTGGAAGCCCTCTATCCCGAGCCCAACCTGTTCGGCCGCGACCCGCGGGAACTGGCGGTCGTCGAGATGTGGACGCGCCGCTGCGAATTCTATCTGGCCAATCCGATCATGCTGACCGTGCGCCATTCGCACCCGGCGCTGGCGGCGCTGGAAGCGGTCCAGATTCCGCAACTGGCCGAGTACAACAAGGTCGCCGCCGAGAAATTCATGAAGACCCTGGACCGCAGGCTGTCGGAGCACGAGTTCCTCGCCGCGGACCGGTTCACCATCGCGGACGTCGTCGCCGTGGTCGGTCTGGATTTCGCACGGCTGATCAAATACCGGCCGCCCGAGGAACTGACCCATCTGACGCGCTGGCTGGCGGAATGCCGGGCCCGGCCCGCGGCGGCGGCGGGCGCCTAGAACCTCAGTCCGGGGACCCGACCGGCGGCCCGTTCCACTCGATGTCGGCGGTCATGGCCGCGGTGAGCGAGCGGCCGGTCCGGAGCGCGCGAAGGGCAAAGGCGGCGGCGTCGGCCAGGGCGCCGAGGATCGGCCCCGGGTCGCCGGGCGCGGCGACGGCGTCGAAGCCCTGCTGTCCTTGTGCACGCCATGCCGCCAGCCGTCCGTCGCGCAGGGCGGTCGGCAGGCCGTGGAGCCAGAGCGCCGGGGACAGGTGGCGCGTCGCCGGGGCCGGCTCCGCCTCGCCGCGTCCCACCAGCGCCCGGCCGAATGCCGCGCTGCGACCGAACAGGTGGACGCCGCTGGTCGCGCGCGGATTGCACTCGATCAGCCACGGCTGTCCGTCGCCGTCGATAAGGACGTCGCAGGCGATCTGGCCCGTCCCGGCGAAGGCGGCCAGGGCCTCGGCCATGGGCCGTAGCCGCACGGTCACCTCCGGCGGCAGGGGCCGGAAGACGTAGCTGGCACCGCCGGACAGTCGCCAGTCCGAGCCATAGGCGCAGAAGGCGGTGACCCGTCCCTCGTTGCAGACGGCGTGGAAGCTGGCCTCCTCGCCGACGATGCGGCGCTGGGCGACCCAGGGTGCCGCCGGCGAGGGCGTAACGGCAGCGAGGGCGGCGGGCGTCGGCGCGATCAGGGTGCGGGTGCCGAAACGCGACCAGACCGGCTTGAACACATGGTCGGCGGCTTCGCCGGACAGGGCTTCCAGCGCCGCCCTGTCGGTGACAAGGGCGGTGTCCGGTACCGGCAGGCCGAGCCGACGGCACAGGGCGGCGAACCGGTCCTTGGCGTGCAGGGTCGCCAGCCGGTCCGGCGGCGGGGCGAACACCCGGTCGGAGATGCCGTCAGCCGCCGCCACGGCGGCGAGGTGGAACACCTCCTCGCAGGTCGGGATGATGCGCACGGGATCGAGCCGGTCGATCAGGTCGCGGATGTCGCGGGCGAAAGCGGCGGTGTGCTCGACCGGCGAGGCATGGCGATGCACGGGGCCGGCGGTCCGGGACAGGCGCGCGACCCAGGCCGGACTGCAGTCGGCCAGATGCGGCTCATAGCCGGCGGCGCGCAGGCTGCGGGCGATGTCCAGCGCCGCCACGGCCCGGGCACCGGTGATCAGGACCCGCTCAGCCATCGGACCAGCGCACCCGCCGCCGTTTGACGCCGTCCCGCGTCGGGCGACCGCCGGCGGTCACGATGACATCCACGCCGTGCGCCGCCAGCAGGCCCGCGACGGCCGACCTTGCCGCTTCGACCCGATCCGGCTCGGCCTCGACCGTGACGCCTCCCGGCGAGGCGAGGGCGCGCCAGTCCTGGTCCGGACCGACGGCGGCGCTGACGACCGCTTCGACCTCGCGTGGGCAGATCGCGGCGCCCCGCCAGCGCCACAGGTCCTCCAGCCGGCCCTCGACCGGATGGACGGCGGTCCGCGGCGAGCCGCAGGGGCAGGGCGTCGCCAGCGGCTGCAGCAGGTCGGGCAGGCGGACGCGGATCATCGGCTGGGTGGTGCGGCGCAGGTCGGTGACGATCGGCACGAACCGGCTGGTCCCTGGTACGGGTTCGCGCTCGACGATCAGGACGTCCTCATTGAGGTGCAGCGTCCCGAAGCGACAGGCGGCACCGAGGAAGCCCTCGGTGGCCTGATAAATGGGGTCGGGCCGGACCCCGAGGGCCGCGCCGATCCAGCGGCGCTCGGCCTCGCCCATCGGCTCGGCACCATAGAACAGGCGGCGCAGCGGCCATGGCTGGGCCGTCCGGCGGGCGAGGTCCGCCAGAACCTGCGGGGGGGCGATCAGGGTGTCCGGGGCGAAGGCCCGCAGCCGTTCGAACCGCTGGGCGGCCGGGACATCGAGGCCGACGAACAGGAAGCGGATAGGGCCGGCCCTCTCCACATCGCCATACAGCCGGTTGTCTGCCCGCAGGCACAGGGCGATCCGCGTGGAGCGCAGCAGGGCGTCGGCCGGCAGCAGGCGGGCGAGGATGTGGCCGACCCAGCCGGCGCGCTCGACCGCGCTGGTCACGAACAGGCCGCGGCGTCCCGACGAGCCGGTGGAGAAGCCGGCGACGATCCCCGGCCGCACCTCGCCGGATCCGCCCGTCTCCGCCGTCAGGGCGGCGGTCTCGGTGCCGGGCCGTGTCAGGCCCAGGGTGTTCCAGGCGTCGAAGCGCTCGCGCAGGAGATCGGGCGACATGACCGGGAAGTCGGCCAGCGGACGGCCGGCGAGGGCGCTGACCGCCGGAGTGCGGGCGATGACAGGGGCCATGGCACGCCACAGCCGGGCCTGTCGCCGCGCAACATCGGCGGTGGTGCGCAGGCTCCAGCCGCTCCGGCGGGCGGCAAGCCAGGCCCGCAGAACCGCGAGGCGGTCAGTCTGCACGGCCCGTCTCGACCTCGACCTCGACCTCGCCGCAGTGGGACGGGGTGATGAGCAGCTCGGGATTGCGCGCCCACAGCCGGTGCAGGGCGTTCAGGGTCTCTCGGTACGGGCCGGTCGCGCCCAGCAGGGCGGTGGTCAGGCGGGGCGGGGGGGCGTCGTCGCGTACGGCGCCGCTCGACCAGGCGGCGTCGGCGATCAGGAAGCGGGTCCGGTCATCGGCCTGCCGCACCAGAAGCCCCCAGTGGCCGGGGCAGTGGCCGGGCAGCTGGACCGCCAGCAGTGCGCCGTCTCCCAGCAGGTCCGCGCCGGTCTCGAACGGGGCCATGTCCGGGCCGAGGGGGACCTGCGGCCGGTCCTCGAAGAAGACCGCGCGAGCGGCGATGTCGGCCGGGGCGAGGGCGGCCAGTACCCCGCGCCGGACGCGGTCGACCCGCCCCTTGCGCTGGACCTGCGCCAGTCCGGCGCGGGCGCAGACAATCCGGGCATTCGGAAAGCGGGTCAGACCCGCGATGTGGTCGCCGTGGAAATGGGAGACGACGACGGCGCGGATGTCGTCCGGCGCGAAGCCGAAGGCCGGCAGCTGGTCTGCGACGGCCTCGCCCGGGGCGAGGCTGACCGGCGTGGTCCAGCGGTAGAGGCGTTCCGGGAAGGGTTCGGTGGCGGTGAAGAAGGCGGGATCATAGCCGGTGTCGAACAGCATCGGGCCCTCATCCGGATGGACGATCAGGGCCGCCAGCGCCGGAAAGACGGCCGGCGCCAGACCTGCGTCATGGCGGGTCATGACGGCGGGATGCGAACAGGACCCGGCGCGCAGGATGTGGACGCGGCAGCGTTTCACGACGCCGCCAGCCCGGGCGCGACGGCCAGCGCCGTCTCCACCGCGTCGTGGGCCGGCTCATAGCCGAGCAGGCGACGGGCCTTGCCGAGATCAAAGGTCTGCGACCAGGCGAGGGTGGACAGGGTGTAGGGCGTCAGCACCGGCTCGGGCTGGCCCGGCAGGATGCGGCACAGGGCGTCGGCCCCGACCGAAAGGGCCTGACCCAGGGCCAGCGGGAGGGAGACGATGCGGACCTCGACGCCAAGCGTCTGGCCCAGCCGGCCGACCAGCTCACGGACGGGCAGGGGCTGACCGCCGGTGATGTTGATCGCCTGCCCGCCGGCCGCTTCGCGGTGGACATCCGCCAGGCGGATCGCTCGGGCCGCGTCGCGCACATCGGTCATCTCGACCAGCGCCTGACCGTTACGGAAGAGGGGGAAGCGGCCTCGCTTCACCAGTCGCAGAATGCGCGGCAGCAGGACCGCGTCGTCGGGGCCGATAATGGCGCGCGGGCGGATGGAGATGGTGCGGAAGCCGGGCGCGTCCGCCGCGACCACGAGCCGTTCGGCCTCGCCCTTGGTGCGGGAATAGGCGTTCAGCGGCCGCGCGGGCCAGGGGGTGTCTTCGGTCAGTCCGGTCTGGTCGGCCCAGCGGGCGTAGACCGACGGAGACGAGACGAAGACGAACGACCCGACGCCCGAGCGGCGTGCGGCTGCCAGCAGGTCGCGCGTCAGATCGACATTGGCGCGCTGGAAGTCGGCGTCGGGACCCCAGGGGCTGGACAGGGCGGCGGCGTGGAAGACGACATCGATGTCCCTGCAGAGGGCGTCCGGACCGAGGTCGAAGAGATCGCCCTTCAGGGTCTCGGTGCCCATCGCGCCCAGGCGGGCAATGGCAATGGGACTGCGGCCGGCGGCCCGCACCGAATAGCCGTCATCGAGCAGCGCCTGCGTCAGGGTCAGTCCGAGGCCGCCGGTCGCGCCGGTGACGAGCGCGCGCCGGGTCACGTCCTCAGCACCATGGCGGCGAGGCTGATCCCTGCCGCCGTGCCCAGCAGCAGGACGGTCTTGCCCGGACCGAGCCGCCCGGTCGCGTGCGCCTCGACCAGAACGGAGGGCAGGGAGGCCGCGATCTGGTTGCCCGTGGTGGCGAAGATGTCGACCACCCGGTCCGGATCGCCGCCCATCAGCCGGCGGGCGTGTTCGATCGCGGGCCGGCTGGCCTGATGGCCGACGATGACATCGACGCTCTCGCGGGTCAGGCCCGCCTCGCCGAGGACCCGATCGATCAGGGCGGGCAGGGTCCGCGAGGCTGCCTTGAAGATACCGAAGGGGTCCATCCGGAACCGGGCACCGTCGGCGAATGCTTCCAGTCCGTCGTCGAGGCGGACGCGGGTTCCGCCGGAGCGGACGGAGGCCAGATCCTTGCCCACGCCATAGGTCTCGAAACCGCGCGCCAGCAGACCCGGTCCGTGGGGGTCGGTACCGGCCTCGACACACACCGCGGCCGCGCCGTCGCCGAAGATGGCGGCGGAGGCGGGGGTGCCCCAGTCGAGGCCGCATGACGGAATGTCGCTGGAGACGATCAGGGCGCGCCGGAAGCGGCCGGCGGCGAAGCCCATGGCGACGACGTCGAGGGCGGCGACGAACGACAGGCAGGTCTGGTTGACGTCAAAGGCCCAGATGCCGGACTGGCCGAGCCCCAGCGCCTCCTGGATCAGGACCGAGGCACCGGGGATGGGCTGTTCCATGACCCCGCAGGCGCCGACCAGCACGTCGATGTCGCCCGGCTCCCAGCCGGCCATCGCCAGGGCGCGTTTCGCGGCCTCGGCACCCATCATGGAGGTGGTCTCGTCCGGGGCGGCGACGCCGCGTGAGGCGATGCCGAACTGGGTCTCGGTCCAACCCGCCGGCTGGCCGAAGACGACGTCCAGCGCTTGCGAAGGCCGATGTTCACGCGGGGAATACGCCCCGAAGCCGGCCAGGATCATTGGCGTCATCGGGTCAGGTTAGCCTTGCCGTTGGACGGCGTCCATGCGCCCGCGGCGTCAGTCCTGATGCTCGATCACATGCTGTCCGCGCACCATCCGGACATAGGGCAGGGGCCGGTCGGGGTGGGACAGACGCTCGCCCACCTCCCCCAGCACGAAGCGGGTGATGGCCGGCAGGTCCAGCGACCGGGTGTCGGCCAGCGGAAGCCAGGCGATCTCGTCCAGTTCGCCCGAACCGGCGGTCGGCTCGGGATGCAGCAGCGCCCGCGCGTCCGCCATGAAGAAGCGGGCGTCGAAGCGGCGGGTCCGTCCGGGCGGGGTGATGGCGCGGGCGACATAGGACAGGGCGGCCAGATCGGGCAGGGCCCCGACGGCCCGGAACTCGCGCCATGAACCGGCGACGGAGGCGAAGGGCGCGGGCTCTGCCAGCAGCAGGCCGGTCTCCTCGAAGGTCTCGCGCACCGCGGTCAGGGCGAGGGCGCGGGCGCGGCGGGCGGGCACCTCGCGCATCAGCCGGGCGGTGTCCGGTGCGGGCAGGTCATTGGCCGAGGCGGCGGTGAAATCAGAGCGATCGATCCGACCGCCCGGAAAGACCCATTTGGCGGCCATGAAGACGTGGCCGGGCGCGCGGCGACCCATCAGCACCTCGGCCTGCCCCTTGCGGACCCGGGTCAGGATCAGGGTGGCGGCGTCCTTGGGCGTCTGTCGGCCGCCCACGCGCGGGGCGTCGGTGAGGTCGCGGATCGAGTCGAAAGGCGTGGCCATGCCCGGCCATAGCACGCGTGCCGGCCGGCGGAAGACTGGCCGGACGATCAGTCGTCGATCCGCGTTCCGGTCAGGATCAGAACGGAGAGGTCGTCGGTCGGCGTATAGTTGCGGCGCCGGATTTCGAACCGGGTCGAACTGATCTTGCGCACGCCCTCGCCGCAAAAACTGACCAGGTTGCGGGAAGACCCCTTGTCCACGACCAGCCGGAAGTCGCCGATGGGCTCAGCCCAGTTGGCGCCTGTGGTCAGGATGTAGTCGACCCAGGTCTCGCTCAGATACAGGCCGCGCGACCGCATGCGCCGCGCGCCGGCCTGGAAGGCGTCGTCAGTGCAATACCGGGTGGCCTGCTCGTTGTTGTGCTCGTTCCCGGCCATCATGGGATCGCCGAACACGCTGCCCGCCGATCCGCCGACGGCCGGCGCATACTGGTGCCGGACGTCGAGTTCACGCCCCGCCGGAAAAACCTGGGTCCAGTAGTGGGTCGTCTTGAGCGTCCAGAGGGGGGCCAGCTCCACGGTGCGAACGCCCCGGTCGGTCCAGGAACGGTCCTCGACCAGACCCATCTCGATCAGCATCTCGATCTGGGGCCGGGGCAGGGTCGCCAGCGCCTGCATCGTCGCCTCACCGCGGGGGGAGAGCGGGACGCCCAGACCGCGCATCATGTCGGAGTGATCGACGCCGTTGAACACGGCCTTCTGCTCGACATTGGTCGCCACGCGGCGGCCGTTCACCGTGGTGGTGAAGGGCATCCGCAGCGGGTCCTCGATCGCAACGTCGCTCTCGATGCCGCCCTGCAGGTCGGGCATGGGAAAGGCCACGAGCGTCGCGATGTCGCGTTCGGTGCGATTGTAGAAGCGGTAGCGGACGCGGATCTCGGCGGCCGAGACATATAGGTCCTCGGACCGCATCTCGATGCCGTCGGTACGCTGCAGGACGAGTCCGCCGGCGCCCATGGAGGCGACGCTGTCGTTTGCCGCGGCCGGCGCGGCGAGCAGGATGGCGGCCAGCACGGCGGCGACGCCCCGGTTCAGTCTGATCATCATGTCCTCCCCGCGAAGAGACTAGCCGATCATGTGCGGCGAAGTCGTGACGATTTCCGTCAGCGTCGCTTGCCCTTGCGCACGCCCTTCAGGCCGCCGGACGGGCGTCCGCCCTTGGGCGGCTTGGGTCCGCCGGGCCTGCCGCCGCCGCGCTTCGGGAAGTCGCCCCCGCCTGCGCCCCGGCCGCGTTGGCCCAGACGGGGCGCGGGCGCATTGGGATCGCGCGGGGCTGGATCCGAGAGCATTTCGAAGACCAGCCCGCCGGTGATCGGCGTGGCCTCTTTCAACCGCACCTCGACCGTCCGGCCGAGGGTCCAGCGGGCGCCGGTGCGCTCCCCGACCAGGGCGTGGGACTTGTCGTCGTGGGTGAAATATTCGGTGCCCAGGGAAGAGACCGGGACCAGGCCGTCGGCACCGGTTTCCTCCAGCCGGACGAACAGGCCGAAGCGGGTGACGCCGGTGATCCGTCCTGGGAAGGTCGCCCCGACCCGCTCTTGCAGGAAGGCGGCCATATAGCGGTCCATGGCCGCGCGCTCGGCGGCCATGGAGCGGCGCTCGGTCATGGTCACCTGTTCGGCGATGGCGGGCAGTTCCGTGACTTCCCGGTCCGTCAATCCGTCCTTGCCCAGGCCCAGCGCCCGGATCAGGCCGCGATGGACGATCAGGTCGGAATAGCGCCGGATCGGCGAGGTGAAATGGGCGTAGCGGTCGAGGTTCAGCCCGAAATGGCCGACGTTCTCGGCCGAATAGATGGCCTGCATCTGGCTGCGCAGGACGACCTCGTTGACGACCTCGGCGTGGTCGCCGCCGCGGGTCTCTTCCAGCAGCTTGTTGAACCGTTTGGTCGTGGCCGGCTCGCCCTTGTTCCACGGCTTGCCAATGGTCTGGAGGAAGTCCCCGAGGTTGAACAGCTTCTCCTGACTGGGGGCGTCGTGGATGCGGTACAGCAGGGGCGTCTTCTTCTGCTCCAGCGTCTCCGCGGCGCAGACGTTGGCCTGGATCATCATCTCCTCGATCAGCCGGTGGGCCTCGAGGCTGACACGGGGCTCGATCGAGATGATCTGGCCCTCAGTGTTCATGCGGATGCGGCGTTCGGGGCTTTCGATCGCCAACGGGCTGCGCTTCAGCCGACCCTTGAGCATGGTGCGATAGGCCGCCCACAGCGGCTCGAGGATGGCCGCCATGATCGGGCCGGTGGTGTCGTCAGTCTGGCCGTCGATGGCGGACTGGGCCTGTTCGTAGCTGAGCTTGGCCTGCGACCGCATCAGGCCGCGCACGAATTTGTGGCCCGTCTTCCGGCCGTCCCGGTCGAAGACCATGCGCACCGCCATACAGGCGCGGTTCTCGCCCTCCTTGAGGCTGCACAGGCCGTTGGACAGGCGCTCGGGCAGCATCGGTTCGACGCGGTCGGGGAAGTAGGTGGAGTTGCCCTTGTCGCGGGCTTCCCGGTCGAGGTTGGTGTTGGGGCGGACGTAGGCGGCGACATCGGCGATGGCGACCCAGACGATCCAGCCGTCGGCGTTCTTCGGATCCTCGTCGCGCATCGCATAGACGGCGTCGTCGTGGTCGCGGGCGTCGGCGGGGTCGATGGTGATCAGGGGCAGGTCGCGCAGGTCCTCGCGCCCCTTCAGCGAGGGCAACTCCTGATCCTCAGCTTCCTTTTCGACGGCCTCCGAGAAGCCCATCGGCACATTGTGGGCGGCGATGGCGATCAGGGAGGCGGCGCGGGCGTCGCCCTCGTGGCCGATCTTCTCGAGAATCTTGCCGCGCTTCGGTCCGTAGCGCTGGTCGCCCTTCTCGATGGCGGCGAGGACCAGATCGCCGTCGCGCAGGCCCTCGGCCTGGGCGTGGGGGACGATCAGCACGTCCTTCGACTTGCGGTCGACGGGTTCGACCCGGACCTCCTTGTTGGACTTGCGGATGACGCCCAGCACCTTGTTGGCACCGGCGTCGAGCTTCTTGATCAGCCGGGCTTCCCAGCCGTCCTCGGTGCGGGCGAATTTGACCAGGACACGGTCGCCCATGCCGGGGGCGGGGCCGGTCTTGCCGCCGTTGTCGGGAATCAGCAGGGCGCGCGGGGCGTCGGCCGAGGCCTCCACCAGGCGGACATAGAGTTCGCCGTCGAGGTCGCGCTCGACCACATCGGCGACGCCGACGGGGGGCAGGGCACCGACTTCGGAAAAGCCCTTGCGGCCGCGCTTGCCCAGTTTGCCGGCCTCTTCGAGGGCGCGGATCATCTCGCGCAGGGCGCGACGCTCTCCGCCCTTGAGGCCGAAATGGCGCGCGATATCAGTTTTCTCCGCTGATCCGGCTTCGCGGAGGAAGGCGATCAGCGTGGCTTCGTCGGGGAGTCCGGCGACGGGCCGGCGGGGTGATTTGCTCATTTGTATCCTTGATAACGCACGACTGGCCTCTTCGGAGGCGAAATCTTGCGCAGCTTGTGATGGGCAGGGGCTGCGCCTAGCTTTCGGCGCGAGCCCCCTGGAGTGATTGAATGTCTTTGGCCGCCACGCCTGTCCTGTCCGGTCCGACCGGTTCGTTGCTGGACCTGATCGGCAAGACGCCGATGGTGGAGGTGACGAAGGTCGATACGGGCCCGTGCCGCCTGTTCCTGAAGCTGGAGGCGCAGAACCCGGGCGGATCGATCAAGGACCGGATCGCCCTGTCGATGATCGCGGCGGCGGAAGGCGAGGGGTTTCTGAAGCCCGGCGGCACCATCGTCGAGGCGACGGCCGGCAACACGGGTCTGGCGCTGACGCTGGTGGGCCAAGCCAAGGGCTATAAGGTGCTTCTGGTCATTCCGGACAAGATGTCCAAGGAAAAAATCCAGCATCTCAGGGCGATGGGAGCGGATGTTCGCCTGACCCGTTCGGACGTGCCGCATGGGCATCCCGAATACTACACCGACATGGCCGAGCGGCTGGCGCAGCAGATCCCGGGCGGATTCTACGTCAACCAGTTCGCCAACGATGCCAATTCGCTCGCGCATTTCCAGACCACAGGTCCGGAAATCTACGAACAGATGGGGGGCGACATCGACGCCTTCGTCGCCGGCATCGGGTCGGGCGGCACGATCACCGGCATTGCCCGCTATCTGAAAAGCGTCGGCTCGGACGCGAAGATCATCCTCGCCGACCCCGTGGGATCCACGCTGGCGGGGGTCGTCAATGACGGCGTACCGGGACCGGAGGGCAGCTATACGGTCGAGGGGATCGGCCAGAATTTCGTGCCCGATACGGCGGACATGAGCCTGATCGACAAGGCCTATTCCATCCCCGACGCCGAGGCGATCGCCACCGTCCGGGAACTGCTGCTCAAGGAAGGCGTGCTTGCGGGGTCTTCGTCGGGGACGCTGATCGCCAGTGCCCTGCGCTGGTGCCGCGAGCAGACGGAGCCGAAGCGGGTCGTAACCTTCGTCTGCGACACCGGCGCCAAATATCTGTCCAAGGTCTACAACGACGCCTGGCTGGCCGATCAGGGGCTGAGCGGTCAGCCGATGCACGGCGACCTGTCCGACCTGATAAGCCGCAAATACGAGAACGGCGACGTCGTTGTTGCCGGGCCTGACGATACGCTGGACACAGCCTTCAAACGCATGCGTGGCGCTGACGTCTCGCAGCTACCGATCATCCAGGACGGCCGGCTGGTCGGTATTCTGGACGAAAGCGACCTGGTCCATGTGATGAACACCGACGAGATCACCCGGAAGGAAAGGTTCGCCCGTCCGGTCGCCTCGGCCATGACCCGCGACCTCGATACGGTTCAGGTGGGTGAGACCCTGGATGCCCTGATCCCCCTGTTTGACCGTGATCGTGTGGCGATCATCCTGGACGGCGAGCAGTTCGTGGGCCTGATTACGCGGACGGACCTGATCAACCATCTGAGCCTCAACCGCTAGGCCGCGACGCGGGTCCGGTCGGCGGTTGTTGCAAACATGCAATGGAAATGAGGCGAGTTGACTGGACGGCGGCGAAAATGTGGTCCTGATTGGGCATCACACCGTTCCACATGCTGTTGAGACCATCCATGAAACGCTTCCCGACCCTGGCCATCGCCGCCGCGATCGCCGCCGCCACCCTTCTCGGTCCGGTTTCCAACGCTTCGGCCCAGGCGGCCGCACCCGCGGGCTGCGCCGACGATGTTCCGCAGCGGGCCACGCGGGGCCCGGCCGAGTTCATCAGCAACTCCCAGACGGTTCGCGGCCTCATCTACAAGCCAACCGGTCCCGCCAACGGCGCAGCGGTGGTCATGCTGCACAGCTCGGAAGGCCTGTCCGTCGACGCCCATGCGTTCGACCCGCACGCCATCCAGCTCGCGGCCCGCGGCTATCATGTCCTGGTTCCGAACTATTTCGAGGCCCGGGCGCGCCAGGTTCCGTGGAACGGCCGTGACGTCCGGCTCTGGGAAGAGGCGGGTCATGCCGCCGTGGCTTATATGGGCACGCTGGAGGGCGTCGATCCGGCACGGGTCGGCATCTGGGGCTTCTCGCTCGGCGGGTTCGTCGCCACGGACGGATCGGCGCATCCGGATTCCACGGCGCGCGTGGCCATTGGGGTCGGGACCGGCCAGGACATTTTCGAGGCGAGCCGCGGCCGCAGGGAGGGCGTGTCGATGATGCTGATCGAGGGCTATTCGACCTTCCCCGTCATCTCCGCCGCCACCATGCGCGAACTGGCCGCCAACCTGCGCCGTCGCGGTGCGACCGTGGATGTGCAGATGCTCGATGCCCCCGGACGGTCGATGACCGGCCCGGTCTGGTGCGAGGTGTTCCAGCACACGCGGCGCTTCCTCGACGCCAACCTGCTGCCGGCCGCCGCCGCCGCCCCGGCGTCGTAACGCCCGGGTGCGCTACAGTCTCATTGCGGCGCTGGGTCTGCTGGCGCTGACGGTGTCGGGCGACGGAGTTGTCGCCCAGACAGCGCCGCCGCCACCGCGCGTCGGCGTTCCCGGCTGCAGCGACGATGTCGCGGTCCAGGCGTCCAGAACCCTGGTCAGCTTCGAGAGCCGTGGCCGGTCGATCCGGGCGCATCTCTATGCGCCGCGGGGCGAGCCCAATGGCACCGCTCTCGTGATGCTGCACGGCGGGACCGGGTTCGAGATGAACGCGATCCTGTTCGACGCCCACGCCATCCAGCTGGCGTCGCGCGGCTACTGGGTGATGCTGCCGGCCTATTTCGATGCCGACGCCCCCGCCCAGGGGCGTCGGCTGGTGAACGCGCGGGCCTGGCGCCAGGCGGCGCTGGACGCGGCGACCCAGCTCGCCGGCACAGCGGGCATTACGCCCGATCGGGTGGCGCTTTGGGGCTATTCCCGCGGCGCCGGCGTCGCCCTGAACGCCGCGACGGCACCCGGAAGCCCGATCCGTTCTGCCGTTCTGGCGGCAGGGGGCGGGGCGGTCGAAGAGCGGCTGGCCGGACGCGACCTGTCCTTCCTGCTGATGCACGCCCGTCGCGACGAGGCCGTGCCGGTTCGCGCGACGCTGGACCTCGCAGCCGACCTGCGCGCGGCCGGTGCCATGGTTGAGGTCGAGGGCCTCGATTTTGACGGCCACCAGTATGATCTTCCCACCTGGTGCGCGGTCATGAGTCGGACCCGCACGTTTCTGGAAACCCGTCCGGAGCCGGGGCATGCACCGTCGTAGCGTTATCGCCGCTGTCGCGGCCGGTCTGACAGGCGGGGGCTGGGCCCGGCAGGCCGAGGTCCCGACCTGGGAAGGTCTGACCTTCATGAGCCACCGCAAGCCGATCCGCGCCATCCACTACCGGCCGGTCGGTGAGGGGCGGCGCTCGGCCATCGTCATGATGCACGGCTCGGGCACGAACATCGTCAGCCGCGGGCCCTGGCATGAACTGGCGATGCGTTTCGCCGCGGACGGCTATGAGGTGCTGACGCCGCTGTTCACGGATGCCTGGCCCGATGACGGCATCCGCCCGCCGGCGATGATGGAGGCCTGGCGCGATGTCGGCGAGCATGCCATCGACTGGTTCATCGCCCGCGGTGTGAACCGTCGCCGGACGGCGATGTTCGGCTATTCGCTCGGCTCCTACGTCGCGGTCGACGGCGCGCTCGGAAACAGCCGGGCGGCGGCGGCGATCGGGCTGGCCGGCGGTGTGGACGTCTATACCCCCCGGCCGCCGCGCAGGCGGATTCCGGTGCTGATGATCCGGGCCGAGGGCGATACCCATGTCCTGCCCCGGAACACCGCGCGGTGGGTCGAGTTTCTGAGGGAGCGCGAGGTCAACGTCAGGGTGGCTGTTCTCCGGGACTCCAACCACCTATTCACAGCGCCGAAATGGCTGGAGATCTTCCAGCTGTCGTCAGCGTTCTACGCGGGCAACATCGGCCGCATCGATCGGGAAACAGAATGAGTTCGCTCAAAAACAGCCAGGGCTTTTCGACCCGCGCCATCCACGCGGGCCAGCGGCCGGACCCGACCACAGGCGCGGTGATGACCCCGATCTACGCCACCTCGACCTACGCCCAGGAAAGCCCGGGCGTGAACAAGGGCTATGAGTATGCGCGCGGCAAGAATCCGACGCGCGAGGCGTTCGAGGCCTGCCTGGCCGATCTGGAAGGCGGGACCCACGGCTTCGGCTTCGCCAGCGGCATGGCCGCGACCTCGACCGCGCTTGAGCTGCTGGATGCCGGGTCGCACATCATCACCGGCGATGACCTGTACGGCGGCTCGTGGCGGCTGTTCGAGCGCGTGCGCCGCCGGTCGATGGGGCTGGACTTCGCCTATGTCGATCTGAGCGATCTGGCGGCCGTCGAGGCCGCCATCACGCCGAAGACGAAGCTGATCTGGGCCGAGACCCCGACCAATCCTCTGATGAAACTGGCCGACATCGCCGGCCTGTCGACGATCGCGAGGAAGCACGGCCTGCTGCTGATCGTCGACAACACCTTCGCCACGCCCTGGAGCCAGCAGCCGCTGAAGCTGGGGGCCGACGTGGTCATGCATTCGGCGACCAAATATCTGAACGGCCACTCCGACATCATCGGGGGGGCGCTGGTGACGGCGAACCCGGACCTCGCGAAGGAGATCAAGTTCCTGCAGAACTCGGTCGGCGGGGTGATGGGGCCGTTCGACGCCTTCCTGGCCAACCGGGGCCTGAAGACGCTCGGCCTGCGCATGAAGGCGCACAACGAGAACGCCCTGGCCGTCGCGCGCTGGCTGGAGGAGCGGAAGGGGATCGCGAAGGTGATCTATCCCGGCCTCATCAGCCACCCGCAGCACGAACTGGCCTCACGCCAGATGAACGGCCGCTACGGCGGCATGGTCACCGCCCTGATCGACGGCGATCTGGAGCGGACCAAACGCGTGCTGGAGCGGGTTCAGGTCTTCACCCTGGCGGAGTCGCTGGGCGGCGTCGAAAGCCTGGTCAACCACCCGGCCATCATGACCCACGCCTCGGTGCCGAAAGAGGTGCGCGAGGCGGGCGGGGTGACCGAGAACCTGATCCGGCTGTCGGTGGGCGTGGAGGAGGTCGAGGACCTGATCGCGGACCTCGATCAGGCGATCGGCTAAAAGGCGACGCGCCAGCCGTCGGCGGGGCGCACCCAACGGACGGTCCCGTCCAGATCGGGTCGCGCCACGCCGTCGACCCTTGCCGTCGACTTGAAGTCGCCATTGGCCAGGGGCTTGTAAGAAAAGCAGAGTTCGCGGCCCGACCCGTTTGCCTGGTCAATGATCGAGCCCAGAATCCTCCTGAACGACTCGAACTCGGACCCGCCCAGCTTTTCGCCGTCCTGATAGACGGCGGTGATCTGACCGGCGCTGGGGACCAGCCGGGTGCACTCCTCGTCGCCCCGAACGAAGACGGGCGCACTGGAGTGTACGAAAATCGCTGGAACGGCGCTGGCGGCGACCACGATGTCGCTGATGACGGTTCCATCGCCCGGCCAGCGGTAGGACGCGGTCCCGTAACAGGTCTGGCGCGCCGCGTCGGGCTCATAGCAGAGCATCTGGCCCATGCGGGCCGGGGCCAGCGGATCAGGCTGCTGGAGCGCCAGGATGACGATGACGGCGGCGAGGCTCATGGATAGACCGACGATCAGTCCGCGCTCAGCAGGGTCTCGCGCCAGAACAGCAGACTGGCCCAGAATTGGTAGTCCTGGTTCACTTTTTTCGCGAAGCCGTGCCCCTCGTCCTGGCCGAGAAGGTGCCAGGCGGTGCGGCCGTTGGCGCGGACGGCGGCGATCATCTGGTCGGCCTCTGACGCCGGGACGCGCGGGTCGTTGCCGCCGGTGACCACCATCAGCGGGATGTTGATCTCGTTGACCCGGGTCATGGGCGAGATCTCGAGCAGGCGGGCGCGCTGGCCCGGGTCGCGCTCGTCGCCGTATTCGACCCGGCGCAGATCGCGCCGATAAGCCTCGGTGTTCTCGAGGAAGGTCACGAAGTTGGAGATGGCGACCACGCAGTTCGCGCCGCGAAGACGATCGCCGTAGTGAATGGCCCCGGCGTAGCACATGTATCCGCCATAGGAGCCACCGGTGACAGCGATGCGTCCCGCATCGATGGCCGGATCGGCACCCAGCCGGTCGAGGTAGGCACCGATATCCCGCACCGAATTCTCTCGCAGGTCGGGCCCGTTATCCAGGCTGACGAACCGCTTGCCGTAGCCGGTGGAGCCGCGGACATTGGGGAAGAAGATGGCCACCCCGAGCTCATTGATCAGGTAGTTGTTGCGGCCCATGAAGCCGGGGCGGCTCTGGCCCTCCGGCCCGCCATGGATATTGACGATCAGCGGACGGGGACCCGGGAAGCGGGCTGCGTCGGGGCGGTAGAGGAAGCCGGAGACGGGCTCACCGTCGAAGCTGGCGACCTCGATCAGTTCAGGCTCGACATTGCGCGTGACATCCAGCCCGCCGGTCTCGCTGCGGGTCCAGCGGGTGACCGCAAGGGATGTGGGGTCGATGGAGAAGGCGTCAGAGGCGCTGCGGGCCGAGGAGTAGGTCAGGCCGATATCGCCCCAGGGCGCGATGTCGAGGCCGCCGGCGATGCCCGCGGGCAGGCTGTCGACCCTGCGAACCTGACCAGACGCGGGGTCGAGCAGGCGCAGACGGGTGCTGCCGGCCTCGTTGATCGTATAGGCGATGAAGGAACCGTCCTCGGCGATGTCGAAGTCCTCGACGTCCCAGCGCGGTTCCGCCGAGACGGCTGTGAAGGCACCGGTGGCGAGGTTGATCCGGCCCAGCCGCTGGAAGTCGCTGTCCTGGTCCGAGGTGACCCAAAGCGTCCCGTCAGCGGCGAACTGGGCACCACCATAGGCGATCGGCAGGCTGTGATCGCCGATCGGGGTCATGCGACCGCTCGCGAGGTCGAGGGCATGGAGGTTCGACTTGGTGACCTGGATCCCCTGCACGACAAGGGCGGTGCGACCGTCCGGCGAGAAATCCGCGATGCTCCAGCCGCCGCCGCTGACCTCGGCCACCATGCGGGCGGTCGAGGGATCTCGCGGGTCCATCACATAGAGGTCGCTGTCCCGGCCGTTGCGCCGGGTAGAGGAGTAGCCGATCAGGCGTCCGTCCTGACTCCAGGCCCCGAAGCTGTTGCGGCTGCGCCCCCCGTCCGTCAGCAGGGTGAGGCGGCCCTCGGCCAGCGTGTACAGCTGGAAGAACTCATCGCCCCCCCTGTCCTTGCTGACGACCAGCACGTCACCGGCGGGGGACCAACGGCCGCCGACGGGTTCCACCTCGAAGCTGAGCTGTTCGCGAGCGCCCATCGGCATGGCGACGCGATGGATCTGGGCCGTATTGCCGAAGCGGGTCGAAATCAGCATCGACCGGTCAGCCGCATTCCAGCCCGCGAAGCCGGCGGTACGGAATTCCATATACGGTCGGGTCTCGGCCGCCAGTGCCGCCGGAATGGCCGGGACGCCGTCGGCGACCAGGGCTGCAGGCTTTTCGACGACACCGGAGGCCTGGGCCAGAACGGATGTCGGCACCAGGGTGCAGGCGAGGACAATGGCGAGCGACCGGATGCGCATGCAACCCCCTGTTCCGGCGGACCCGATCCGCCGATGCGGGAGGTTGTCAGCGAAAGGGGCTTGAGTCCAATCGAGGGGGCAGGAGCCGCCGCTCGCGGAGAAAGGTCTAGGCGGCCTTGCTGTCCGGCAGGGCGGTCTGGTGACCTGTCGCCGGGACGACCTTCTTCTTGGCCGGGGCGCGGGGCTTCTTGACGGCGATGGTCGTCTTGTCGGCGGCGCGGCGCGCGGTTTCGGCGTCGATCAGGGGCACCAGTTCGGCGGCGGTGGCCATCTTGGTGGGAGAGCCGCTTTCGGACAGACGGACCGCATTGAGGCGCAGGGCCTTCAGATCGGCGTCGGTCATGGTCGGGAGCTTTTCGGCCAGCGGGGTCATCGGCATCTCCTGGAGTTGAAAAACAGTCGGGCCGGCGCCTGTTCGGCGGCCGGCCCTTCCGTCAGCCGGAAATCAATCCCGGCAGGGTCGCTTGTCGGAAACTATTCGGCGGCCTTGAGGCGACCGGCCGATTCCTTGCCTGAACGCGAGTCGCGTTCGACTTCGTAGGAGATCTTCTGATTTTCGTTGAGCGTGCCCAGGTCGGACGTTTCAACGGCCGAGGCGTGGACGAACACGTCCTTGCCGCCGTCATCGGGGGCGATGAAGCCGTAACCCTTGGTGGAGTTGTACCATTTCACAGTGCCGGTAGCCATTTTGAGACCTCCGTTAGGCGTTGACCGCCGGAAGAGGTTCCGGGTCGGCCTGTCGGGTCTGAATGGGATCGGCTTTGGACCTCGGTGCGCGATGCAAAGGGGCAGCAGCGTTTCGCAGTGAGATCGACGAAGCCCCAGATGGGCGCTTTGCCCGGCAATAGCAAGCGGCGCGGTGCAGATAGCAAAACGGCGGCGAAGGCCTTCGCCCTCGCCGCCGTCGAAATCATGCGTCGGTAAGGCCCGACGCGTGAACTCAGCCTTCGGTCTTCAGCTGACCAGCCGATTCCTTGCCCGAACGCTTGTCGCGCTCGATTTCGTAGGAAACCTTCTGGTTTTCATCGAGGCCGCGCAGGCCCGCTTGTTCGACAGCCGAGATGTGGACGAAAACGTCCTTGCCGCCGTCGTCAGGCTGGATGAAGCCGTAGCCCTTGGTGGAGTTGAACCATTTAACAGTGCCGGTAGCCATTTTCAGGACCTCCGCTAGCAGTTGACCACAGGGAAAAGCCCCTGCGGTCTGTCGGGTCTGAAAGGAGCGGCTAGACCTCAGTGCGAAAGCAGAGGGTGGCGTTTCGCAGAGAGCTCGACAAAAACGCTTTTGGACTGGCGGCGCGTCAAAATCAAGACAGGCCTAAAGGCCCTGCTATTCGGCGGCTTCGCCCTCGGGCGTGGCGACATAGTGCTCCTGGCAGAGCTTGCGCAGGGCGGCTGTCAGGGTCGGGCCGTACAGGGAATCCTGTATCCGCTCGAAGCCTTCCGCCTGGAGGGCCTGTTTGATCTCGCCGACGGTGCGGCAGCCTCCGCCGCGCGCCAGCTCATAGGCGCGTTCGAGGGTCGTGGGACGATGGCTGCTCATTTGTCCTAGATAGGGACCCCGGCGCGAAATGCGAGGGGCCCTGTCGAAGGATCAGAACGCCAGGCTGAGCGTGGCCACCAGGCTGTCGGCATATTGCTCGCCCGGAACTTCGGCGTCGGTGGCGTAGTAGCGCACGTCGGCGTCGATCCTGTCGGTCAGGGCGTAGGTCACCCCGGCGTTCCAGGCCGTGTAGTCGAGGCTGTTGTCCTGTTCGCGACGGCCGATGGCGGCCGTGCCTTCCAGACGGTCGGTGAAGTCCCAGCCGAGGCGGGCCTCGACCCAGGTCCAGGCCTCTGTCCCGCCCATGCCGTCGGGCGAATACTGGAAGCGGACGCGTCCGCTGGCCGGGCCGATCGAGCGCTTGACGTCGGCGGTCAGTTCCCAGGCGGTGTTGTCATAGCCGGAGGCCGCATCGATCTGGGACTTGTGGGTGGCGTTCAGGTCGAGGTCGAAGCCGGCGATCTCGGGCCGCACGCCGAAACCCACTTCCGCCTCGAGCTCGGACCCGCTGGAGCTCTTGATGGTCTGCAATCCGGCCCCGCCATACAGCAGGCCGGAGGCGCTCTCCCATTCGGCCTCGCCCCAGGCATAGGCGTCACCGTCAGACTTGGACGCGCCCTTGGAGCGATTGTCCGTGCCCGCACCGACCGCGAAGGCCCAGCTGCCCGCTGCGGCGTCCTGGGCGGCGGCCGGAACGGCGAAGGCCAGCAGGGTGGTCGCCAGAACACCGGCGGTCGTCAGGGTGCGGAGCATGTGTGAATCGCCTCGTTTGATCGAGGCGGGGTCTAGAGCCGCTTCTTGTCGAATTTGTTACAAGCCTGCGTAAATTCGTCCGTCAGCCGATGGATAAGCTGAGCCGTGGGCAGAACGTCACGCACCCCGGCCGAGCCCTGACCGGCGGACCAGACGGTTTTCCAGGCCTTGGCCTCGTCGGCCATGTCGAGCTTGTGTTCGGGCAGGGATTTCGGGTCGATGCCATTGGCGACCAGCGAGGGCGTCAGGAAATTGGCCGGAATGCCCGAGACGGCGGGGGTGTAGGTGATGTCCGAGGCACCGGACTCGACGATCATCTGCTTGTACTCGGACTGGGCCATCGACTCGGTCGTCGAGATGAAGCGGGTGCCCATATAGGCGAAGTCGGCGCCCATCATGATGGAGGCCGCCACGTCGCCGCCGGTCGACAGGCAGCCGGACAGGATGATGGTCCCGTCGTAGAAGGACCTCACCTCCTCGACCAGGGCGAACGGATTGACCACGCCGGCGTGGCCGCCGGCGCCGTTGGCCACCAGGATCAGGCCGTCGACGCCCGCCTCGGCCGCCTTGCGGGCATGGCGGACATTGGCGATGTCGTGGAAGACCACCCCGCCATAGCCGTGCACTGCCTCGACCACATCGCGCACCGCGCCCAGCGAGGTGATGATCAGCGGCACCTTCTCCTCGACCGAGACCATCATGTCGGCCATCAGGCGCGGGTTGGTCGGATGGACGATGTGGTTGACCCCGAAGGCCGCGGCGTCGGGGTTCAGGCGCGCCTTGATCTCGTGCAGCCACTCCCGATAGCCCTCGGTCGTGCGCTGGTTCAGCGACGGGAAGGTGCCGATGACGCCGGCGTTACAGGTCTCGACCACCAGATCCGGTCCGGAGACCAGGAACATGGGCGCGGCGATGACCGGCAGTTTCAGACCGTGTTGCAGCGAAGTCGGAATGGCCATGACGTGTCCCCGGGTTGTCTTTCGCTACGGATAGCGGGCTGTCGCTGGGGAAGGCAAATGGAAGCGTCAGCGCGGCGGCTCGGGGGCTGCGGGCGGAGGGATTTCAAGTTCGTCCAGGGAGCGGAAGCGAAGCGTGTATTCCACCCGTGGGTCGCGGTTGAACGGATCCACGGTACCGGCTGACAAGCGTGACCGCTGCGCGGCGGCGAGCGCGGCCTCGCCGAACCCGGCACCCGCCGGCGTCTCGTTGACGATCCGGCAGTCTGTCAATGGACCATTCGGAGTCACCCCGCAGTTGACTGTGACCTGTCCTGCATACCCTTCGGGAAGGGATGGTATGGAATAGGCCGGAGCTGACAGGCCGCAGCCCGTTGCACCAACCGCCATCGCTGAAAGGCTCAGGATGATGCACGG
Source organism: Aquidulcibacter paucihalophilus (assembly GCA_030285985.1). Classification (NCBI taxonomy): domain Bacteria; kingdom Pseudomonadati; phylum Pseudomonadota; class Alphaproteobacteria; order Caulobacterales; family Caulobacteraceae; genus Aquidulcibacter; species Aquidulcibacter paucihalophilus. The sequence goes on from CP127384.1 coordinate 1,151,366, forward strand.
CTTTTGAAATCGGTTCCCCACCGCCGTATCTCCCCGCTAATGTGCATTCATGCCTCGGGCCCTCCGAGGCCCGCAAGTTGAAACCCTCCCGGACATGACCACTGACACCTCAGGCCTGCACCAGCTCGGCCAGCAAACCGCCCAGCCCTCCAGCCCGGAAACGGCCGAGCTGGAACGGGTGCCCAATCCCCATCCGGGAATGCTGTATCTGACCCGCTTCACCGCGCCGGAGTTCACCAGCCTGTGCCCGGTGACGGGCCAGCCGGACTTCGCCCACATCGTCATCGACTATGCGCCGGGCGACTGGCTGGTCGAGTCCAAGAGCCTGAAGCTGTACCTGACCGCCTTCCGCAACCACGGTGCCTTCCATGAGGACTGCACCGTGGCCATCGGGCGGAAGATCGCCGACCTGCTGCAGCCGAAATGGCTGCGCATCGGCGGCTACTGGTATCCGCGCGGCGGTATCCCGATCGACGTCTTCTGGCAGACCGGCACTGCGCCGGAAGGGCTGTGGCTGCCGGACCAGGGCGTGCCGACCTATCGCGGTCGGGGGTAGGCCGCCCGGTCTCCTCCTAAAGGTACGGTCCCCACATGAGGGCGATCGTTCCGAAGACTCCGATCGCCGTGAAGGCCGCGGCGAAGAGAACGAGGGCCGCGGTCAGAAGCTTCGGTGCCGCATGGGCGCTGCGCCCGGCCCTGAAATAGAGCTCCAGCAAGCCCAGCGGGATCAGATAGCTGCCGAAGACGAGGACGATGTCGGCCGGACCCGACAGGGTGCCCGACATGCCGACCGGTCCCTGGTTGACCAGCACCCAGCCCATGATGCCGATCCTGAGAAACCAGACGCCGCTGACCGCCATGAAGGTGCGCATCGCCCAGACCCGGTGCTGGTCGAACCGGCGCTTGACGGCATGCCGCCACGCCAGCGCGCCGAAGATGAGGATCAGCAGACCATCGATCACGATGGCGGCCGAGGAGACGTCGGACAACGAGGTCCCGCGGACGAGGGTCAGCCAGAAGCCGCTCAACGCCATGACGCCGGCCACGAAGAGGAAGGTCCGTCCGCTCCAGCGGTGCAGGGCCGGGAAGGCGCGCCGGATCGCCGGGACCAGTTGCATGAGTCCGGCCAGGGTCACGAGCGACGCCAGCAGCACATGGGCGGCGAAGACGAAATTCCCGGTCTGATCGCCGGAGATATAGCCGTCGATCAGCGGCTTGTCGTTCCAGCCGGCGTAGTTCCCGGCCACGGTCCGCGTGCCGTAGAAGGCGAGGATGAAGCCGACGAAGGCCGCCTGGCCGATGGCGGCGACGACGAACCAGAGAATGCCGGCCCAACGCAGGGCTTTTGCGGTGCCGCCAGTGGGCACCGGTGTAGAAATGCTGGACATGATGTCTCCCGACCGGCCCCGGAAAGCGAGGCGTCGGCAGGGATGCGGGCGATCTGGGCCGGGCGTCTCGCCGATTTGGAAATCGGCCAGAAATTCCTGTGCCGGACCGGCAGGGACGGGCGGCGGCGCGCTGGACAGGGCCGTGCTGGCGGGTCATGAATCCGTCAGCGCCCCGGGAGGATCGGTGTCCACGCAGCCATTTCCCAGCGTTCCGGTCGTCAGCCGGGCCTCATGGCCCCGGCGGGCACCCAGTCGTCTTGAGGCCTATGCGGCGCTCTGCGCGGTCTCCTTCGTCTGCTACATCGCGGGCCGTCTGACCGACGGAGGTACCGGAATCCTGTTTTCGCTCGTCGGCGCAGGGGCCTGCGGATGGGCCTGGCTGCTGACCCGGGCCCTGTTCGATCCAGCGCCCCGCGACGTCTGGTGGCCCCGCATGGTTGCGACGGTGGTTGCGGTCGCAGGCGCGCTGACGGTCCTCGCGCCGACCGAAGGCGGCCTCTACGGCTTCGCCGGGAACGTCTATGGGCTCAGCGGCTCGGCGGCCATGTTGTTGACCTTCATAGAGCCGTTCCAGCCGCGCCGGGGTGATATCGGGGTGCTGGAGAAGCGGTTCCGGCTCGCCTTCCTCGCGATCTATGCGGCGCAGTTGGTGACGGTTCTGGGGTCGGGAGTCTCCAGTGCGGGTCCCGCCGAGGCCTGGCGGACCGACCTGATCCGGATCGCCTGCTGTGTCGTCGGTCTGGTCGGGGCCTCGGCAGCGGTCTGGTATCGCCTGCGCCATCCCCTGGCCCCGTCGGACGGGACGCGGTCGGCGCGCCGGACGCCGACGGAAGAGGACAGACGCCTCGCCGAACGGCTTGAGCGGTTGCTGCGCGACGAAGCCATCGACGCTCGACCCGACCTCAGGATCGGCGATGTCGCGGCGCGCCTCGGCCAGCCGGAATACAAGGTGTCCCAGTGCATCAGCACCGTTCTGGGCTTCCCGAACTTCAACCGGCTGATCAACCACCACAGGATCGAGCGCGCGAAACGCCTGCTGGCCGACCCGGATCAGGGCCAGCCCATTCTGGACGTCGCGTTCGAGTGCGGCTTCGGCTCCGTCGGTCCGTTCAACCGGGCCTTCCGGGCGCAGGTCGGCGTGACGCCCCGGGCCTTCCGGGCGGCCAGTCGTCGGCCGTCTTGACCGAGCCGCGCCGCCTTCCCCTCGAAACCTGGGGCCGCCACTGGCTGGGCCGGCTGCAGACCTGGGCCGACCGCGCCGCATGGTCCCGCTACGGCTTCGAATTCCTGATGTTCGGGATCAAGCAGGCCTGGGCCTGCCTGTTCGGCGGGGCGATGCTGGCCCTCTTGCTGGCGACGCATCTGTGGTGGCCGGAGGGGGCGCCGGTCAGCCGGTATGACTTCCTCGTCGTCGCGGCGCTGGCCATCCAGGCGGCCATGCTGATCCTCAGGCTGGAGAGCTGGGAGGAGGCGAGGGTGATCTTCGTCTTCCACGTGGTCGGCACGATCATGGAGCTGTTCAAGACCCAGCACGGGTCGTGGATCTATCCGGAGGACAGCCTGCTGCGCATAGGCATGGTGCCGCTCTTCTCGGGCTTCATGTATGCGGCGGTCGGCAGCTACATCGCCCGCATCTGGCGCATCTTCGACATCAAATTCCGCCACTATCCGCCGCTGTGGACGACCTGGGTTCTGGCCGCGGCGATCTACGTCAACTTCTTCGCCCACCACTGGCTGCCGGACATCCGACTGGCCCTGTTCGCCCTGACGGCGGTGCTGTTCGGGCGCGGCTGGTTCTATTTCACACCGGACCGGAAGCGTCGGACGATGCCGTTCCTGCTCGGCTTCTTCCTGGTCGCGGTCTTCATCTGGCTGGCCGAGAACGTCGGCACATACGCCCAGGCCTGGGCCTATCCGGGACAGGAGGACGGCTGGGAGCCAGTGTCGCTGGCCAAGCTGGGCAGCTGGTTCCTGCTGATGATGATCAGCGTGGTGCTGGTGTCGCTGGTGCACCGGCCGGAGGAAGAGCGGCTGCTCAGATAGCTCTCGTCATCCTCCGGCGAGCGCAGCGAGACCGGGGGACCCAGCGGCGCGCGAGAGCGCGAACCTGCCGGGAGCGCGGCTGGACAGGTCGCCTTCGGCGCCGCTGGGTCCCCCGGTCTGCGCCGCGAAGGCGCGGCTTGCCGGAGGATGACGATAGCTTAGAGGAGAGGCGAGGGAGTTTTCATGACCACCACCACCACCGACGTCGTCATCCTCGGCGGAGGCCACAACGGCCTCGTCTGCGCCTTCTATCTGGCGCGGGCCGGGCTGAAGGTGACGGTGCTGGAGCGGCGGCATGTGGTCGGCGGGGCGGCGGTGACGGAGGAATTCCACCCCGGTTTCCGCAACTCCACCGCCAGCTACACGGTCAGCCTGCTGAATCCGAAGGTCATCGCCGACATGGACCTGGCCCGGCACGGGCTGCGGGTGGTCGAGCGCAAGGTGTCCAACTTCCTGCCCTTCGACGACGGCCGCCATTTCCTGGCGGGCGAGGGGCGGACGCAATCACAGCTGGCGAAATTCTCGACGCGCGATGCGGAGCGCCTGCCCGAATACGAGCGCCGGCTCGAGGTCATCGCGGCGGTGCTGCGCGACTGGATCCTGAAGGCCCCGCCCAACATGGTCGAGGGCGGCTGGATGGCCATGCTGCCCGAACTGCTGAAGGGCGCGTCGCTGGGCAAACAGGCCGCGGGGCTGGACACCCAGGGGCGCCGTGACCTGCTGGACCTGTTCGCCAAGTCGGCCGGCGACTGGCTGGACGGCTGGTTCGAGAGCGATCCGATCAAGGCGCTGTTCGGCTTCGACAGCGTCGTCGGCAACTACGCCAGCCCCTACACGCCCGGCTCGGCCTATGTGCTGCTGCATCACGTCTTCGGCGAGGTGAACGGGCGCAAGGGCGTCTGGGGTCACGCGATCGGCGGCATGGGTGCCATCACCCAGGCCATGGCCGCGGCCTGCGCCGAGCAGGGCGTCGAGGTGCGGCTGGAGGCACCGATCGCCGAGGTCCTGACCGAGAAGGGCCGGGCCGTCGGTGCCGTCACCGAGGCGGGCGGTGTCGTGCGGGCGCGGGCGGTGGTGTCCAACCTGCATCCGCGCCTGCTGTTCGAACGGTTCGTCGATGACGCCGTGGTGCCTGCGGACTTCCGCGAGCGGATCGGAAACTACCAGTCAGGCTCGGGCACTTTCCGCATGAATGTGGCCCTGTCGGCGCTGCCCAACTTCACATCGCTGCCGGGGACCGGCGACCACCTGACCGCCGGCATCATCATCGCCCCGTCGCTGGCCTATATGGACCGGGCCCATGCCGAGGCGCGGCTGAACGGCTGGTCGTCGCAGCCGATCGTCGAGATGCTGATCCCCTCGACCCTCGACGACAGCCTCGCGCCCGCCGGCCAGCATGTCGCCAGCCTGTTCTGCCAGCACGTCGACCCCACGCTCGGTGACGAGCATCGCGAGACGGTGGCGGATCTGATGATCGACACCGTCGACCGCCATGCCCCGGGCTTCAAGGCCTCGGTGGTCGGGCGGCTGGCGCTGGGGCCGCGCGATCTGGCGCGGCGGTTCGGGCTTGTCGGCGGCGACATCTTCCACGGCCGGCTGACGCTCGATCAGCTGTTCAGCGCCCGGCCGGTGCTGGGCCACGCCGATCACCGCATGCCTGTTCCGGGGCTCTATCTGTGCGGTTCGGGGGCCCATCCGGGCGGCGGCGTCACCGGCGCGCCGGGGCACAATGCGGCGCGGGCCGTGCTGAAGGACCTCGGCCGCTAGGCAGGCCTCCGGACAGGATTGCCGGGTCGGCAGGGCGCGTCTAGCGTCGAGCCTTTCCAGGGGGGAGAGCGGACATGAAACGACATCGATCGCGCGCGGGCATGGCGCGGGCCCTTCTGGTCGCGATGGTCGCCGGCCTTGTTGCGCCCGGGACGCCGGCCATGGCCCAGACCGCGGCGGGCTTCAATTCGACCCGCCCGACCGAACGGATCGAATACTGGCAGAAGCGCCTCGGTGAAATCAGCACCCGGATGGAGCAGCCGGACAGTCTCGAAGACGTGCGGCTGTTGTTCCTCGGGGATTCGATCACTGATTTCTGGACGATGGGAGACAATCCCTGGTTCCCTGGGGCGGTCGGCGGCCGTGCTGTCTGGGAAGAGAGTTTCGGCGGGGCCGACCCGTCCCGTCTGGGCCTGAATCTCGGCATTTCGGGGGACCGGACCGAGCACCTTCTGTACCGCATCCAGCCACGTTCCGGGGGAGGCCTGGGGGAGCTGGACCGACCGGACCTGAATCCTGACGCCGTTGTCCTGATGATCGGCATCAACAACAGCTGGGACGCCGAAACGCCCGCCGTAGACAGTGTGGTGGCAGGGGTTCGGGCGGTTGTCGCGGCGGTCCATGCGCGAAAGCCACAGGCGCGGATCGTGCTCCAGTCCCTGCTCCCCACACAGGAGCCCGAAAGGAATGCGGGGCTGGTTGTCCCTGTGAACGCGGCTTTGGCAGCCTTCGCCCTGGAGCCGGACCAGGCCGGTCATGTCCGATACCTCGACCTGTATCCGGCCTTCCTCGGCAGCGATGGCCAGCAGAACCGGGCCTTCTTCATGGACGCCGTGCATCCGAACGAGGCCGGTTACCGGGCCTGGCGCGACCGGCTGGTGCCCTTCCTCTCGACGATCGAGTAGGGCGGGGTCGCCTAGACCTGCGCCACGCCCATGGCCTTCATCAGCGCTTCGCGGATAGCGGCTTCGGTAAAGGGTTTCTGCACCGTGGCGTGGCCCCGCCACTCGTCCGGCAGGCCGCTCTCGCCATAGCCGGTCGAGAAGACGAAGGGCACGCCGCGGTCCCTGAGCGCTTCGGCGACCGGAAACACCTGCCGTCCGGCGACATTGACGTCGAGCAGGGCGGCGTCCAGCGGTGCCGGGTCGGCGACCAGGGCCAGCCCGTCCTCGATCGTACCCGCAGGCCCGACGGGCGTGCAGCCCATGTCCTCAAGGATGGTCTCCAGCAGCATGGCGACCAGGGATTCGTCCTCGACCACCAGAACGCGGCGACCCGTCAACGTCTGGGTCATGATGATCTATCCCTCTGGAGCGGAACGGAGAATTCCGCGCTGAAACCGTCGCTTGCGTAGGCCAGTTTGACCTCGCCCGCCAGATCATGACGGACGTTTCGTTCGATCAGTCGACTGCCGAAGCCGCGGCGTTCGGGCGGCGCGACCGGTGGCCCGCCGATCTCCCGCCAGCTGAGCCTCAAAACCGGCCGGGTCTGGTCCGCGACGGCCCAGTCCACCATCACGCGGCCCTCGAGCGCGGACAGGGCACCGTATTTGGCGGCGTTAGTGGCCAGTTCGTGGAAGATCATGCCCAGCGAGAGGGCTGCGGCCGGCTCCAGTGCGACGAGAGGGCCGTTCAGGGTGACGCGGTGCGAACCGTGCGCCTCGGTCTCGTGCTGGAGGATCGCGTCCAGATCGGCACCCTCCCAGTGGCTGCGGGTCAGCAGGTTGTGGGTGTGGGACAGGGCCAACAGCCGGGCCTGGAAGCTCTCGGCGAAGGTGGCGGGATCGGCGTGGGAGCGCGCGGTCTGGACGGCGATCGACTGGATGGTGGCCAGGGTGTTCTTCACCCGGTGGTTCAGTTCGTCGATCATCAGCTTCTGCCGCTCGGCCGAACGGACCGTCTCGGTGACGTCGTGGCCCTGGACGAAGATGCCGGCGACGGCACCCTGGGCGTCCCGGATGGGCTGGTAGATGAAATCGAGGAACCGGGACTCGAGCGGGGCATCCGGCGTCCGCTGCAGCAGGACACGGCTGGCGCGGCCCTCGTAGGGCTCGCCGGTCGCGTAGACGGTGTCCAGAAACTCGAAATAGCCCTGACCCTGCACCTCGGGCAGCGCCTCGCGGATCGGCTTGCCGCTGATGTCGCGATGCCCGATCAGTTGGGCGTAGGCGCTGTTGTGGATCTGGATCACGTGTTCCGGCCCGCTCAGGACCGCAACGAAGCCCGGGGCCTGCATGAACAGGTCCATCAGCCCCTGCCGTTCGGTCTCAAGCCGGACGTTGTCGGCCTGGACACTTCGGGCTCCGCTGAGCAGGGCCCCGCCGACGATGGCGTCGATGGCGTGGAGCGCCCCCGCTTCTTCATGGGCCGCGGAACGACGGAGGTTCTCCAGTTCCGTGATGTCGATGGCGTACTGGAGAACATAGGCGACGACACCGTTGCGCAGCAGCGGCGTGTGGATGACGCTCCAGTACCGGTCCTCATAAGCCAGTTGCCCGTCTGCATCAGGAACGGGGATGGCGTAGTGGATCACCGGGATGTCGTTGCGCACGCCGGTGGCGAAGACCTTTTCAAAGGACCCGCGCAGTTGTCGGGTGCTCTCGGGCGCGTCCTGACCCGGGCCGGCGTCGAACGCCTCGAACACCGGCGTGCCGATCAGTTCGGCGGCGGTGCGCTGGGTCACCGCCAGATAGGCCGGGTTCGCCCAGACGAATTTCAGCTCGGGGCCGACGATGAAATAGGCGTTGGGCGAGGCGTTCAGCGCGGCCGCGAGGTCGGTTTCGATCGCTGTCATCTGTCCCCGAATAGCCCCGACCGCCGTCGCGAGACAGCCTCAAATCCCGTCCGTAGCAACGCTTGCCGGTGGGTACGGTTTCATCCCGGCAGCTACCAAGTGGGCCAAGTCCCCTGCTTTGGCTAGAGTGGTCGAATGTCGCCAGTTTCCATCCTCGCCGCGGTCGCCCTGATGATGTCTCCCCCGCACTCCGATCGCCCAGACCCGCGGGCTCATACGCAGCAGGGGCTGCTGATCGGCCGGGCGGCGCAGGGGGTCGAGAGCTACAAGGGCGTGCCGTTCGCCGCCCCGCCGGTCGGGCCCCTGCGCTGGCGCGTGCCGGGTCGGCCGGAAAGCTGGCAAGGCGAGCGGTCGGCGACCGATTACGGGGCCATCTGCATCCAGCCGCCGGCCAACGGCGATCCCGGCGTCGGCCCCCTGCCCATGAGTGAGGATTGCCTGACGCTGAACGTCTGGACGCCGGAGCAGCGCGGCGTGGAGCCCTTGCCGGTCATGGTGTGGATCCATGGTGGGGGGCTGAACAACGGCTCCGGCACGGCGGCGCTGTACGACGGGACAAACCTGGCGAAGCGCGGGGTGGTCGTGGTGACGGTGAACTACCGGCTGGGGCGGCTCGGGTTCTTCGATCATCCGGCGCTGGCGGCGGAGCGGGTAGCGGGCGAGCCTGCGGCGAACTACGGCCTCATGGATATCATCAGGGCGCTGCGCTGGGTGCAGGATAACGCCGCGGCCTTCGGCGGCGATCCGGGCAATGTCACGATCTTCGGCGAGTCGGCGGGCGGGACGATGGTGACCCGGCTGATGATCGCGCCCCAGGCGCGCGGGCTCTTCCACCGGGCGGTGGTGCAGTCCGGCCTCGGCCGCGACGAGGGCACGCCGCTGGACCGCCCGCGCCGCGACGGCGGCCTCTCCATGCAGGATCGGGGGCAGGCGTTCGCGGAAGCGCTGGCCCTCGAAGGGGCGACGGCGGCGCAGCTAAGGGACACGCCCGCGGAGAAGCTGCTCACCCCGGCTCCGAGCTTCTACGGCGGCGATCTGCTGGTGCGCGACGGCAATCAACCGGCGCGCCTGTTGTCGTTCCACCAGGTGGTTCAAGCGGGCTCTGCCGGTGCGATCGCTTTGCCTGACACGGCGGGCGAGCGGCTCTGGATTGACCCCGTCGCCGTGATTGATGCGGATCATATCGTCCGTGCCGAGCTCACGGATGGGGCGCAGAACCAGACGGCCATCGCCTTCCGGTTTGACGGCTATGGCGCGCGCCGGTTCGCGCGCTTTACGGCGGCGCACGTGGGCGAGCGGTTCGCGATCGTGCTGGGCGGCAAGGTGATATCGGCCCCGATGATCAGATCGCCCATCACCGGGGGCAGTGGAATTATCGAGGGCCGGTTCAGTGCGGAAGAAGCCGCCGCCCTCGTGGGGCAGCTGAACATCGACAGCCGGGGCACCCCCCTGGTCGCCGAAGACGTCGAAGCCGCCTTCGCCGCCGGTCGGGAAGCCACCGTTCCTCTGATCATCGGTGCGAACAGCGCCGAGTTCTGGTGGATGAAGCCATCGGACCTGAGCCCGTATGGCGCGATCGATGATGCGATGACGCGCGAGGAACGGGCGGCCTTCCTCGACGCCTATGGCGGGCAGGCGGGCTATGACGCTCATGTGCTGAGCGACCTGGTCTTCAACGAGCCAGCGCGGCATCTGGCGCGGCTGCACGCAGCCAACGGGCATCCGACGTATCTGTATCGATTTGACGTCGTGCCCGAGTCCAACCCCGAGCCCAGTGGCGGTGCCACCCATGCTTCGGAGCGGCCCTATGTGTTCGACAATCTGCATACTGTCGGCCGGCCGATGGGCGAGCGGGACGCGCGGGCGGCGACGGCCATGGCCGATTACTGGACGACCTTCGCGGCCAAGGGGAATCCCAATGGTCCGGGCCGTCCGGCCTGGCCGGAGTTCGGGGCCGGGCGCGACCGCCTGCTGGAGTTCACCAACGATGGTCCCGTGGCCGGGCCGGTTCCGGATGCGGCCCGGCTGGACCTGATCGAAGCCTTCTACGAACGGATCCGGTGACGGCTCAGAGCGTGTTCAGCACCTCGCCGTGGGTCTTGATGACCTCGGCGTAGAGCAGGCCCGAATCCTTGATGGTCCGCTCCTGCGTCTGGAAATTCACATGGGTGATGCCGAACCGCTTGGAATAGCCCAGCGACCATTCGAGATTGTCGAGCAGCGACCAGGCCATGTAGCCGCGGATGTCGACGCCCTTGCCGATGGCGTCGTGCAGCGCCTTGAGGTGGTTCTTCAGATAGTCGACCCGCATCGGATCGTGGATCCGGCCGTCGATGGCGTGGGGCGGATCATACCAGGCCGAGCCGTTCTCGGTGATCATCAGCGGCAGGCCGTTGGTCTGTTCATGCAGCCAGACGAGGGTGTCGGTCAGGGCAGGGGGGTAGACCTCCCAGCCGGTCTCGGTGTGGGCGTGCTCAATCTGTTTGACGGGGCGTGAGCGGGTCGGCCAGGCGTCCGGCGCGTTCTCGGGCACCGAGCGGGTGTACCAGTTCAGGCCCATCCAGTCGGTCGGCTGGGCGATCAGGTCGAAATCTGCCTGCGGGAACTCGCGATAGGCTTCGCCGTAGACGTCCTTGAGCTCTTCCGGATAGCCGCGGCCCATCAGCGGGTCGAGGAACCAGCGGTTCATCTGGGCCTCGGCGCGCTTGCGCGCGGCCTCGTCCTCGGGCTTGTCCGAGGCGCTGTATTTCGGCTCGATATTGAGGACGATGCCGATCTGGCCCTCGCCGACTTCACGGAACCGCTTCACCGCCGCACCGTGGGCCCGCAACACATTGTGACCGGCGATCATGGCCTCGAAGGCCGACTTGTGGCCGGGCGCGAGCGCGCCGTGGAGATAGCCGCCGTCGACGATGACCCAGGGCTCATTGATCGTGCCCCAGGTCTTCACCCGGCCCTTGAATTTCTCGAACAGGACCTGCCCGTAGTCGGCGAACCAGTCGGCGATGTCGGGGTTCAGCCAGCCGCCGCGATCGTCCAGCGCCGCCGGCAGGTCCCAGTGATAAAGGGTGCACAGTGGCTCGATCCCCTTCTCCAGCAGGCCGTCGACCAGGCGGTCGTAGAAGTCGAGACCCTTCGGATTGATGGCCCCGCGGCCCTCCGGCATGACCCGGCTCCAGCTGACCGAGAATCGGTAGGCCTGGAGGTTGAGTCGCTCCATCAGGGCGATGTCTTCACGCCAGCGATTGTAGTGGTCGCAGGCCACGTCGCCGGTGTCGCCGTTCAGCATCATCCCGGGCGTGTGGCTGAATCGGTCCCAGATCGAGGCACCCGCGCCGTCGGCCATGGATGAGCCTTCGATCTGATAGGCAGCCGTCGCGGCACCCCACAGAAAACCTTCGGGAAACCGATAGTTGCCTGTGTTTTGTGAAGTCATATTCGAAGGCCTCGGTGAGCGTAAACGCAGACTGGAAGGGTGGATTGGCGGCGGTCGGTACGCGTGTCGGGCTGTCAGCACAACCTCGGTGTGGCCAAACTAGGGCACTTGCGGGGCCCATGGCTAGTGTGTCATGTAATCGGTTACACGGTTTTTTCAGACGGACCCGCGCAAAGCGGGCCGGGACTGGAAACGCTCAGGGAGGATGGACTTTGGCGCCGAGGGCGATCCAGCACATCTGCGTGGGGACGGCGGCATGAAGGCCGCCACGATCCGCGATGTCGCCGAGCGGGCCGACGTTTCCGTCGCCTCCGTTTCGCGCGTGCTGAATGGTGCCGGGCCGGTCACCGAAGCCACGAAGAACCGGGTCCTCGAAGCGGCCAAGGCGCTGCAATATGTGCCGCACTCCGGTGCCCGCAGCCTGTCCACCAGCAAGACCCAGACAATCGGCGTGATCCTGCCTGACCTGTACGGAGAGTTCTTTTCCGAACTGATCCGCGGCATGGACGTGGCCGCCCGGTCGTTGGGCTATCATCTGATCGTCTCCAGCTCGCATGATGATGCGGAGGAGGCCTCGGCCGCCATTCGCTCGATGCGCGGCCGGGTCGACGGCCTGATCGTCCTGTCGCCCCATCTGGACGCCGCCAACCTGGCCGCGGGCCTGGCCGGGCGGACGCCGATTCTCCTGATGAACGGCGGTGCCGCCGCCGGCCGGCCGTCCATCGTGGTCGACAATCATGGCGGCGCGGTCCTGGCGGTCGAGCATCTGGTGGCCACCGGCCGTCGCCGCATCGCCCATATTTCGGGTCCCGCCGGCAACCTCGAGGCCGAGGCACGCCTGGCCGGCTATCTTCAGGCGATGGCCCAGGCGGGCCTGCCGACGTCCGTGGTCGAGGGTGAGTTCACCCAGTCGTCCGGCCACGCCGCGGGCCTTGAACTGGCGCGGCGCGAACAGCGCCCGGACGCCGTCTTCGCCGGCAATGACAATATGGCCGTCGGTGCCATGCTGGCGCTCCAGGACGCGGGGCTTCGAGTCCCGGAAGACATGGCCATCATCGGTTTCGACGATGTGCCGATCGCCGGTCTGGTGCGGCCGGCCCTGACGACCCTGAGAATCCACATCGCTGAAACCGGCCGGAGCGCGCTCGAGCGCCTCGTCCGACTCATCAACGCAGCGGGCGAAGCTGTCGCCGACACCGCCTGCGAGATCGTGCGCCCAGAACTGGTCGTACGCCCGTCAAGCAAACCGGCGACACAGAACCAAGCCCAATCCAACTCCGGCGGGCGTCTTCACGCCCTTGCCGACACGCCATCTCTGAAGGGGGAGAAGACCTGATGACCCGCAAATCCATCCAGTATCTGGGGGCCGCCTCGGCCCTCGCCATGGCCGTCTCTCTGGCCTGCGCCGGCGGGGCCTCGGCCCAGGGCGCCACGTCCACCCTCCGGGGGACGATCTATGAAGGCCAGGCGGTCGAGGCCGGCGGCACCATCACGGCGACCGAAGTCTCGACCGGCTATGTCAGCCGCGACCGCATCGGCGACGACGGTGGCTATGTGCTCTCGGGCCTTCGTCCCGGCACCTACCGGATCAACGTGACCTCGGCGGACGGCCAGACGGTCGAGGATGTGATCACCATCGCCCTGGGCCAGGTGGCCACGCTCGATCTTGATGTGACCCCGGTTGTAACCGGTTCCACAGACGGTTCCGAACTGGACGACGTGATCGTCACCGGCCGCCGCATCTTCGAGGTGCGGACGTCGGAAGTGGCGACCAACGTCAGCCAGACCCAGATCAACAACCTGCCGCAGATCAGCCGCAACTTCCTGAATTTCGCGGCGCTCGCGCCCGGCGTGCGGGTGACCGAGGGTGAGACCGAGCGGACGATCTCCGCCGGCGGCCAGGGTGCCTCGGCGATCAACGTCTTCATCGACGGCCAGAACCAGAAGTCGACCATCATCGACGGCGGCGTCGGCGGTCAGGACGACAGCCGCGGCAACCCCTTCCCGCAGGTCGCCATCCAGGAGTTCCGGGTCATCTCCCAGAACTTCAAGGCCGAGTATGAGCAGGCCTCGTCCTCGATCATCACCTCGGTGACCCGTTCGGGCACCAATGAGCTGACCGGCGACGCCTTCATCACCTACCAGGACAGCGACTGGACCTCGGAAGACGCTTCGGACGTGAAGTGGGCGTCGAGCGGCTGCAGTACGGCGGCTCCATCGGCGGCCCGATCATCGAGGACCGTCTGCACTTCTTCGGCGCCTACGAGCGCAAGGACGAGACCCGCTACAACACCGTGCAGTTGTTCCGCGCAGCCTATGCGCCGCTGTTCGGCGCGGACACGGGCACGTTCGAGGCACCGTTTGAAGAGGACCTGTTCTTCGGCAAGCTGTCGTGGTCGATCGATGATCGCCAACGGCTGGACCTGAGCGCGACCTACCGCACCGAGGCTGACATCCGCGACTTCGGCGGCAACAACGCCTACAGCCGCGCCAACCAGATCAACACCGACGTGGCCTCGATCGTCCTGCGTCACCAGTACCAGGGCGACGGCTTCCTGAACGAGGCCCAGTTCGACTTTTATGAGTACACCTACAACCCGACCGCGCTGAACTTCTCGGACTACGGCCGGTCGTACGTCATCTTCCGCGACGACAACGCCGGCACGGCGGGCTTCCAGTACAATGTGTTCAACCGCGAAGACACGGTGTTCAACACCGGCGGCCAGAGCAACAACCAGGACATCCGCCAGCGCAGCTTCACGTTCCGCGATGACCTGACGTTCAACGACATCGAATGGAACGGCAACCACACCATCAAGATGGGCGTGAAGTTCTCTGCCCAGAACATGTATGTGAACAAGCAGTTCGGCCGGAACCCGCAGTTCATCTTCGACGTCGATGCGCGGCCGGAAATCAATGGCAGCCGCGACATTCCGGTCCGGGTTGAACTCGGTGCCGAGGTCGCGCCGGCCGATGTCGATAACAATGTCTTCGGCCTCTACATCCAGGACGACTGGCAGATCACGAGCCAGCTGGAAGTCAATCTCGGCCTGCGCTGGGACTATGAGGACAATGCGGTCAACAACGACTATTCGACGCCGCAGGCCATCCGCGACACGCTGAACGCCATCCAGGCGCTGCCCGGCTATGACTTCCCGTCCTACTTCAACCCGGCGGACTACATCACCGACGGCCGCGATGCCTTCACCGGTGCCTTCCAGCCGCGGATCGGCTTCTCGTTCGACGTCTTCGACGACGAGCGGACGGTGATCTTCGGCGGTGCCGGCCGCTACTACGACCGCGTCGGCTTCAACTTCGCCTTCGACGAGCGCTTCAAGGCCTTCCAGTTCAACAAGGAGATCTTCTTCTCCGTGGGCGGCGGCATGCGCGGCGGCGTCAACACCGTGGCCTGGAACCCGACCTATCTGACCCCGGCCGGTCTCGATCCGCTGCTCGACGCGGCCCCCGGGTCCGGCGAGATCTTCCTGCTCAACAACGACATGGAGCCGCCGCGGACCGACCAGTTCAACCTCGGTCTCCGCCAGAAGTTCGGCGACTTCCAGACCTCGCTGACCTTCGCCTACGGCAAGACCGAGAACCTGTTCGCCTGGTACATCGCCAACGCGGGTTCGGAGACGGGCAACCGCTTCTCCGGCCCCACGCCCGGTTCGGTCGGCCATCCGGAGTTCCGCAACCTGATCTTCTTCGGCAACAACGACGCCGAGCAGACCTTCAAGGCCATGTATCTGACAGTCGACAGGCCGTTCGACACCGATAGCGGCTGGGGCATGTCGTTCACCTACACCCTGTCGGAAGCCGAACGGAACGGCAGCCGTGACGGCGGCATCGGTGGCTTCGACTTCGACTACAACCGCCCGGGCCTGTCGCCGACCTTCCCGACCAACCAGGACGAGCGGCACCGGATCGTGGCCACGGGCATCGTCGCCCTGCCGATGGACTTCCGACTGTCGGGTATCCTGACCCTGGGTTCGGGCCTGCCCTTCCACCAGTTCGTCTGCCCGACCGCCTCGAACCCGGACATCTGCTGGAATGGCGGCCGGCCCGAGGGACAGGACTTCCTGTTCACGGATACCTTCGCCTTCCGCCAGATCGACCTGCGCCTGACCAAGTCGTTCGACGTGTTCAACGGCCAGACCGTCGAAATGATCTTCGACGCGATCAATGTGTTCAACTTCGAGAACTACAACGGCTTCGAACAGTGCCTCTGCTCGCCCAACTATGGCGTGCCGAACAACCAGTACATCCCCACCCGCAGCTTCCAGCTGGGTCTGCGTTACCGCTGGTAGTTTCTCCCCGTGCCTGATGGCCGCCCTCCGGATCCTGACCGGAGGGCGGCCAACTTTTTTGACTGAGTTGCGTTAGAGTATGAGGATGGAGCCCATGGATCGTCGCCGGTTTTTGATGGGTTCAACGGTCGCCGGCGCGGCGGCTCTCGGCCTGTCCGGCTGCGGGACCGCGGGCCTCGACTATTTCCGGCCGATGCCGCCGCGGGTCTATCCCGCCACGGACGAGCTGCAGGAACGCACGTTCCACTGGTTCACCCACGTCACCAACCGCGCCAATGGGCTGACACCCGACCGCTGGCCGACCGAGTCCTTCTCGTCGGTGGCGGCCGTGGGCTTTGCCCTGACCTGCTGGCCGATCGGGGTCGAGCGGGGCTGGATGAGCCGCGACGAGGCGCGCGCGCGCACCCTGACCACGATCCGCTTCTTCCACGACGCGCCGCAGGGTCCGCAGGCCACGGGCGTCAGCGGCCACAAGGGCTTCTTCTATCATTTCCTCGACATGCGGACCGGTCACCGCTTCGGCCGCACCGAGCTGTCGACGGTCGACACCGCCCTGCTGGTCGCCGGCATGCTGTTCTGCGCGCGCTGGTTCGACAGCGACCACGCGGAGGAGGTCGAGATCCGGCGTCTGGCGCAGGCCGTCTATGACCGGATCGAATGGGACTGGGTCATGGTGCGGCCCAATCGCATCTCGATGGGCTGGCATCCGGAGACCGGCTTCATCGAGGCCGACTGGCACGTCTACAACGAGGGCATGCTGGTCCTGCTGCTGGCCATCGGCAGCGCGACCCATCCGGTTCCGGCGAGCGTCTGGGACGAATGGTGCAGCGTCTACGACCGCAGCTGGACCGATCGCTGGGGCCCCGCCCACCTGCATTTCCCGCCCATGTTCGGGCACCAGTACAGCCACATGTTCATCGACTTCCGCACCATCCAGGACGCCTGGATGCGCGCGAAGAACGCGGAAGTCGGCAGCCGCTCGCTGTGGACCTATCACCACAACAGCATCCTCGCCGTGGCCGCGCAGCAGAAATACGCCATCGACAATCCGATGGGCTGGGCGGGCTATTCGGAAGACGTCTGGGGGCTGACGGCCTGTGACGGGCCTGGCGACTTCAAACAGGTCATCGACGGGCGTGAGCGGGAGTTTTTCAGCTACTCCGCGCGCGGCCCCGGCGATCGGGATGACGGCACGATCGCCCCGACCGCCATGGCCGCCTCCATGCCCTTCTCTCCGGACGCGGTTGAACGGGGCGTGGTGGCGATGAAGGCCCGCTATGGGACCGGCATCTATACCGAGTTCGGCTTCCTCGACTCGTTCAATCCGACGCTGACCGAGCGGCAGGGCCGGCTGCAGCATGGCCGGATCGTGCCTGGCCTGGGCTGGGTCGATGGCGATTATCTGGGCATCGACCAGGGGCCCATCGTCATCCAGATCGAGAACCATCGCAGCGCGATCGTGTGGGAGCGGATGCAGGGCGACCCCAACCTGGTGCGCGGGCTGAAGCGCGCCGGCTTCACCGGCGGCTGGCTGGAGCAGGCATGATCGAGGCCCGGCCGGATCGACGGGCCACGCTCGGACTTCTGGCCGGGGCCGCCGCGTCCGGTCTGGCCGGCTGCGGCCGGCGCGACGACGGAACGACCCGCCTGTCGTTCTGGGCCATGGGCAATGAGGCGACCAATGTCCCGCAGATCCTGCCCGAGTTCGAACGGCTGAACCCCGGCATCACGGTCAATGTCCAGGCCCTGCCGTGGACCGCGGCCCACTCAAAACTGCTGACGGCCTATGCCGGCAATTCGCTGCCGGACCTCAGCCAGGTGGGCAACACCTGGGTGTCGGAGATGGCCGCCATCGGCGCGATCAGCCCGACGCCGGCCTTCGCCGCCGACCTGCTGACCGACCAGTTCCCGGCGGTGCTCGAGACCAACCGCATCGGCGGCCGGGTGGTCGGCACGCCCTGGTATGTCGACACCCGGCTGATCTACTACCGCTCGGACCTGCTGGAGCGGGCCGGCTACGACGCGGTGCCCCAGACCTGGGATGGCTGGAAGGCCGCCATGCATGCGGTCAAGCGGGTGGCCCCGGCGGGCGGCTACGCCGTCCTGCTGCCGGTCAATGAGTTCGAGCAACTGCTGACCTTCGGGCTTCAGGGCACCGAGTCCCTGCTGCGCGACCGCGACACCCGGGGCAATTTCTCCAGTGCGTCCTTCATCGCCGCCCTGGAGTTCTACAAGAGCCTGTTCGACGAGGGCCTGGCGCCGGTCGCCTCCTCGACGCAGATCTCCAATGTCTGGACCGAGTTCGAACGCGGGTGGTTCAGCTTCTACTTCTCCGGCCCGTGGACCATCGGGGATTTCAAGAGCCGGCTGAAGCCCGAGACGCGCTGGATGACCTCGGGCGTCCCCGGACCGACCGGGCCGGGGGCTTCGGCACCGGGCGGGTCGTCGCTGGTCGTCTATCGTCACTCGCCGCATCAGGAGGCCGCCTGGAAGCTGGTGCGCTTCCTGTCCGATCCGGGGGTACAGGCGCGCTTCAACGGGATCACCGGCAACCTGCCGGCGCGCGAGAGCGCCTGGGCGACACCCGCCGTGGCCAACGACCCCTATATCGCCGCCTTCAAGGGCCAGCTGTCGCGGGCGAAGGCCGTGCCCAAGGTGCCGGAATGGGAGCGGATCGTCACCGAGATGCAGATCGTCGCCGAGCGAATGGTTCGCGGCGAATACACGCCCCGCGCGGCCGCCGCCGAGATCGACCGCCGCGCTGACCGCCTGCTGGAAAAGCGCCGCTGGATGATCGAACAGGGGAGGGCTGTATGACCGCTGTTCCTGTCATCGCCAGACCGGCCCGTCGCGCCGGAACGCGTCGGTCGCGCGAGCGGGCCGCCTGGGGCTTTGTCGCGCCGTCCCTGATCGCCATCGGTCTGTTCTTCGCCATCCCCGTCTTCTCGGCCCTGCTGCTCAGCCTGACCGATTTCGACATCTACGCCCTGGCCGACATCGGCAACGTCCGCTTCGTCGGCCTGCAGAACTATGAGCGGCTGCTGGGCAATCCGCTGTTCTGGACGGCGATGAAGAACACCGGCCTGTTCGCCGTCATCGGCGTGCCGCTGTCGATCATCACCTCGCTCGGGGCCGCCGTGATCCTGAATGCGCGGGTGGTGAAGTGGCGGCCGCTTTGGCGGGTCATGTTCTTCGCCCCCTACGTCACCACCCTCGTGGCCACGGCGGTGCTGTGGAACTATCTGCTGCACACCCGCTACGGCATCATCAACTGGGCGATCCAGAGCCTCGGCCTGCCCGCCGTCGACTGGCTGGGCCAGCCCTCGACCTCGATCCCCGCCATCCTGATGTTCGTGGTCTGGAAGATCTTCGGCTACAATATGCTGATCTTCCTGGCCGTTCTGCAGACCGTGCCGGACGACCTCTATGAGGCCGCGCGCATCGACGGGGCCGGGCCGTGGAAACAGTTCAAACACGTCACCCTGCCGGCCATCGCCCCGACCCTGTTACTGGTCTCGATCATCTCGGTCGCCGGCTTCTTCCAGCTGTTCGCCGAGCCCTATGTGATGACCCAGGGCGGGCCGGCCCAGTCGACGGTGACGGTGCTCTACTTCATGTACGAAGAGGGCTTCAAATGGTGGAACCTCGGCTCCGCCAGCGCCGTCGCCTTCGTCCTGTTCCTGTGCATTCTGGCGGTCACCCTGGTCCAGCTGGCGGTGGCCAAGCGGATGGGGGCCTACGAATGAGGGCCCGGACCGTCAAAGCCATCCTGCTCAATCTGGCCGTGGCCTTCATCGCCTTGCTGGTCCTGTTCCCGCTGGCCTGGATGGTGTCGGTCAGCTTCATGTCGACGGGCGAGGCCGCGGTCTTCCCGCCGCCCCTGCTGCCGAAGACATGGACGCTGGAACACTATCGCGACCTGTTCCTGACCCAGGGCATGGGCCGCTATCTGTGGAACAGCTTCGCCCTCGCCACGATGGCCACCGGGCTGGCTTTGGCCTTCACCGTCCCGGCCGGGTACGCCTTCGCCAAACTGGCGTTCAGGGGTCGGGACCGGGTCTTCAAGCTGCTGGTCGCGGCCCTCGTCGTGCCCGCCCAGATCGGCACCCTGCCGCTGTTCCTCATGCTCAAGCAGATGGGGCTGGTGAACACCTATGCCGGGGCGCTGGTGCCCTGGCTGGCCTCCATCTTCGGCCTGTTCCTGGTGCGCCAGTATGCGCTCAGCATCCCCGACGAAATGCTGGAGGCGGCCCGCATCGACGGTGCCACCGAGGGCCAGATCTTCCGCCGCGTGGTCCTGCCGACCCTCCAGCCGATCATCGTCACCCTGGCCCTGTTTGTCTTCCTTGGCAGCTGGAACGACTTCCTGTGGCCGCTGATCATCCTGACGGACCAGTCCAACTACACCCTGCCCGTGGCGCTGGCCGCCCTGTCGCGTGAGCATGTGCAGGATATCGAGATGATGATGGCCGGCGCCGTGATCACCGTGGCGCCGGTCCTGATCCTCTTCCTCGCCCTTCAGCGCTACTACATCCGCGGCATGCTGGCGGGGAGCGTGAAGGGGTGAGGGGGCTCACCGCCCTTGCGGCCGGGTTCGCCCTGCTGGGGACGGCCGCCCACGCCCAGACCCCGCGCGTCCTCGACCCGTTCGAGACCCTGACGCCCTGGACCGCCGACGCCTCGACGGACGTGTCCTCGGCCATCGCCGTCGTCGACGGTCACGACGGCCGGGCCATGCGGCTGAGCTATGATTTCAACGGCCGGTCGGGCTACGCCTTCGCGGCCCGCGCTATCGATCTGGACGTGCCCGACAACTATGAGATCAGCTTCTGGCTGCGCGGCGAGATGGTGCCCAATACGCTGGAGATCAAGTTCGTCGACGCCTCCGGCGACAATGTCCACTGGCGCCAGATCCGCGGCTTCCAGGCGACGCCGGGCTGGACCCGCTACACCATCAAGAAGCGCCAGATCACCCGCGCCTGGGGGCCGAACCCGGACCACACCTTCCGCGGCGCCGCGCGGATGGAGTTCGTGGTCACGGCCGGCGAGGGCGGGGCGGGCTGGATCGAGGTCGACCAGCTGGAGCTCCGCGAACTGCCGCCGGAACCGTCCGTCCCGCCGCGGCCGCTGGCCAGTGCGACCAGTGAGGACGGGCTGAACCTCGCCGCCCGCGCGGTGGATGACGATCCGGCTACAGCCTGGCGTTCGGCCGGGTTGGGCGACCAGGGCCTGACCCTCGACCTCGGCTATGAGCGCGAGTTCGGCGGGGTCACCCTGCGCTGGGCCGAGAAGGCGGCGGCCTCGGCCTACCGGCTGCAGGCCTCTTCCGACGGCCAGACCTGGCGCGAGCTGGTGACGGTGGACGACGGCGACGGCGGCATCGACTGGCTGCGCACGCCCGAGGCTTCCGCCCGTTGGCTGCGGCTGGAGCTGCGGTCGCCCGTCCCGGCCTCCGGCGGGGAACGGCCTGTTGCCGCCTATGCCCTGAACAGTCTCGAGATCGAGCCCCTGTCGTTCGGCGAGAGCCCGACAGCCTTCGTCCGCGCTGTGGCCCAGGAGAGCCGGCGCGGCCTCTATCCACGCGGCTTCGTCGGGGAACAGCCCTACTGGACCCTGGTCGGCGTCGACGGCGGCGGCGAGAGCGGCCTGATCGGCGAGGACGGCGCCATCGAATTTCGCCGCGGCGGGCCGTCGATCGAGCCCTTCGTGCTGGACAACGGGCGGTTGGTGACCTGGGCGGATGTGAACGTCAGCCAGAGCCTTCAGGATGACGACCTGCCCATCCCGACCGTGACCTGGACCGGCGACGACTGGACCCTGGCCGTCACCGCCTTCGCCGAAGGGACGCCGGAGCAGGCGCAACTGTACGGCCAGTATGTCCTGACCAACACCTCGAACCGGCCCCGGACCCTGACGCTGGCGCTGATGGCGCGGCCGTACCAGGTCAACGGGCCTTCCCAATTCCTGGCCATTCCGGGCGGGGTCGGACCCATCGAGCAGATCGACTGGAACGGCTCGACCCTCGTCCTGAATGACGCCATCCGCATCAGCGCCCTCGCAACACCGGACGGCCTGGTCACGAGCCGGTTCGCCGCCGGTGCCGACCCGCAAAGCCTGCTTGCCAATGCGGATCGGCCGCGCGATCCGGCCGGGGCCTGGGTCGACTCCGACAGCAGCGCCCTGATGTCCGGCGCCCTGCTGTATGACGTGACCCTGCAACCCGGCGAGGCCCGCACATTCGGCCTCGTCACCCGTCTCGCGGGGCCGACGCCTGACCTCGCCCCCGTCACCGATGTGGACGGGACACTCGCCGCCGCCCGCAACCGGGTCGCCGCCGGCTGGCGCGAGAAGCTGGATCACTTCGACCTGACCCTTCCCGACAGCCAGCAGCAGATCGAGGACGTCATGCGGTCCTCGCTGGCCCATATGCTTATGTCACGTCAGGGGCCGATCCTGCAGCCCGGCACGCGGTCCTATAACCGCAGCTGGATCCGCGACGGTGCCATGATGGCCGAGGGGCTGAACCGCCTGGGCCATGCCGGGTTGTCGGCCGACTATCTGCGCTGGTACGCCCCCTTCGTCTTCGACAACGGCAAGGTGCCCTGTTGCGTCGACTTCCGCGGCGCCGATCCGGTGCCCGAGAACGACAGCCATGGCGAGTTCGTCTTCCTCGCCGCCGAGACCTATCGCTACACAGGTGACGCGGCCCTGCTGCGCCAGGTCTGGCCGCAGGTGCAGGCGGCCATCGTCTATATGGACACCCTGCGCGCCTCGACCCGCACCCCCGCATTCGAGGCCGCGGACCAGCGCCACCTGTACGGCCTGCTGCCGCCGTCGATCAGCCACGAGGGCTATTCGGACCGTCCGGCCTATTCCAACTGGGACAATTTCTGGGGCCTGCTGGGCTATCGCGACGCCGCCTTCATCGCCGACACGCTCGGCGACACGGCCGCCGCCGCCCGCATCCGCGCCGCCGAGGCGGAGTTCAGGGCCGACGTCATGGCCTCCATCGCGGCGACGGCCCGTGTGCACGGCATCGACTGGATCGCCGGCGCTGCCGACCGCGGCGATTTCGACGCCACCTCGACGACCATCGGCCTGTCGCCCGCAGGCCTGATCGACGACCTGCCGCGGGACCTGCTGACCCGGACCTTCGACAAATGGTGGGAGAATTTCACGGCGCGTCAGGAGAACCGTCAGGCATGGAGGGACTACACCCCCTATGAGCTGCGCAATGTCGGCGCCCTCGTTCGTCTGGGGCGCCGGGAGGACGCCCTGCGCGCGCTCGATTTCTATTTTGCCGACCTGCGTCCGCGGGCCTGGAACGGCTGGGCCGAGGTGGTCGGCCGCGACGAACGCGAGCCCCGTTTCATCGGCGACATGCCGCATGCGTGGATCAGCTCGGACTACATCCGCTCGACCCTCGACCTGCTCGTCTATGAGCGTGACCGCGACCACGCCCTGGTGCTGGCGGCGGGCGTTCCGACGGACTGGCTGGCCGGGGAGGGCGTCGGGGTCACGGGCGTGCGCACCGCTTATGGCCTGCTGAGCTACAGCCTGCGCCAGACGCGCGACGGATGGCTGCTGACGCTGGACGGAGCGGTCACGCCCCCGGGTGGCTTCGTCATCCAGTGGCCGGCGGGCGAGACGCCACCGGCGCGCGTGCGGATCGACGGGCGGGCCGCCGAATGGTCAGGGTCGGAACTGGCGATCCCGGCCGGCGCGCGGCGGGTGGAGATGCGGTAGGCATCAGTCCCCGTAATCGTCGTACCGCTGGCCCTGGGCGAGGTTGCCGAACTTGGTCGTATTGGCGTCGAAGCTCAGCTTGATGATGCCGATGGGGCCGTGGCGTTGCTTGCCGATGACGACCTCGGCCTGGTGCTCCAGCCGGTCCATGTCCTCCTGCCATTGCAGGTGCTCGGGCGAGCCTTCGCGGGGCTCGGCGCGGCCCAGGTAGTAGCTCTCGCGGTACACGAACATGACGCAGTCGGCGTCCTGCTCGATCGAGCCGGACTCGCGCAGGTCGGACAGCTGCGGCCGCTTGTCCTCCCGCTGTTCGACCTGACGCGACAGCTGCGACAGGGCGATGATCGGCACGCTGAGTTCCTTGGCCAGGGCCTTGAGGGCGCCGGTGATCTCGGACACCTCCTGCACGCGGTTCTTCTGGCTGTTCTCGCCGGTGGTGATGAGCTGGAGGTAGTCGACGATGATCAGGTCGAGGCCGTGCTCCTGCCGCTTCAGGCGCCGGGCGCGGGCGGCGAGCTTGGAGATCGACAGGCCGCCGGTGGCGTCGATGAACAGCGGGCTCTCGCCGATCTCGACCGCGGCCTCGCGGATCTTGCCGAAGTCGGCGGCGTCGATCTCGCCCTTGCGCAGCTTGTCCGAGGACACGCCGGAGGCGTCGGCCAGGATACGCATGGCCAGCTGTTCGGCGCTCATTTCCAGCGAATAGAAGGCGACGACGCCGCCGTTGACCGTCTTGCGGCCCTCCGGCGTCGGCTCCCAGCGGTAGTTGCGGGCGACATTGAAGGCGATGTTCGTGGCCAGCGCCGTCTTGCCCATCGACGGACGGCCGGCGAGGACCAGCAGGTCGGAGGGGTGCAGGCCGCCGAGCTTGGCGTCGAGGTCGTCCAGATGGGTGGCCAGTCCGGCCAGTTTGCCGTCGCGCTGATAGGCCTCGGCCGCCATCTGCACGGCACCGCTGAGCGCGCTGGAGAAGCTGACGAAGCCGGAGGACGGCTTGCCGGTCTCGGCGAGGGTGTAGAGCTGCTGTTCCGCCTGTTCGATCTGGTCGATGGCGGCGGTTTCGGGCTGGGGCGCCTCGCGCACGATCTCGCCGCCGATGCGGATCAGGTCGCGTCGCAGGGCCAGATCATAGACCACACGGGCATAGTCCGGGGCGTTGGCGGCCGGTGGCGCGCGGTCGACCAGGTCGGCGAGATAGCGCAGGCCGCCGAACTCCTGGAAGGCCGGATCCAGCTTGAACCGCTCCATCAGGATGGTGGGCTCGGCCAGCATGCCCTGGCGGATATGGTCCTCGATGGCTTCGTACAGGCGCTGGTGGAAGGGCTCGTAGAAATGCGAGCCGCGCAGGCGGTCGGACAGGCGTTCGAACACCGCATTGTCGAACATCAGCGACCCAAGAAGCGCCTGTTCGGCCTCGAGGTTGTGCGGCATCGACGGAATGGAGCCGGAGTCCATCGGCGACGGGAATTGGACGGGGGCAAAGGCGTTCATCGGGTGCATGTCTTACCGATGCTTCGCCGCTACGTCAGTCGCGGACGCAGGCTTGGTCGGGGACAGATTCGGGCCGCTGTGGACGTTCCGGAATTCCGTAGCCGCAACAGTTAAGGGCTCAGCTTGCGGGGCAGGGATGACGCTCGGCCATCCATTCGCGCATCGCCTGGGTGACGCTGATATTGCGCCGCGCCGGAGGGATGGCGTTGAACCGCGCCAACAGGGCGTCGGCGGAGATCGAGGCCCGTCCCCCCGCGAGGCAGAAGGCGGGCCGGCGGCCTGCGGCAATGGCCGCCTCCCGTTCATTGCCGATGGTCTCGCTGGCGGTGCGCACCTCGGCGATCAGCCGCCGTGCGTCGGCGCGCAACAGGGCCGTGGGATTGCGCGGGATGCGGGCGGCGGCGGTCAGGAACTCCTGCACCGTCATGGCTTCGGCGGCGGTGGCGAACAGGGTCGCGGCGAGGCCGACGACGAGCGCAATCTTCTTCATGGTCAATCTCCCCGGACAGCCCAGCTTGGCCGTGAATTTGCGGCGGTATAGCGGCCAAGAGAAAGGGCGCGCCCGACTGGACGCGCCCGATCACTGACTTGTTATCAGAAGGCGTCGGTTCAGGCTTCCGAGCCGAGGCCGTCCTGCTGGCCGGCACCGCCGGCGACCATGTCCTTGGCCTGTTCGAGGGCCAGTTCGCGGTCCTCGTCGTAGGCGGCCTTGATCACGTCCTCACCCTTCGCCTGACGCTCGGCTTCGTCGGCCGAACGGGCGATGTTGATCTTGACGGTGGCCGAGACCTCGGCGTGCAGGCGAACCAGCACTTCGTGGACGCCCAGGGTCTTGATCGGGGTGTTGAGCACGATCTGGCTGCGCTCGACCTTGCCGCCTTCGGCCGTGACGGCCTCGACGATGTCGCGCGCGGCAACCGAACCGTACAGCTGACCCGTCTCACCGGCTTGCCGGATCATGACATAGGTCTGGCCGTCGATCTTGGAGCCGATCGTGCCGGCGTCGGCCTTGTTCTTCTCGTTGCGGGCCTCGATGGCGGCGCGGTCGAGTTCGAACGCCTTCAGGTTCGCGGACGTTGCCCGACGGGCCTTGTCGCGCGGCAGAAGGAAGTTACGGGCGAAGCCGTCCTTGACGGACACGACGTCGCCGATGGCGCCGAGATTATCGACGCGCTCAAGCAGAACGACCTTCATCTTATTTCACCACGTAAGGCAGGAGGGCCAGATAACGGGCGCGCTTGATGGCCTTGGCCAGTTCGCGTTGCTTGATCTGGGAAACAGCGGTGATGCGCGACGGGACGATCTTGCCGCGCTCGCTGATGTAGCGTTGCAGCAGTTTGACGTCCTTGTAGTCGATCTTCGGCGCGCCTTCACCCGTGAACGGGCAAACCTTGCGGCGACGATAGAAGGGACGGCGTCCGGCGGCGCCGGAGCCGGCCGGCGCGCCCGGCGACGGAGCGGTGGTGTCGGTCATGTTCCGGGTTCCTTAAAAGGTGGCTTCGGCGGCGGCGTCGTCACGCGGCGTGCGTTCACGCTCACGTTCACGCTCGCGCTCGCGGCGGGCCAGCAGGGGCGACAGTTCGAGGTCGAGTTCCTCGACGCGGACGGTCAGCCAGCGAAGGACGTCTTCGTTGATCGACAGTTGACGCTCGACCTCGGCCATGGCGGCGGGCGGGCAATCGACGGCGAGCAGCGAATAGTGCGCCTTGCGGTTCTTTTTGACCCGATAGGTCAGGTTGCGCAGACCCCAGTATTCGATCTTGGCGACGGTGCCGCCGCCGGCTTCGATCAAACCCTTAATGGTGTCGTTCAGCGCTTCGGCCTGTTGCGCGCTGATATCCTGGCGCGACATGACCGTGTGCTCGTAAAGAGCCATGCGGTATTCTCCCTTGTAGGACGTCGGCGCGAGGGGACCGGGTAAGTCCTCTCCCACGATGGATCCCGATGCGGCGGCCGGGATGACTTCCCGAACCCTTTGGAGTTCCGCGACCGGGACCGAAGTCCTGGAAAGGCGGCGCGTATAGGGGAAAAGGGCCCAGGGAGCAAGGCGCGTGACGTCTAGAAGGAACGCCTGACCGAGACATAGGCCTGGCTGCTGCCGGGACTGCGGCTGTTCTCGGTGTAGACGGGGCTACCGACGTTGCGCGACGCGTCGAACAGGGTGAAGTCGCTCTCACTGTCCGAGCCGATGTAGAGGCCGCCCGAGACGCTCCATTGCGCGTCGGGACGGTAGGTCAGGCCCAGGTTGTAGGTCGGGTCGGAGCGGAAGTTCGACAGGGTGCTCGGCGAGTAGCTGCGCCCCTCCGAACCGCTGTTGGCACTGATGCTCCAGCTGATGCGCTCGGCGACGAGGTTCTGGCTGAGGGCCACGGACCAGCCCGCGACCTGCTCGCCGGACAGGCGGCGGTCCTCAAGGGTGACCGGGTCCCGGGTGTTCGACCAGCGATAGAAGACCTGGCTCGACAGTATGCCCCCCTCCAGGCCGAAGCCGTCCAGCGGCAGGCGGCCGGACAGGGTCAGCTTGTCACGCCGCGCGGTCCCGACATTGCGGGTGATGTTGAAGGTGCGGGGCGTCGTCCCGCCCGGCGGAATTTCCTCGATCACCACGACCCCCAGGACGTCGGAGAAATCCTCGTGGGTGAACTCGGCGACGAACGAGCCCTGCCGGTCGAACAGACGCTCGTAGCGGGCGTTGGCCAGCCAGACCTGCGCGGGCCGGATATCCGGATTGCCGCGGCCGAAGATGCCGGTCGAAAAAGCGGCCGAGGCTGTGAACGCCCCGAACGACAGCTGGTCGACGTTTTTCTCCAGCTTGAAGGTCACGGTGTTCCGGGGCGCGGGCGTCCAGGTGAGGTTCAGCCGCGGCTTCAGATACCCCAGCGTCGTCTCGCCCGCGCCGGCGGTGCCCGTCGCGGTGATGCGCGACGTTTCGTAACGCAGGTTGGCCTCGACGCTCACATCGGTCCCCGGGGTCCAGCGGGCGGTGATGAAACTCTCGCTGCGCAGCTCCTCGACCCGGGTGTCATCTCCCGGCAGCAACAGCGGACTGTCGTCGAAGGTATAGGCGCTGGTGGAGTCGACCCAGTTCAGCGCCGCCTCCGTGCCTGCTTCGATGCCTATGTCGCCAAGACCGGTCGCCAGGTCGGCGAATTTCAGGGTCGCACTGAGAATGCTCTCGCCGGAGAGCTGATCGCTCAGGACCTCCGAAGTGAAGGACGGGGTGTCGTAGCCGCTGACATTGTCGTTGTCGGTGATGGACTGGAAGCCGACCAGCTCAAGGTTCATCCCGCGCGGGAGGCTGCGGGTCCAGCGCAGCCCGGCCTCGCCCCGCCAGCGCGTGGCCTCGGACAGGCTGCTTTCCTGACCGCCGGGCCGGACGAGGGTTTCCGTGCCCTCGTAGGTGCTGCCGTTGTAGTTGATCAGGGCGTTGGCCCGGATCCGCCCGCCGGCGAGCGGGCCCTCATAAACGCCGGTCGCCTCGGCGGTGGAATAGTCGAACGCGCCGTCATCGAGACCGATCAGGGTCACGTCGCCGGCGGGGTTGCGGCGTTCACGGACGTTGTCGCTCTCCTGACTGCCGGCGTTGAAGCGAAACGATCCGTCGAGGGAGCGGCCGTCGCGTTGGCGTTGCCCCTGAATGCTCAGGTTGGGCTGGAACAGGCCCTGGTCGGTCAGGGTCAGGCTGCTGCTCATGGCCCCTGTCACGCCTGCATCGGGTCTGCGGATGACATTGGCGACCACGGCCTTGCCCTGCATGTCGACGCCGCCGGCCCCGGCGCGGACGATGTCGATCCTCAGCACCTGGGAGGCGGGGATGCGCGACAGGACGGTGGACAGGGCATCGCTGCGGGTCGGTGGCCGCTCGCCGTCGATCAGGACGTTGCCGGCCGTACCGGCGAAGCCGCGTGCCGAGCTCCCGCCGTCGAACTGGAAGCCCGGGATCCGGCCGATCATGTCCAGCGCCGTGACCGGGCGGTATTCGGTGAAATACGACGGCGCATAGGGGGTGATGTTGGGATCGGCCGGTGTCGGAGTCTGGGCTGACGCCACACCGGCAACGGTCGTCGAGAGTGCGAGAATAGCCGCGCCGAGCAATCGCCAGCGTCCGTGTGTTCCGGCCATATGTGTCGATTCCCCACCCGTGTCGGCGCTGAACCTTGACGCGAAATATGTCGGATACGCGACCTTAACCTGTCGAAAATATCGTCGATCGCGCGGCGGTCCGCGCTACTCGGGCCGCACCACCATACAGGTGACCCGTCGCTCGGAAAGCGCCGCGCAGGCGGCCTGGGCACCCTGTTCGGTCATGCCGGTGAAGCGCGAGCGATACCAGCCGCTGGCGTTCTGCACGGTCCGCTCGGCCGAGGCGAACTGGCTGCGGAAGCGTCGGTTGACCTCGGTCAGCCAGTCCCGGGCGATGGTCTCGTCGCGGAAGGCACCGACCTGGACCGACCAGCGCCCTGCCGGCTCGCGCGCGGGCTCCCGCGCCGGCGGCCGGGCCGGAGGTCGGGCGGGCGGGCGGGGACGGGGCGGCGTCGCCACGGAGGAGCCGCCGTTGAGGATCGCGGTCACATCGGCCGGGCGCTCTGCAGCGCGGTCGGCGGGGGGCGGGGTGACGCGGGCCGGCTGGGCCGGAGCCGCGGGCAGGGCCGCGTAGGCGACAGATCCGGCCGGCGGAGCGCTGGACCCCGCGCCGGTCTCTCCATCCTCGTCATCCGCGACGGCGGCGTATTCGATCGGACCGTTGTTTTCAGCGCCGATGCCGAAACCGCGCGCCTCGAAGAAGGCCTGGGCGACCTGGATCGTCTCGCCGCGGGCGCGGGCGCGCTCGACCTCGAAGCCGGTGTCCATCAGGGCGGCGACGTGGGCGTTACGGCTGGCCGTCGAACGCCCGCCGAGGACGATGGTGATGATGCGCCGGCCGTCGCGCACCGCCGAGGCCGCCAGATTGTAGCCCGAGGCGTTGGTGTAGCCGGTCTTCATGCCGTCGTAGCCGTTGCCGCCACGCAGCAGGCCGTTGGTGTTGCGATAGTCGCGGCCGTTGTAGGCCCAGTCGTGCAGGCCGAAATACCGGTAGTATTGCGGGTAGTCGCGCATGACCGCGCGGGCCAGGATCGCCAGATCCCGCGCCGAAGTCAGCTGACGGGCGTCGGGCAGGCCGTTCGGATTGACGTAGCGGGTCTGGGTCATGCCCAGCTCGCGCGCCTTGAGGGTCATCTGTGCGGCGAAACGGTCCTGGGAGCCGCCGATATGTTCGGCCAGGGCCATGGCCATGTCATTGGCG
This sequence comes from Aquidulcibacter paucihalophilus, assembly GCA_030285985.1. Classification (NCBI taxonomy): domain Bacteria; kingdom Pseudomonadati; phylum Pseudomonadota; class Alphaproteobacteria; order Caulobacterales; family Caulobacteraceae; genus Aquidulcibacter; species Aquidulcibacter paucihalophilus. Next base: position 1,181,621 of record CP127384.1, read on the forward strand.
CTGCGCACCGCGGTGGCGCGCATGGCGTCGTCGACGGTGATGGTCTGGCCGGCGGCGAGCCCCAGTTTGGACGGCGGCTGGCTGGCGGCGCGGGGGGAGACGGTGATGACGTCGTCCAGCTTGATCTTGCCCTCGGCCAGCGCCTCGAAGGCGAGGTAGAGGGTCATGACCTTGGTGATGGAGGCGGGATAACGGCGGCTGTCGGCGTGGCGGGCGAACAGGACCTCGCCCGACTCGGCGTCCACCACGATGGCGGCGTAGCGTGCATTGTCCGCTGACTGTGCTTGCGGCGCGCGTGTCGGCGTCAGCGTGACCGCGACGGCCAGCAGCAGCGACAGGAGTCCGCGACGGATCAGGGCGGAAAGCGGCAAAGATCAGGCCTCACAAGACATTAGCGCGACGGCGGCCCCACCACGCGACGCTGACGAAAGGCTAACATGCGTCATTCCGGTTTCGTGAGGGTAAACAACCCGTCAACGATTTTGTGAACTTTTGTGCACCGCACCATTTCCTCTTGACGCGTCTTCGCACCTGCACCATATGACCGTCTGTCGCGATGGACTGGCTCCTCGCGGAAAACATTCACGGGCAGCGCCCCCGCTCCCTGACGAGACTGGAGATCATCATGGCTGACACCACCGCCGACACCGTCAAGAAGACCGTCGAAACCGCCACGGACACTGTCAAGAAGACCGTTGAAACCGCCACGGCGACCGTTAAGGCTTCGGCCGAGAAGGCCCAGGCCACGTTCCAGGCCAATGCCGAGCAGGCCCAGGCCGCCGGTGCCAAGGCGCTGCGCGAAGTGGCCGACAAGTCGGCCGCCGGCCTGACCGAGCTGAACGTCCAGGGCAAGCAGAACCTGGAAGCCATCGTCGCCTCGGCCGCCGCCGCCCAGAAGGGCGCCGAGGCCCTGTCGGCCCAGTCGGTCGCCTTCACCAAGAAGTCGTGGGAAGACAGCGTCGCCGCCGCCAAGTCCATGTCGCAGGCCCGTTCGATCCAGGAGCTCATCGAGCTGCAGACGACCTGGGCGAAGTCGGCGACCGAAGCCTATCTGGCTGAAGTCACCCGCGCGACGGACGTCGTGACCGCCTCGGTCAAGAACACCTTCCAGCCGATCAACGAGCGCGTCACCGCCTCGGTCGAAAAGTTCCAGGCCGCCCGCTAAGGCGACCCACGCTTCAGCAAGCGTAGTCTGTAAGTCTATGAGGGGCCCCGGCGGAAGCGCCGGGGCCTTTTCGCTGTCCGGCGTCTATTCCGACGCCGGCGCGTGATCGATGCTGAGCGCCCGCCCGGCGCGCCAGCGGCCATCCTCCAGCGTCCAGACGATCGAGAAGCGGGCACGGCCGACAAGCCTCTCCGGCCCGTCGCCCTGGCGTTCGTAGAACAGGTGCGTCCCTTCCTCGACCGCACCATAGCCCGGGATCGGATAGACCTTCAGACTGTCGGCCACGAGCGCGCGGCGGGACCGCCAGGCATCGGGGGCCTTCCTGGCCTCGCAGCTGGCCGCATAGTCGCCGACGAACGCCTCGCGCCCGGCCATTCGTCCGGCCTTGTCGTGATAGAATTCGAAGTCGGCGGTGATGATGTCCGACAGGGCCCCGGGCTCGCAGCGGTCAAACATGACCGAGAACAGTTCGGCGTCCCGTTCGGCAATGGCCGCCGTCAGGGCCGGGCCATCGGGAAGCGTGACCGGGCCGGTCTGAACAAGCGCCAGGACGGCCAGAATGGCAGGGGTGAACATGGGGTGCCCTCCGCCGTCGAGGCTGACGGCGAGGCCGAACCTGCGGGCATGAAAGACCCATGTCCCGTGAATCTTTGGTCATGGCGCATCTGTCACGCAAGCTGTGACTGGACGCGCCTTCAATTCAGGCCATCATTCCCTATCTGAGCCATCGACTCTCCCCATACGGATTACGAATGCCGCCGTCCCGCAGGCCAGGTGAACAACAGGGTGGAGGCCTCGGGGCCGCCACGGTCACCGAGACCAAGCCTAAACTTCAGAAGCCCTCGCTCTATCGGGTGCTGATCCTGAACGACGACTACACGCCGATGGAGTTCGTCATCTATGTGCTGGAGCGGTTCTTCCAGAAGGACCGCGAGGCGGCCACCCGCATCATGCTGCATGTGCACCAGCATGGCGTCGGAGTGTGCGGCGTCTTCACCTACGAAGTGGCCGAAACCAAGGTCGCCCAGGTGATCGAGACGGCGCGACGCCACCAGCACCCTCTGCAATGCACGATGGAAAAGGACTGAGAGGAACCTCCCCATGCCCTCATTTTCGCGTCCTCTCGAAGAGACCCTGCACCGCGCGGTGCACTACGCCAATGAGCGTCGGCACGAGTACGCCACGCTTGAACACCTGTTGCTCGCCCTGGTCGACGACCCGGACGCCGGCAATGTGATGACGGCCTGCAATGTCGATCTGGTCGCGCTGAAGACGGCGCTGACCCTGTATGTCGACACCGACCTGGCGGCGCTGGCCACCAGCGACGGCGAGGACGCCAAGCCCACGGCCGGCTTCCAGCGCGTGATCCAGCGCGCCGTGATCCACGTCCAGAGCTCGGGCCGCGAGGAGGTCTCGGGCGCGAATGTGCTCGTCGCCATCTTCAGCGAGCGCGAGAGCCACGCCGCCTATTTCCTGCAGGAGCAGGACATGACCCGCTACGACGCGGTCAACTACATCGCCCACGGCATCGCCAAGAAGGCGGGCGGTACGGGCGAGACCCGTCCGGCCAAGACCGGCGGTTCGCCGGAGGACGCCGAGGACGCCGCCGCCGCCAAGACCGGCGGAGAGGCGCTGGAGGCCTATTGCGTCGACCTCAATGAGAAGTCGCGCAACGGCAAGATCGACCCCCTGATCGGCCGCCTCGGCGAGGTCGAGCGGGCGATCCAGATCCTGTGCCGCCGGACCAAGAACAACCCCCTGCTGGTCGGCGATCCCGGCGTCGGCAAGACCGCCATCGCCGAAGGCCTGGCCCGCAAGATCGTCAATCACGAGGTCCCGGAGGTGCTGGAAGGCGCCACCATCTACAGCCTCGACATGGGCGCGCTGCTGGCCGGCACCCGCTATCGCGGCGACTTCGAGGAGCGGCTGAAACAGGTCGTCAAGGAGCTGGAGACGCACGACAACGCCATCCTGTTCATCGACGAGATCCATACGGTGATCGGCGCCGGCGCGACCTCGGGCGGGGCCATGGACGCCTCCAACCTGCTCAAGCCGGCCCTGGCCTCGGGCTCCCTGCGCTGCATGGGCTCGACCACCTACAAGGAATACCGCCAGCATTTCGAGAAGGACCGGGCCCTGGCCCGCCGCTTCCAGAAGATCGACGTCAACGAGCCGACGATCGAGGACACGATCAAGATCCTGAAGGGGCTCAAGACCTCCTACGAAGGCCACCACAAGGTCCGCTACACCGATGCCGCCCTGCGCACGGCGGTCGAACTGTCGGCCCGCTACATGACCGACCGTAAATTGCCGGACAAGGCGATCGACGTCATCGATGAGGCGGGCGCCAGCCAGATGCTGCTGTCCGAGGCCAAGCGGAAGAAGGTGATCGGCCAGAAGGAGGTCGAGGTCGTCATCGCCCGTATGGCCCGCATCCCGGCCAAGTCGGTGTCCAAGTCCGACACCGAGGGCCTGCGCCAGCTCGAGACCGACCTGAACCGTGTCGTCTTCGGCCAGTCGTCCGCCATCGAACAGGTCTCCGCGGCCATGAAACTGGCCCGCGCCGGCCTGCGCGATCCGTCCAAGCCGATCGGTGCCTTCCTGTTCAGCGGCCCGACGGGCGTGGGCAAGACCGAGGTCGCCAAACAGCTGGCCTCGACCCTCGGCATCGAGATGCTGCGCTTCGACATGTCGGAATACATGGAGCGGCACACCGTCAGCCGGTTGATCGGCGCGCCTCCGGGCTATGTCGGCCATGACCAGGGCGGGCTGCTGACCGACGCCGTCGACCAGCATCCGCATGCCGTGGTCCTGCTGGACGAGATCGAGAAGGCCCACCCCGACGTCTACAACATCCTGCTGCAGGTGATGGACAACGGCATGCTGACCGATGCGGTCGGCAAGAAGGTCGATTTCAGGAACACCATCCTGATCATGACCACCAATGCCGGGGCCGCCGACAACGCCCGCGCCTCAATCGGCTTCGGCCGGGGCAAGGTCGAGGGCGAGGACGACAAGGCCATCCAGCGGCTGTTCGCGCCGGAGTTCCGCAACCGTCTCGACGCCATCGTCGCCTTCAAGGCGCTGGACTCCGAGACCATCAAGTCGGTGGTGAGCAAATTCATCATCCAGTTGGAAGCCCAGCTGGCGGACCGCAACATCACCATCGAACTGACCGACGAGGCCGCCGACTGGCTGGCCAAGAACGGCTTCGACGAACTGTATGGCGCGCGGCCCCTGGCCCGGACCATTCAGGAACACATCAAGAAGCCGCTGGCCGACGATATCCTGTTTGGACGCCTGACCCGCGGCGGCCATGTGAAGGTGACGCTGAAGGACGGCAAGATCGCCTTCGACGTCGAGGGCCCCAACGCCGCCCAGACCCGGGCAGTCGAGGCCCAGGCGGCGGACTGACGGTCCCCGTCGCACCAACGAAGCAGGCCCCGGTGGTGACACCGGGGCCTTTTTCCTGACGGCGGGGGCGCGCAAGGTCGCGCAGAGGCGGAGGAACGGACCATGAAGAACGGCGCGGTGCTGACCGAACGGCAGCAGAAATGGTTCGCCACGGTCGAGGCCAATTTCGAAAAGGCCACCGGTCGGCCGGTCGCGGTCTGGGTCGACATCCTCAAGGGCTGTCCCGAGACCCGGCCAAAGGCCCAGGCCGCCTGGCTGAAGGCGACCCACGGCATAGGCTCCAACCATGCAGCCTTCATCCTCAGCGCCGCGCGGCCGGACGAGGCCATGGCCTGGGACGATGCCGAGGCCTTGCGCGCCGCCCTGTGGGCCGAGCCGCGGTCGCTGGCCATTCTCGAAGCGCTCGAGCGCGCGGCCACCGGCGTCGACGGCGTCATCCCGGGGCAGCGCAAGGGCTACACCGCGTTCAGCCGCGTCGTTCAGTTCGCCGCGACCCGACCGCTGAGGGGCGGCCGGGCGCTGCTGGGGCTGAAGCTGGACCCGTCGGTTTCACCGCGTCTTTCGGAAGCGGTGCGCCGTGAGAGCTGGTCCGAACGGCTGACCGCCGTGATCGAACTGGATGGACCCGGCGCGGTGAACGACGAGATCGCCCGCCTGTTCGCGGCCGCGGCGCAGAACGGCTAGCGGCGGCGGCCGAGGCTGCTCAGCAGGACGGCCAGACCGGCGACGATGCCGGTGGTCAGCAGGGGCTTGCGGCGGGCGAAGTCGAGGCCCTGACGCGCGCGGTCCTGGTATTCGACCGGTGCCTTGGCGACCAGGCCGTCCAGCCCGTCGATGACGCGGCCATAGGCGTCCAGCGCCTTGCCCTTCACTTCATTGATCTTGCCGTCGAGCTGCAGCTTCGTGTCGCCGGTCAGGCGGCCGAGGCCGTTCTGGGCCTTGCCTTCGAGTTCGGTGGCGGCGCCTTCGATGCGTTGGTCGGTCATGGGGAGGTCCTTTGATCGGGGAGGGGGAGACTGCCGATGGAGCGCATGTGGGGGCGGCCGGTTCCCGCGAAAAGGGCCCCGGGGGCGCCGTGTCGCAACGCGATACGCCCAGATATTACCCGGATCATATTGACGGGCTGATTATGCCCGGGTAAATCCTGCGACCTCAACCGAGGACCTGCCCCATGACCGTGCCCGCCGACCAACCCCTGTTCGCCTTCGCCGGACATCGCCTGCTGGCCCGCGGTTCGGCCGCCGAGGTCGTGGCGGCGGTGAAGGCGGCCACGGATGCGGGCGAGACCGTCCTGACCTTTGAGGCCGCCTCGGGCCGGGTCGTCGATCTCGACCTGCGCGGCGACATGGCCGCCGCCCTGGCCCGCCTGACCCCGGCGTCCGAGCCGGAGAAGCGCGGCCCCGGCCGCCCGAAACTGGGTGTCACGGCACGCGAGGTGACCCTTCTGCCGCGCCACTGGGACTGGCTGTCCGGCCAGCCCGGCGGGGCGTCGGTGGCGTTGCGCAAACTGGTCGAGGGCGCGCTGAAAGAGGCCGAAGGACCGGACCAGGCGCGCCGGGCGAAGGAGGCGGCCTACCGCTTCATGACCGCGATCGCGGGCGACCTTCCCGGCTATGAGGAGGCGACGCGGATGCTGTTCGCGGGCGACTGGACGGCGTTCGACGCGGCGGTGGCAGGCTGGCCGGAAGGCGTGCGGGAGACGGCACGCGGGATGGCGGCGGGGGCGTGGCGGAACGGGAAGGGGTGAGCGTGCCCCTCTCCCTTGGGGGAGAAGGGACCTTGCCTAACCCACCTTCACCCGCGTCGCCGCCTCCGGCAGGTCCTCGCCGAACGCGCGCTGGTAGAATTCCGCGATCGTTGGCCGCTCCAGCTCGTCGCATTTGTTCAGGAAGGTCAGCCGGAACGCCAGGCCCACGTCACCGGAGAAGATGATCGCGTTCTGGGCCCAGGTGATCACCGTGCGCGGGCTCATCACCGTCGAGATGTCGCCGTTCATGAAGGCGTTGCGGGTCATGTCGGCGACGCGGACCATGGCGGCGATGCGGCGGCGGCCGTCGGCGTCCTGCCACTCGGGAACCTTGGCGGCGACGATGTCGGCCTCCACGTCGTGCTCAAGGTAGTTGAGCGTGGTGACGATGTTCCAGCGGTCCATCTGACCCTGATTGATCTGCTGGGTGCCGTGGTACAGGCCCGAGGTGTCGCCCAGGCCGATGGTGTTGGTGGTGGCGAACAGGCGGAAGAATTTGTTCGGCCGGATGACGCGGTTCTGGTCCAGCAGGGTCAGGCGACCCTGGGCCTCCAGCACGCGCTGGATGACGAACATCACATCGGGGCGGCCGGCGTCATATTCGTCGAACACCAGGGCGATCGGGCGCTGGATGGCCCAGGGCAGCATGCCCTCGCGGAACTCGGTGATCTGTTTCCCGTCCTTGAGGACGATGGCGTCCTTGCCGACGAGGTCGATCCTGCTGACGTGGCTGTCGAGGTTCACGCGCACGGTCGGCCAGTTCAGGCGGGCGGCGACCTGTTCGATATGGGTCGACTTGCCGGTGCCGTGATAGCCCTGGACCATGACGCGGCGGTCGAAGCTGAAGCCGGCGCAGATGGCCAGGGTCGTCTGCGGATCGAAGCGATAGGCCTCGTCGATCTCGGGCACATGGCTGTCGCGCTCGGTGAAGACCGGCACGGTCATGTCCGAGTCGACGCCGAAGATCTCGCGCACGGTCGCCTTGCGGTGCGGTTCCAGGGTCAGCAGGGGATCGGGCGTCGAGTCGAGGGGGGAGGTCATGCTGTGCGATTAGCGCAGGCCCGCGCACACTTAAACCCCGCCCGACCGGTCCGGTGCGCCGACGGTGTCGCGGCGCTAGGCCAGACCCGCCTTCTTCAGCGTCTTGTAGGCCTTGATCACGCTCTGCAGCTTGGCCTCGGCGCCGCGGTCGCCCTGGTTCAGGTCCGGGTGGAAGCGCTTCAGCATCTCATGATAGCGCGCCTTGACCCCGGCCTTGTTGGTGCGGGCGTCCAGATCGAGCACCGAAAGCGCCGCGCGCTCCAGCTTGCCGAGGCGCAGCGTGTCCTCGCCCGCGGGGCCGGCCTGTTCCTTGGTGCGCCGGCCGAACAGGCCGAAGCTGTCCTGCCAGCTGCCGGCACCCTTGGTGTTGGCCGTGCCCATCTTGGAGGCGAAGGCCGCGGCCTCGCGGCTGAACTTGCCGGCCTTCATCTCCCAGGTCGGGCGGCCGCCGGTCATGGCCTCGTTTTCCTTGGCCGCGCGGACCTCGCCGTCGCTCATGCCGGCGTAGAAATTCCAGCCCTTGTTGTACTCGCCCGCATGGCCCTGGCAGAAATCATAGAAGTCGTTCAGCCGCTCGCGCGACTTGGGCGCGCGCGCCGTCGCCGGCTTGCTGCAGTCGGGCCACTGGCAGCGGACCTCGCCGGGCTTCAGATGCAGGACGTCGGCCTCCGCCGCCGCCTCCTCGGGGCGCGGCGGCTTGATCCGCATGTCCTTGAAGCGGGGCTTGTATTCAAACTCGGATGACATCAACGCCAGTGTAAGGTCGAATTGGTCACCAACAAGGACACACACATGCCGGAAGGCCCGATTGCGACGATTATCCGGGAAAAACTGGTGGCGGGCCTGTCCCCGGACCGGCTGGAGATCGAGGACGACAGCGCGCGGCACGCCGGCCATCACCACGAGGGCGGCATGGACGCGAAGCCCGGCGGCGAGAGTCACTTCAACCTCACCATCGTTTCGGCGGCCTTTGAGGGGCAGGGGCGGGTGCAGCGCCAGAGGGCGATCAATGCGCTGCTGCGGGACGAGCTGGCCGGTCCGGTCCATGCCCTGTCGATCCGGGCCCTGACTCCGGCCGAGGCCGGAACCCCGGCCGGCTGAGGTTCGGCGAACGCCGTTCGTGACAGAAGCGTCACGTTCACCTCGTCTTAGAAGGTTCGCCCTAGCGTCCCGGTGGGGTTAACGAGGGTCTGGACGCAATGGTTGAATCCGACGGCATCGGCAAGTCGACCAGCGGCGAGCCCGGAGCCGGCGAGGCCGCGCAGGCCCTGCGCGCGATTCTCCAGACCCAATATCTTCGCTATATGATCATCGGCACCTGGGCGCTCGGCCTGCTGGCGACGGTGGGCTTCACCAGCGCGGCCCTGTGGTTCGTCGGCACGATCGCCGCCGGTGCCATCCGCGGCGCGGTCGAGAAGCGCATCAGCGACCGGGTCGGTGCGGGCTGGGGTCTGGTTTTCCCGGCCGTCGCGACCGCGACCACCGCCGCCTGGGCCACCGCCCCCCTGATCGCCTGGTATTCCGGCCATCCCTTCGGCCCCGCCCTCGCCGCGACCCTGCTGGTCTGCGGCTATGTGCTGGTGTTCTCGCAGCTGCGCGCCTCGCCGCGCCAGGCACTGGTCATCTCCTCGCCCTATGGCGTGACCGCGACGGTCATCCTGGTCAGCATGTGGGGCGGCCCGCTGTTCTGGCCCTTCCTGTCGATCCTGCCGCTGGCGGGGTCGGGTCTCGTGGTCCTGGTCATGATGACCATGTTGCGGGAAGAGCGCATCCGCGCCTTCCAGGAGCACCAGTCCCATCTGATCGAGGAACTGGAGGCCGCGCGCGACAGGGCCAACGCCGCCAGCGACGCCAAGTCCAACTTCCTCGGCGTCATTTCACACGAACTGCGCACCCCGATGAACGGCGTGCTCGGTGCCGCCCAGCTGCTGGCCGCCACGCGGCTGGAGCCGACGCAGCGGGACTATCTGTCGATCATCCGTAACTCCGGCGACAATCTGCTGAGCCTGCTGAACGACATCCTCGACATGACCAAGATCGAGGCCGGCAAGATGACCTTCGAAATCGTCGATGTGTCGATCGAGGATCTGCACAAGCGGGTGACCGGTCCCTTCCAGGCCCAGGCCGAGGCCAAGGGCCTGAACTTCAACGCCCGGTTCGAGGGCGATATTCCGGCGGTCGTGCGCGGCGATCCGCTGCGCGTCTGCCAGGTCATTCACAACCTGCTCTCCAATGCGGTGAAATTCACCGACAAGGGCGATGTCTCCTACACCGTACGCGGCGAGCGGCTGGAAAACGGCCGTGTGCGCTTCGACTTCGCCGTCACCGATTCCGGCGCCGGCATTGCCCCGGACGATCTGGCGCGGCTGTTCCAGCCCTTTACCCAGGTCGACGCCTCCTCGACGCGCCGTTTCGGCGGCACGGGGCTGGGCCTGACGATTTCGCGGCGCATGGCCAATATCATGGACGGCGACATCAGCGTGGTGTCGACCCTGGGTGAGGGTTCGACCTTCACCTTCACGGTCGAGGCCGACGTCGTCGAATGGGTCCGCCAGGCCGCCGCCGAGCCGATCCATGCCGAAATCAAGGACGGGAAGGCGCTGAGCGTCCTGGTCGTCGAGGACCACCCGGTCAACCGCATGATCCTCGAGGCCTGGATGGGCTCCGCCGGCCACGGTTGCGCCACGGCTGAAAATGGTCAGATCGCCGTCGAGGCCGCCGGCGAGCAACGCTTCGACCTGATCATGATGGACGTGAACATGCCGGTGATGGACGGCCTGACCGCGACGCGGGCGATCCGCGCGGGTGAGGGCCCCAACCATGACACCCCCATCGTCGTCCTGTCGGCCTCGGCCCGCAGCGAGGATCACGCCGCGGGACTGGACGCCGGCGCTGACGCCTATCTGAACAAGCCGATCGATTTCGCCGCCCTGGCCAAGGTCATGAACCGCGTCGGCGGCGGGCGTTCGGCCATCCGGGCCCTGGTCGACACCGGCGAGACGGCCGCCGCGGCCTGAGCCGGCGGCAATCGCGTTCAAAAGGCGACCGTCTTCTGAACCCCGGGTGACCCGCATCGTTCAGACCCGGCTCAATCGCCCGGGACCAGAGTGCAGCCAAGTCGAAATCCTTCGGCCGCACCTGGAGACGTCTCATGAAGAAGATTCTCACCGCTGCCATCGCCGCGACGCTCGCCATGAGCTCGCTGGGCGTGGCCTCCGCCGCTGAAGCTCAAACGCGCGGCAACTACGAACAACGCCAGGATCGCCGCGATGACCGTCGTGACGACCGGGGTGATCGCCGCGAAGAGCGTCGCGATGATCGCCGCGACGACCGCAACGACCGCCGTGAGTGGCGTCAGGACAGCCGCGACGACCGTCGTGAGTTCCGTCAGGACCAACGCGCCTACGGTCGCTGGCAGCAGTCGCAGCGCCGCTACAACGCGGGCCGCTACTACGCCCCGCGTGGCTACCAGCAGCGTGACTGGTCGTACGGCCAGCGGATGCCGTCCTACTACCGCTCGAACCAGTATGTCGTGAACGACTACAGCCGTTACGGCCTGCGTGCCCCGCCCCGCGGATACCACTATGTCCGCAGCGGCAATGACGTGGTTCTCGCCGCCATCGCCGGCGGTCTGATCACCGCCGTGATCGCCGGCCTGTTCAACTAGGACACGCCGACAGCCTGAAGTGCGCCCCGCAGGGAAACCTGCGGGGCGTTTTCATGTCAGCGGCGCGCGTCCCGCCAGGCGGGGTCGCGGTCGCCGGTCAGTCCGCACAGCTGCAGAAAGCCGATGACGGTCGCCGTCCGTGCAGGCGCAGGCCGGGCGAGGAACAGCTGCGGCGCGGCCTCGGCGCGGGCTGTCAGGGGCAGGACGACCCACCGATCGGGGAAGCGCCGCACATCGATGTCGGGATCGGCCTTCAGGTGCGGGCAGTAGCGCAATGAACGGTCGACGCAGGCCTTGTGCAGCGGCGCGATGGCTCCGGCGTCGATCAGGACGCTGTCATCGGTCAGGTCCGCCGGCAGCCGATCCCCCCGGCCGCTCACCCTCAGGCGGCCGGCGGTGACGGGGTGCGCGACCTGTGTCCAGCGGTCGTCCGCGGCCGTGGGCTCGCCACACATCGGACAGCGCATGTCGCGGACCGACAGCCGTTGGCGCACCGCGTGGTTCTGCGAATACAGGGGCTTGCCCTGCCCGGGCCGGTCAGCCTGAAGGATGGCCAGGGCCCCGCCCACGGACGGGCAGGGGCCGGCACCCAGCGACGGCTCTCCCGTCCAGCTGGTGACCCAGGGCACGTCGATGCCGACCTTCAGGGACGATGGCTTCATGGGGGCTCCTGCGGCTAATCCTGCGCGGTCGCGCCGCCGCCGTCGAGCAGCGTTTGCGGTGCGCCGGGGTTCCAAATCCGGGCGGAGGCGTTAGACCCGCCGCATGGTCTCCCGCATTCCCACACTGAACCAGGTGATTTCAGCCAGCGAAAAGGCCGCTGCGGTCGACACGGCCATGATCAGCAAGATGACCGACATGGTGGGCGACTTCGCCGTCAACCTGTCGATCGCCGTGATCATCCTCGTCGCCACCGTGCTGGTGTCCCGATGGGTCTCGGGGATCACGCGAAGGATGCTGTCGCGGGTCCGGGGCTTCCGCCACGACCGGACGGTGGTCAGCTTTGTCGTCCAGGTGGTGCGGGTCGTCGTCTATATTGTCGGCTTCATCGCCGTGCTGCAGCGACTGGGCGTCCAGACCACCTCGATCATCGCCGTGCTGGGAGCCGCTTCCCTGGCGGTCGGTCTGGCGCTGCAGGGCACGCTGTCGAATGTCGCGGCCGGCGTCCTGTTGCTGGTGCTGCGTCCCTACAAGGTCGGCGACGTCATCGAGGTCGGTGGTGCTTCAGGGACGGTGCAACGGCTCGACCTGTTCGTGACCCAGATGTCGAACGCCAACAATCACAAGATCGTGGTGCCCAATTCCAAGGTGCTGGGCGACGTCATCGTCAATCTGACCGGCCAGAAGACGCGGCGCATCGAGATCCTGTTCACCGTCGGCTACAGCGCCAACCTGAAGCAGGCGAGGGCGGTCCTGGCCGGCGTCGCGGAGGCGCATGAAAAGGTGCTGCCGGACCCGGCGCCCTGGGCCGGGGTGACGAACCTGCTCGACAGCGCCGTCGAGGTGACGCTGCAGGCGTGGGTCGAGGTCGACGACTGGTGGCAGGTCAAGGCCGACCTGTTCCAGGCGGGCAAGGAGGCGCTGGACGCCGCCGGGGTGGAAATCCCCTTCCCGCATCAGGTCGCCGTGGCCTATGAACCGCCCGCGCCGGGGCCTGATCCGGTCGAGAAGCCGAAACCCGAACCTGAACCCCAGACCCCCGCGCCGGCTCCGCGTCGCCGTCGGCTGGGCCGGAAAGCCTGATTGCATGCGTTACGATTTCGGCTCCGACAACACCGCCGGCATGGCACCCGCCGCGCTGGACGCACTGATCGCGGCCAATGAGGGCTATGCCCGGGCCTATGGCGCGGACGACGTTACCGCCCGCACCGCCGATCTGATCCGCGCGCGTCTCGACGCCGACGCCGAGATCCGGTTCGTCTTCTCCGGGACGGCAGCCAACGCCATCGCCCTGTCCATGCTGGCCTGGCCGCACGAGGCGGTGCTGGCGCATCACGCGGCCCACGTCTGCACCGACGAGACGGGCGCGCCCGGCTTCTTCGGCTCCGGCGTCGGCCTGATCGGCCTGCCCGGCCTCTCGGGCAAGATCGAGCCGCTCGCGCTGCAGGCCATGCTCGAGGAGCCCGAGGTCGGCCACCGCCAGCCCCCGGCGGCGCTCAGCCTGACCCAGTCCACCGAATACGGCACGGTCTATACCGAAGAGGAACTGCGCCACCTGATCGAGCCGGTGAAGCTCAAGGGCCATGGCGTGCATATGGACGGCGCGCGGCTGGCCAATGCCGCGGCGGGCGGTTTCGACCTGAAACAGATCGCGCGGCTGGGCGTCGATGTGCTGGTGTTTGGTGGCGCCAAGGCCGGGGCCAACTGCGCCGAGGCCATCGTCATGTTCGACAAATCCCTGGCCCGCCGGATCGACAACCGGTTGAAGCAGGCCGGGCAGACCGCCTCCAAGACCCGCTTCCTTGCCGCCCCGATCCTCGGCCTGCTGGAGAGCGGCGACTGGGAGGCCGGCGCGGCCCACGCCAATCTGATGGCGCAGCGGCTGGCCGCGGGCATCGTCGCCGGCTCGCCCTTCGTTCTGGCCCATCCGGTCGAGGCCAATGCCGTGTTCGTGCGCATGCCGCCCGAGGCACACCAGCGGCTGAACGCGGCGGGCTGGGCCTGCTATCGCTTCGACGACGGCTCGGTGCGGTTCGTCTGTTCATGGGCGACGCAGGCAGACGCCGTGGACGAACTTTTGCAGGCCATCGCAACGCTTTGAGCCCGGCGTCATTGAACAGTCGCTATGCCCTACCTAGATAGAACAAAGCATGACCATTCTCGTCTGACGGCGATCGGTCCGGGGCCGGAGAGACTGTCATGAACGCACCATCTCGCATCGCCGACCGCACGGCGGACGACCTGATGGCTTTCCGGATCGTCCGCGCCGCCATGCCGGTGCTGGCCGAGGGACTGGGCGCAGAGGATCTGGGAGCCCAGTCCATGCCTGACTGCAGCCCCGGCAAATGGCATCTGGCTCACACCAGCTGGTTCTTCGAGGCCTTGATCCTGGGCGAGGAGCCGGGCTACCAGCCCGTCGATCCGCGCTTCCAGACCCTGTTCAACAGCTACTACGAGGCGCTCGGGCCCCGCGTCGAACGCCCCGTGCGCGGCCTGATGACCCGGCCCTCGCTCGACGAGGTGCTGGCCTACCGGCGCGAGATCGACCGCCGGATGGCGCAATGGCTGGGCAGCGGGCCCACCGATCCGCGCCGCCTGTATCTGTTCACCCTCGGCCTGCATCACGACCAGCAGCATCAGGAGCTGTTCCTGATGGACATCCTGAACCTGATGGCGCGCTCGCCGCTGGATCCCGCAGCCTACCCGACAGAGCCGCGCGCGCGTCCGACGCAGACGGCGAGGGGCGGCTCCACCCGGTTCGACGGAGGACTGGTCGAGATCGGCCACGACGGCACCGGCTTCGCCTTCGACAATGAAGGGCCGGCGCACCGTGTCTGGCTCGAGCCCTATGCGCTGGCCCATGATCTAGTGACCAACGCCGACTGGATCGCCTTCATCAATGACGACGGCTATTCCCGCCCCGAACTGTGGCTGTCTGACGGCTGGGCGACGGTGCAGGCCGAGGCCTGGGCCGCGCCCCTGTACTGGCGGCGCGAGGGCGAGGAGTGGACGAGCATGGGCCTGACCGGCCGGGCGTCGGTCGATCCCGCGGCGCCGGTCCGCCACCTCAGCTTCTACGAGGCCGACGCCTATGCGCGCTGGGCCGGCAAGCGGCTGCCGACCGAGGCGGAATGGGAGCATGCGGTGCGCTGCCGTCCGGAGGCCTTCTCCAATGCCTTCGGCGAGGTCTGGCAATGGACCGCCAGTGCCTATGCGCCCTATCCGGGCTTTCGGCCGACCGAAGGCACGGCGTCCGAGTACAACGGAAAATTCATGGCCAACCAGATGGTGCTGCGCGGCTCCAGCTTCGCCACGCCCGTCGGCCATGCGCGGACCAGTTACCGGAACTTCTTCTACCCCCACCAGCGTTGGGCCTTTACCGGCCTGCGGCTGGCCGAGGCCGCGCCGGCACCGCTGGTCCGCGCGACGGATCAGGGCGAGACGGCCCGCTTCCGCCGCGATCTGGTCGCGGGACTGTCGCGCTCGCCCAAGGTGGCCTCGCCGAAATGGTTCTATGACGCCGAGGGCTCACACCTGTTCGAGGCCATCACCCGCCTGCCGGAATACTATCCGACGCGGCAGGAGGCGGCCCTGTTGCGGCGGGTCGCCCCGGAATGGGCCGCGCGGTTCGGGCCGGACGCGGCCCTGGTCGAGTTCGGCTCGGGGGCCAGCGAGAAGACGCGGATCGTCCTCGACGCCGCACAGGGGCTGGGTGCCTATGTGCCCATCGACATCAGCGCCGATGCGCTGGACGCCGCCGCCCGACGCATCGCCGAGGCCTATCCGGCGCTGACGGTGACGCCGCTGGTCGGCGACTTCCTGCATCTGGGCGCACTGCCGGCCGGCATCGGCCAGGGCCGCCGCATCGGCTTCTTCCCGGGCTCGACCATCGGCAATCTGGAGCGGGAAGAGGCCATCGCCTTCCTGACAGCCGCCCGCGGTCTGCTCGGCCCGGACGCCCTGTTCATCCTCGGGGTTGATCTGGCCAAGGCCCCGGAGACGCTGATTGCGGCCTACGACGACTCCGCCGGTGTCACCGCCGCCTTCAACCGCAATCTGCTCGTGCGCGCCAATCGCGAACTGGGCGCGGGGTTCGATGTGGACTCCTTCGCTCACCGCGCCCTCTGGAACGCCGGGGCCTCTCGCATGGAGATGCATCTGGAGGCGACCCGCGACATGACCGTCCTGCTGGATGGCCGGAGCCTCGCGTTCCGGCAGGGAGAGACCATCCATACGGAAAGCTCGCGGAAATACACCGAGGCGTCCGTGCGCGAACTGGCAGGGGCGGCCGGCTGGACGGTCGCCGGTTTCGAGACCAGCCCGGATCCCGCCGTGGCCCTGGCCCTGCTGGAGGCCTGAACAAAAAAGGCGGCGACCGGAGCGGTCACCGCCTTTCAGTTCCGGTTGGCCGGGCCGCCTATTCGGCGACGGGCGGCTTGTTGGCCGGGCGGGCACCGTGGGAGGCTTCACCGCCCTTGCGGCCGGCCTGGGCCGCCAGACTGCGGTCCTGCGAGAAGCTGCGCTTTTCGCTGGGGACGCTGGCACCACCCTTGCGGGCGATCTCGCGTTGACGTTCCGGGTCCATCGAGGCGAAACCCCGTTTGGACACGCCGGATGCTCGTGTGGGCTGGCCTTGAGCCATCAGGGAATCCTTTCGTGGCGACGGTAGAGGTTGCCCAATGAACCCCCCGCCTCCCGTCCGGTTCCGGATTTGCGGTCACGGAATTGCGAGCGAATCACAGGGTTTGGGCGAGCAACGGTCATTGGCCGCCGTAGGGCCGGGCGTCGCCGGGGCCGCCGCCGCCGGGGTCCTGTTGCGGCATTTCCTCGGGGACGTCGGACGGGTCGATATCCGGCCCGGGGGTGTCGGGCGGCATGATCTCCGGCTCGCCGCCGGGGCTGTCGGGCTCGATGAAAGTCATGGCGTTCTCCTTCTGGGAAGGAGAACGCGGCGGCGGCCGACGCCGTTCAATCACGATTGGATGTGATCGGGTCTCAGGACGGACCGGAGGCCGGCCGGGCGATCGGCGTGCCGCGCATGGCGGCGTCCGACACAAAGGGATTGCTGCGCCGCTCGGCCCCGAAGGTCGAGGTCGGCCCGTGGCCGGGCACAAAGGTGACGTCGTCGCCCAGCGGCCACAGCTTGGTGGTGATGGCGTGCAGCAGGCTGGCGTGGTCACTGCGCGGGAAGTCGGTCCGCCCGATCGATCCCTGGAACAGCACGTCCCCGACCTGGGCGAAGCGGGCCTCACGGTTGAAGAAGATCACATGACCCGGCGTGTGGCCGGGGCAGTGGAACACCTCCCAGGTGGTTTCGCCCAGCGTCAGGACATCGCCGTCGCCCAGCCAGCGCGTCGGGGTGAAGCTGCGCGCCTCCGGAAGTCCGTACATCTGGCCCTGGGCTGGAATGCCGTCGATCCAGAACTGGTCGTCGGGATGCGGGCCGATGATCTCCAGCCCGGTCTTCTCCTGCATCTCGGCCGCGCCGCCGGCGTGATCGAGGTGGCCGTGGGTGATCCAGATGGCGTCGAGCGTCAGCCCCTGCCTGGCCACGGCCCCCAGCAGGCCGTCCACCGAGGCCCCCGGATCGATGATCGCGGCCTTCATCGTCTTGCGGCACCAGACCAGGGTGCAGTTCTGCTGCAGGGGGGTCACGGGGAAGACCGCGACGCCGAGGGGGGAGGGGGAGGAACTCATCCTGCCTGGATAGCGCGCCGGCGTCCTTCCCGAAACCGTCCCGTTCCCCGCGTCTCACGTTGACCTTTCGGACGGTCATAGACATAAGGGCGGGCTTCAAAGGTGCCGCCTCCCCGGAAACGGATTTGGGGCGGCCCTTTTTGTTTTACCCACACAGCGCAGCGCCTGCCCAAAAGGTGCCGCCCCAGAGCGTCAGAATCCCGGCCATGCAAGTTGTCGAAAAGTCCAACGAAGGTCTCAGCCGCGTCATCGCGGTGACCATCCCCGTCGCCGAGCTGAACCAGAAGCTGGACGCGAAGCTGAAGGAAGTCGCGCCGCAGATGAAGCTGAAAGGCTTCCGTCCCGGCAAGGTCCCGATGTCTCACGTCAAGAAGACCTTCGGCCGCGACCTGATGGGCGAAATCGTCAATGACGCGCTGAACACCTCGAGCCAGAAGGCCCTGGACGACGCCAAGGTGCGTCCGGCCGCGCCCGCCGAGATGAAGCTGACCTCCGACATGGAAAAGGTCATCGCCGGTACGGAAGACCTCGCCTACGAAATGGCGCTGGAAGTCATGCCCGACTTCACCCCGACCGACATCAAGAAGCTGAAGCTGGAACGCCCGACCTACGAAGCGTCGGATGCCGATCTGGACGAGGCCCTCACCGAGCTGGCCGGTCAGGCCAAGTCCTATGAGGACAAGAAGGGCAAGACCGTGAAGGCCGCCGAAGGCGACGAGGTCACCATCGACTTCCTCGGCAAGCTCGACGGCGAACCCTTCGAGGGCGGTGCCGCCGAGGACACCCAGCTGGTGATCGGCTCCAACCGCTTCATCCCGGGCTTCGAAGAGCAGCTCAAGGGCGCCAAGGTCGGCGACGAGACCGTCCTGAACGTGACCTTCCCGGCCGACTATCAGGCCGCGCATCTGGCCGGCAAGGCCGTGACCTTCGACGTCAAGGTCAAGGCCATCAAGGCCGAGGCTCCTGCCGTCGTCGACGAGGACTTCGCCAAGCGCATCGGCATCGAGTCGCTCGACAAGCTGAAGGAGCTGCTGCGCACCAACCTGAACCAGCAGTACACGGGCGCCGCCCGCTTCAAGCTGAAGCGCGCCCTGCTGGACGCCCTGGACAAGGCCCACGACTTCCCGCTGCCGCCCAAGATGGTCGAGGCCGAGTTCGACGGCATCTGGCAGCAGGTCCAGGCCGACAAGGAAGCCGGCCGCCTGCCGGAAGAGGACGCCAAGAAGTCCGAGAAGAAGCTCAAGGACGAGTACCACAAGATCGCCGAGCGCCGCGTGCGTCTGGGTCTGGTGCTCGCCGAGATCGGCCGCGCCCACAACGTCCAGGTCACCGACCAGGAGCTGAACAACGCCATCATGAACGAGGCCCGCAACTATCCGGGCCAGGAGCGTCAGGTGCTGGACTTCTATCGCCAGAACCCCAACGCCGCCGCCCAGATGCGCGCCCCCATCTATGAGGAAAAGGTCTGCGACCTGATCTTCGACACCGCCAAGGTGACCGACACGCCGATCACCAAGGAAGAGCTGCTCAAGGAAGACGACGACCTCTAGGTTCGACGTCCGACCTGACGAACCCGCCCCGCCGCGACCCTGTCGCGGCGGGGCTTTCGTTTCCGGGACCTCCGGCGTGCAGGTTTCCGACCGGCCGGAACGCTGGTAGGCTGCGTGTTCAGTCAGTCCGGGACACGCGCATGTTGTACGCCCTCTTGACCGCCGCCCTGTTGGTGTCGCCCCAGTCCGCGCCGGCCGCGCAGACGGCTCCCGCCTCGCAAGACCCTGTCCGCCTTGAAGACGTGGTGGTTGATGCCCGGCGGCTGGAAGACACCACCGAGGCCTATGTCGACCAGGTCGCGGCGCCCGCCCGCCGCCGCGGTCTGGCCCGCTGGAAGGACGGCATGTGCGTCGGCGTGGTCAATCTGGAGCGGGAGGCCGCCCAGTACCTGGCCGACCGGGTTTCCGATGTGGCCCGCGACCTGGGCCTGCGCGCCCATGAACCCGGCTGCCATCCCAGCGTCCTGATTGTCGCCACCAGCGACGGGCCGGGCTTCACAGAACAGTTCGTGGCGATGCGCCCGCGGCTGTTCCGGGTCGGAGGCGCGGGCATGGATCGCGGCAGCGCGGAGCTCCGCGATTTCGTCAGCGAGGAGCGGCCCGTCCGCTGGTGGCACGTCAGTCTGCCGGTGGACAGCGAGACCGGCGACCCGGTGGTGCGCATGCCCGGCTATATTTCGGGCTCCGGCGCCGCGGGAACCCTGGAAGACACCGCCCAGCAATATGCGCCGCAGACCCGGGTCCAGATTCCGTCCCGCCTCAACGACCAGACCGAGGACATCCTCAAGCGCGTCTTCATCATCATCGACGTCGACCAGCTCAACGGCGCCAGCATCGAACAGCTCGGGGACTATGTGGCCATGGTGGCCATGGCCCAGGTCGATCCTGACGCGGACACGGGTCAGTTCGACACCATCCTCAACCTGTTCGGCGATCCCGCGACGGCCCCGACCGGCCTGACCGGCTGGGACCGGGCCTATCTGGACGGCCTGTACGATCCGAACTCGGAAACCCACCGCATCAACCAGCGCGTCCAGGTCCAGGCCGTCGCCGCCGCGATCGCCAGTGCCTACCGCGGCAGTTCCGCCGAGCCGGAAGACCTCGAACAGCCCTGAATTTGCGGCCGAATATCGCGTTCAGGTGGTGTGGGTCAGGATTGACCCGTCAGTATGGCGCGGTCAGGATGTGGGCCTGATACCAGAGGGTTTGCCATGTCGTCCTTGTCCGCCGTTCTGTCGGTGACCCTTGCCCTCGCCGCCGGCGCGGCCTCCGCCCAGGAACCTGCCGGGCGGCCACCGGCGCAGCCTTCCGCCCAGCTTGAGGATGTCGTCGTCGAGGGTCGCCAGCTTGAGGCCATGGTCCGCAGCTTCGTCACCGACGTCTCGCAACCGGCGAACAACCGCGGACTGGCCCGCTGGAACCGGCCGATCTGCGTCGGCGCGGTCAATCTCCGCATGGATGTCGCCCGGTATGTCGTGGATCGCATCTCCGACGTCGCCCGCGAGCTCGAGGTCGAGGCGGGCGAGCCGGGGTGCCGGCCGAACGTCCTGATCGTCGCCGCCGTCGACGGTGCCGGCCTCGCCTCGGCCCTCGTTGAAGACCGGCCGCGCAATTTCGACCTGCGTCACAACGGCACGGACGCGGGGACGCGGGCGTTCCGGAACTTCCGGACCGGAGATCAGCCGGTACGCTGGTGGCAGATCAGCATGCCGATCGACGCCGAGACCGGCCAGCGCGCGGTGCGCCTGCCGGGGGACGAACAGCCGCCGCGGATCTACGTCTTCGCCGCCTCACGTCTGCGCACCCAGATCCGCGATGACATGGTGCGCTCCATCATCATCGTGGACGTCGACCGTCTGGGCGGGGCCAGTCTGGTCCAGCTGGCCGACTATCTGACCCTTGTGGCCCTGGCCCAGGTCGATGCGGAGGCCGACACCGCTCCCTATCCGACGATCCTGAACCTCTTTGCCGACCCGGCGTCGGCTCCGGCGGGCCTGACCGACTGGGACCGATCCTATCTGACGGCCCTGTACGAGCATGATCAGCTGCGCATCAACCGGAACAGCCAGGTCCGCGCCGTGGCCGAGGCCGTGGCCCGCGACCGGCGCGAGGCGGGTGCCGCGGACGCGGAGTGATCCGTCTTTCGTGACGCCTTCGCGCCTTGCGTCAACGGTTCGGCAACGCGATATCCTGTCCAACAGGGCGAGCGACCGGTGAGTCGCACCCGAATGCATCCCGAGAAGGCCCACATGCGCGATCCCATCGAACTGATGAACATGAACCTCGTTCCCATGGTGGTGGAGCAGTCCAGCCGGGGCGAGCGCGCCTTCGACATCTTCTCGCGCCTGCTGCGTGAGCGGATCATCTTCCTGACCGGGCCCTTCGAGGACGGTATGGCCTCGCTGATCTGCGCCCAGCTGCTGTTCCTGGAATCGGAGAACCCGAAGAAGGAAATCAGCATGTACATCAACAGCCCCGGCGGACAGGTGTCCTCGGCGCTCGCGATCTACGACACCATGCAATACATCCGCTCGCCGGTTTCGACCGTCTGCATGGGCATGGCCGCCTCGGCCGGTTCGCTGATCCTCGCCGCCGGTGCCGCCGGCCAGCGCGTGGCCCTGCCGAACGCCCGCATCATGGTGCACCAGCCCTCGGGCGGCTTCCGCGGCCAGGCCTCGGACATCGAACTGCACGCCGCCGACATCCGCTACACCAAACGCCGCCTCAACGAGATCTACGTCCACCACACCGGCCGGACCTATGAGGAAGTCGAACGCACGCTCGACCGCGACCACTTCATGAGCGCCGAGGAAGCCAAGGCCTGGGGCGTCGTCGACCACGTCTATGACCGCCGCGAACAGGCCGAGGGCGACGGTGTGAAGACCGTCTGACACCCGACGGACAACAATGCTGAAAAGGCGCGTCGGAGACGGCGCGCCTTTTTCTTTGTGCTATCAGGTCGCCATGCAGACGCGCGACAACACCGGGACCGTCGAGATCGACGGCGACATCTACCATTGGGAGCTGCGGCGACAGCCCCGGCCGCTGAGCGGCGGCAAGTGGGAGGGGATCGCCGTGACGCTGCGGCTGGCCGACTTCAAGCGGGAGGCCATTGTGCAATTCCCGCCGCCCCTTCGCCCCAACGGCCGTCCGGACACGGAGAAGCAGTTCGTGAACCCGGACCACATTCGCAACGCCGTCACCGCGGTGATCGAGGCCGGATGGAACCCGACCTCGCGCGGCAAGCCCATGGTCTTCGACGTCGACGCCGACGGGCGCTGACCGCCCGGCTCAGCCCTTGAAGCGCCGGAATCCGGCCTCGTCCGCCATGGCAAGCATCTCGGTGTCGCCCGTGGTGTCGCCATAGGCCGCAGCAAGCTTCATGTCTGCGCCGAAGGCCTCCCGCAGCCGGCGCACCTTTTCCTCACCCCGGCAGTTGGCGGTCGCGAATGCGCCGGCGACGCGGTCGTCAGCGTCGAAGACCAGTTGCGTGCCCAGCAGGGCCTCGGCCTCCAGCCTGCGTGCGAACGGGGCCACGGTGGTCTCGGGGCTGGCGGTCACGATGACGCGATAGGCGCCTCGCCGGCCCCAGTCCTGCCAGCAGGCGAGGGCGTCATAGCGGATGAATCCGGGCCAGACCTGGCCGGCGAAGGCCTCCGCATCGGCTTCCAGCTGCGCGCGCGGCGTGCCTTTGAGGAACTCCCGCACCGAGGCGGCCTTGAGTCGGCCCCGGTCGCGGTGACCGGCATAGCCGATCAGGTCCGGCGTCATCCGCGCCAGCCCGCCCAACCAGCCGTCCGCGCCCGCCCGCCAGCGCAGGAACTGCGTGAAACTGTCGCGAACCGTCAGCGTGCCGTCGAAATCAAAGGCCACAATGGCCTGATCCTTGCGCGGCAGCTGGTGAATCAGGGCAGGGCTTCCCATGTCAGACATTCGCCGCGATCTCCCTCGACATTTGACCGTCCGCTTCGGACTCCGGCCACGCTTGGCCGGGGTTGTGGAGGGGCTCGGTATGGGTGATTGTCAATTTTTGAAGACCTTTGCGCCCATTGTCCGGGAATCAAACGCGAAGGATGCGCGTTAGCCCCATATCGGGGTGAACCGCGGGAGTGAGAAGACTCGATGACCAAAGCCGCCGGCACCGACGCCAAAAGCACGCTCTACTGCTCGTTCTGCGGGAAGAGCCAGCACGAGGTGCGCAAGCTCATCGCCGGACCGACCGTGTTCATCTGCGATGAATGCGTCGAGCTCTGCATGGATATCATCCGCGAAGAGCACAAAATCTCGTTCTCCAAGGCCAAGGACGGCGTGCCGTCGCCGAAGGAGATCCGGGAGGTCCTGGACGACTATGTCATCGGCCAGTCGCACGCCAAGAAGGTGCTCTCGGTCGCGGTCCACAACCACTACAAGCGCCTGAACCACGCGACGAAGAATAACGACGTCGAACTGGCCAAGTCCAACATCATGCTGATCGGGCCGACCGGCTCGGGCAAGACGCTGCTGGCCCAGACGCTGGCGCGCATCATCGACGTGCCCTTCACCATGGCCGACGCCACGACCCTGACCGAAGCCGGTTATGTTGGTGAAGACGTCGAGAACATCATCCTGAAGCTGCTCCAGGCCTCGGACTACAACGTCGAGCGGGCCCAGCGCGGCATCGTCTACATCGACGAGATCGACAAGATTTCGCGCAAGTCGGACAACCCGTCGATCACCCGTGACGTCTCGGGCGAGGGCGTGCAGCAGGCCCTGCTGAAGATCATGGAAGGCACCGTCGCCTCCGTGCCCCCGCAGGGCGGCCGCAAACATCCCCAGCAGGAGTTCCTGCAGGTCGACACTGCCAACATCCTGTTCATCGTCGGCGGTGCCTTCGCCGGCCTCGAGAAGGTGATCACGGCGCGCGGTGACGGGGCCTCGATCGGCTTCGGCGCCAAGGTCAAGGAAGTCGACGAGCGCCGCACGGGCGACATCCTCAAGGGCGTCGAGCCGGACGATCTGATGCGCTTCGGCCTGATCCCCGAGTTCATCGGCCGTCTGCCGGTTCTGGCGACGCTGGAGGACCTGGACGAGCCGGCGCTGGTCACCATCCTGACCGAGCCCAAGAACGCCCTGGTCAAGCAGTACAAGCGCCTGTTCGAGATGGAGAATGTCGATCTGACCTTCACCGACGACGCCCTGACCGCGGTCGCCAAGAAGGCCATCACCCGCAAGACCGGTGCCCGCGGCCTGCGTTCGATCCTCGAAGGCATTCTGCTGGAGACGATGTTCGAACTGCCGACCTTCGAAGGCGTCGAGGAAGTGGTCGTCAATGCCGAGGTGATCGAGGGCAAGGCCCAGCCTCTGCTGATCTACTCCGAGACCAAATCCAAGAAGGCCGCGCCCGACAGCGCGGCCTGATCCCCCGGGATCAGAATACTGAAAGGGCGGGTCCGGCGACGGGCCCGCCCTTTTCCTTGCGCTCCGGACACCGGCCGGCACACAGATGATGCACGACGGCAACAGGCCGCCGGAGCGACAGGACGACCGCTTCGGCCGCATTCCCGCAACATCCATGCGCCATGGCCGGCTGGCAGCCCCGGATCATGCAGCCTTGCCGCCTGTGGACGGAAGGAGTGGTTCGGTGCCCGTTACGCTTGAACCGCGCCGTTCGTAAACCACATACTCATCCGAAGGCCGCTGAATGGCGGGCCGAGTCGAAACGGCGGGGCAGAGGCGCCCCGCACGCCGCCGCGGCGGGTCCGAGATCAACGAGGACCCCGTGAGAGTTGCATCATGACTGACACCAAAACCCTGCCCGTGCTGCCGCTGAGAGACATCGTCGTCTTTCCGCACATGGTCGTCCCGCTGTTCGTGGGCCGCGAGAAGTCGGTCAAGGCGCTCGACGAGATCATGAAGGGCGAAAAGCAGATCCTGCTGGCCACCCAGAAGAACAGCGTCGACGACGACCCCTCCGCTGACGCCATCTATCCGATCGGCGTCCTGGCCACCGTGCTTCAGCTGCTCAAACTGCCCGACGGCACCGTCAAGGTGCTGGTGGAGGGCAAGAGCCGGGCCCGCCTGACGAAATTCACCGACCGCACCGAATATTTCGAGGCCGAGGCCGTCGAGATTGCGGACGAACCGGGCGAGCCCGCCCAGTCGGAGGCCCTGCTGCGCGCCGTGATCGAGCAGTTCGAAAACTATGTGAAGCTGAACAAGAAGGTGCCGCCCGAGGCCCTCAGCTCCATCCCCCAGATCACCGACCCGTCCAAGCTGGCCGACAGCGTGGCGGCCCATCTGTCGGTCAAGATCGGCGACAAGCAGGGCCTGCTGGAGACCATCGCCGTCCCGGAACGGCTGGAGAAGGTCTACGGCCTGATGGAGGGCGAGATCTCCGTCCTGCAGGTCGAGAAGAAGATCCGCTCGCGCGTGAAGCGCCAGATGGAGAAGACCCAGCGCGAATATTATCTGAACGAGCAGATGAAGGCGATCCAGCGCGAGCTGGGCGAGACCGACGACAGCCGTGACGAGATCATGGAGCTGGAGAAGCGCATCCGTAAGACGCGCCTGTCCAGGGAAGCGCGGACCAAGGCCGAGGCCGAGGTCAAGAAGCTGCGCAACATGAGCCCGATGTCGGCGGAATCGACGGTGGTGCGCAACTACCTCGACTGGCTGCTGTCGATCCCGTGGGGCAAGGCCAAGTCGAAGGCCATCGACCTCAACAAGGCCGAAGCCATCCTCGAGGAGGACCACTACGGCCTCGAGAAGGTCAAGGAACGCATCATCGAATATCTGGCGGTCCAGGCCCGCACCAATACGCTGAAGGGCCCGATCCTGTGCCTCGTCGGCCCTCCGGGTGTCGGCAAGACCTCGCTGGCCAAGTCGATCGCCAAGGCCACGGGCCGGGAATACATCCGCATGTCGCTGGGCGGCGTACGCGATGAGGCCGAGATCCGCGGCCACCGCCGGACCTATATCGGCTCCATGCCGGGCAAGATCATCCAGTCGATGAAGAAGGTGAAGACCACCAACGCCTTCATCCTCCTGGACGAGATCGACAAGCTGGGTGCCGACTGGCGCGGGGATCCAACCTCGGCCCTGCTCGAGGTGCTGGATCCGGCGCAGAACAACGCTTTCGGCGACCACTATCTGGAGGTCGACTACGACCTGTCGAACGTCATGTTCGTGACCACGGCCAATACGCTGAACATGCCCCAGCCCCTGCTGGACCGCATGGAGATCATCCGGGTCAGCGGCTACACCGAGGACGAGAAGGTCCAGATCGCCCTGCGGCACGTCCTGCCGAAGGTGACGGAGGAAAACGGCCTCAAGCCGGCGGAATTCGTCGTGCCGGAGGAGATGGTCCGCGACCTGATCCGCTACTACACCCGTGAAGCCGGTGTGCGTTCGCTGGAACGCGCCCTGGGCGGCCTGGCCCGCAAGGCGGTACGGGAAATGGCGCGCGAGAAGTCGCTGTCGATCACCATCGACGCCGAGAAGCTGGCCAAATACGCGGGCGTCCGGAAATACCGCTACGGCGAGACCGACGAGGAGGATCAGGTCGGCATCGTCACCGGTCTGGCCTGGACCGAGTTCGGCGGCGAGATCCTGACCATCGAGGCGATCAAGATGCCGGGCCGCGGCCGCATGACCGTGACCGGCAACCTCAAGGAGGTGATGAAGGAGTCCATCTCCGCCGCCGCCTCCTATGTCCGGGCCCGCTCGCTCAGCATCGGCGTCAAGCCGCCGATGTTCGAGAAGACCGACATCCACGTCCACGTGCCCGACGGCGCCACGCCCAAGGACGGTCCCTCGGCCGGTGTGGCCATGACGGTCGCCATGGTCTCGGTCCTGACCGGCATTCCGATCCGCAAGGACATCGCCATGACCGGCGAGATCACCCTGCGCGGCCGGGTCACCGCCATCGGCGGCCTGAAGGAGAAGCTGCTCGCGGCCCTCCGCTCGGGCATCAAGACGGTGCTGATCCCCGAGGAGAACGAGAAGGACCTCGCCGACGTGCCCGACAATGTGAAGGGCGCGCTGGAGATCATCCCGATCAAGACCGCCGACGAGGCCCTGAAATGGGCCCTGACCGGCAGCCTCACCCCGGTCGAATGGGACGAGGCCGCGGATCCGCTGCCGGCCGCCCAGCCGGTCCAGGACCCGGGCGCGGCCGTCGCCACGCACTGACGGTCTGAAGCAGACAGAAAGAAACCCGCCCGGATCGCTCCGGGCGGGTTTTGCTTGCCGGCAGGGCAGGGGCGCATCGCGGCCTTGCATTGGGTCGAGCTTTGGCGTCCCTCCATCTGACGGTCGTGCGATTCCAGCGACCATGGCGGGTTCCGCGCTTTTCCGGCGTTCCTTCCGTCTCCACTTGGGGAAGCGTCCGCTTGTCAGATCCACACCACCTTCGTCGCGTGCAGCTGATCCGGAAGGCGGCGCTGCTCTTCGCGCTGCTGGCGGCCTGTGCCCTCGCCGCGATCACCAACACCTTCGCATCCGTTCCCTGGCTGCACGATGGCGTCGAGGTCCTCGGGAGGGCCATGATCGTCATCTGCGTGGTCGGCCGCGCCTGGTGTTCGCTGTACATCGGCGGGCGGAAGAAGGCGGAGATCGTGGCCGGCGGGCCGTATTCGCTGTGCCGCAATCCGCTCTATCTGTTCAGCTTCATCGGCGCCTTCGGCATGGGTGCCCAGACCGGCAGCATCGTCATCGCCGCGCTGTTCGTCGTCATCGCCTTTGCGGTCTTCTACGTCACCGTCCGGCAGGAGGAGGTCTGGCTGACCGCCACCTTCGGCGATGAATACCGGGCCTATTGCGCGCGTACCCCCCGGTTCTGGCCCCGGTTCTCGAAATGGAGAGACACCGACACCATCGAGGTACGGCCGGTCTTCTTCCTGACGACGCTGCGGGATGGCCTGGCCTTCTTCCTGGCCATCCCGATCTTCGAGGCGCTGGAGCACGCCCAGGCCGTGGGCTGGGTCCGTGTCCTGTTCAGTCTGCCCTGATAGCGGTCAGAGGCTGTCGACCATCACCAGTTCGGCGTCGTCCTTCGCCGTGATCGTGATCTCCGCCTCGTCCTTGATCGCCGCGCCGTCGCGGGCGTTCAGCGCAACGCCATTGACTGTGACCGTCCCGACCGCCGGCACCAGATAGGCGCGGCGGCCCTCGGCCAGGCTGTAGGTCAGGCTCTCGCCGGCCTTCAGCGTCGCGCCCAGCACACGGGCGTCGGCATTGATGGTCAGGGCCTCGTCGGTCGGATCGCCCGAGGCCAGGACCGAGAATTTGCCGGTCCGGTCGCTCTTCGGAAACTCCTTCGCGCCCCAGCTGGGCGTCGCGCCGCGTTTGTCGGCCTCGATCCAGATCTGGAACAGGGTGGTCATCTCGTTCTCGAGATTGAACTCCGAGTGACGTACGCCCGTGCCGGCGCTCATCACCTGCACGTCGCCGGCCCCGGTGCGGCCCTTGTTGCCCATGGAATCCTCATGGGTGATGGCCCCGGTGCGGACATAGGTGATGATCTCCATGTCGGCGTGGGGGTGGGGCGGAAAGCCCGACTTCGCCGCGATCTCATCGTCATTCCAGACGCGCAGCCGGCCCCAGCTCATGCGGGCGGGGTCATAATAGTTGGCGAATGAGAAATGGTGTCTGGCGTTCAGCCAGCCGTGGTTGGCGCCGCCGAGGGTGTTGAAGGGTCGAACGTCGATCATGGGGATGCTCCCGGGACTCCGAGGGTTATGAACCTCGCTGGCGTCTATATAGGCAACAGTGTCGGTGGCGAAAGAGGCTATCCGACCTGCGCCCTGTGCCTCAGCATCGCATCCGCCAGCACACAGGCCGCCATGGCCTCGACCACCGGCACGCCGCGCAGGGCCACGCAGGGGTCGTGTCGTCCCTTGGTGCGCACCTCGGTCTCGGTCCCGTCGCGGGTGATGGTCTGGCCCGGCGTCAGGATGGAGGAGGTTGGCTTGAACGCGACCCGTGCCGTCAGCGGCTGGCCCGTCGAAATGCCACCCAGAACGCCACCCGCATGGTTTGACAGGAAGACCGGCCGCCCGTCCTCGCCCAGCCGCATGGCGTCGGCGTTCTCCTCGCCGGTCAGTTCGGCCGAGCCGAAGCCCGCGCCCATCTCGATGCCCTTGACCGCATTGATCGACATCATCGCCGCCGCCAATTCGGCGTCCAGCTTGCCATAGAGCGGCGCGCCCCAGCCGGCGGGCAGGCCCGTCACCTCCAGCGCCACCACCGCCCCGATCGACGAGCCGGCCTTGCGCACGCCGTCGAGGTAAGACTCCCAAGCCGGGACGACCGTCGCCGAGGCCGCGAACAGGGCGTTGTCGTAGACCGCGTCGAAATCCACCGCCTCTGGCCTTATCCGGTGCGGTCCGAGCTGGATCACCCCGGCGCGGATGCGGACCGCCTCGCCGAGCACCTTGCGCGCCACCGCCCCCGCCGCGACCCGCATCGCGGTCTCGCGCGCCGAGGACCGGCCGCCGCCGCGGTGGTCGCGGACGCCGTATTTGGCCTGGTAGGTGTAGTCCGCATGGCCGGGCCGGAAGGCGCGGGCGATCTCGCCATAGTCCTTCGACCGGGCGTCCTCATTCTCGATCTGGATGGCGATGGGCGCGCCGGTGGTGACCGGGCCGTTCCCGTCGTCGAACACGCCGGACAGGATGCGCGCCGTGTCGCTCTCCTGCCGCTGGGTGACGAAGCGGCTGCCGCCGGGCTTGCGCCGGTCCAGCCAGGGCTGCAGGTCGGCCTCCGTCAGGGGGATCAGCGGCGGGCAGCCGTCTACGACGCAGCCGATCGCCGGCCCGTGGCTCTCGCCCCAGGTCGTCACGCGGAACAGATGGCCGAAGCTGTTGTGGGACATCGGACGACCTAAGCCGCCAGCCGGTCCGGCGTCCAGACGCGTGTGAAGCGGATCAGCAGGTCCTCCGCCGGCGAAGGCGCTTCTTCGGACGGCTCCAGCGTCACGAACAGATGACCCTGCGGGCGCGAACCGCGCGCGGGCAGGCCGAGCCCCTTGAGCCGGAGGCGCAGCGGCTGATGCCCGGCGACCAGCCAGGCCGAGCGCGGCCCGGCATGGGTCTCGATCTCCAGCCGCCCGCCGTCGGCCAGCACCCGATGCGACACCGAACGGGTCATGTAGAGGTCGTCGCCGACAGCGCTGAGCCCGTTCGCGCCGCGCACCAGAACCGGCAGATAAAGGTCGCTTCCGTCCTCGCCCGCCGCCCGGAGCCGCAGATGTTCGGCGGTGCGCAGGCCCGCGGGCACCCGGATCCGCAGCAGGCGCGCGCCCATCCGCACCTCGGCGAGGCCGCCGTTCAGCGCTTCGAGCGGGCCGATCGCCACCACCGGCGGGGTCGCCGGGCGCACCCTCGGCGCCTCAAGCGCCAGCGGCGCGGTCTGGTGCTGGACCAGCCGCCAGGCCGCGATCGTCTTGCGGAACCTTGCGTCGCTGCCGCCTGCGGCTTCTGGCCGCGCCGCCTTGATGGCGATGCGGAAGGCGGCGGTCAGGGCCGCGCCGTCCACAGGGCCGGTGAGGCCGAGCAGGGCGTAGGCCTCACGGGTCGAGGCGACTTCAGGGAGCGATCGGGCGCGCATCGGCGCACTAAGGCCCTGCACATGGTCAAGGCCCGGTTAACCGTGAAGCCTCTCCCCAGCGGGGCCATGAAGGTCTATCTGCCGTTCATGACCGCACCCGTGATCCCCCCGAGCCCGACCCGCGAAGAATATGCGGCGGACTATGCCGCCGCCCTGGCCGCCAATGGCGACGAGACCATCTTCGATCGCATCGAGCCGTTCGGCCTGTTCGTCGACTGGCTGGGCGACGCCAAGGGCACCGAGCCGAACGACGCCAATGCCATGGCGCTGTCGACCGTGGACGCCGCCGGCGCGCCGGACAGCCGGATGGTGCTGCTCAAGGACGTCGATGCACACGGCTTCACCTTCTATTCCAACCGCGAGAGCGCCAAGGGGCTGAACCTGGCCGCCCATCCCCGCGCGGCCCTGCTGTTCCACTGGAAGTCCCTGCGGCGTCAGGTGCGGGTGCGCGGTGCCGTGGAGCCGGTCACGCCGGCGGAGGCCGACGCCTATTTCGCCAGCCGCGCCCGCGAGAGCCGCATCGGGGCCTGGGCCTCGGACCAGTCCCGGCCGCTGGACAGCCGCGCGGCGCTGGAAGCCGCCGTTGTCCGTGAGACCGCCCGCTTCGAGGGTGCCGATGTGCCCCGGCCCGAGCGCTGGACCGGCTGGCGGGTCGTCCCGGACAGCATCGAGTTCTGGCGGGACCGCCCGTTCCGCCTGCACGACCGGCTGAGGTTTGACCGCACAGGCGCGGACTGGACCCGGACCCGTCTCTGGCCCTGAACGTTCAGGCTCGACCTCTCAGGCCCCGTAGCGGGCCAGGAAGGTATCCACCGCGTCCTCGACAATCTCGGCATTGGTGCGCCGGACCGCGATCTCGTCGCCGGTGACCAGCGGCACGAAGAAGACCGGGTGCTCGATCATCCCCATCAGGTGACCCGCCGCGCGGGAGGGCCGGTCGATGGGCTTGAGGGTGCCGGCCGCGCTCTGGACTTTCAGGATGCTGATGAGGGTGGCCCCGAAGGCCAGTTGGCCGTGTTCGAAGAACCGCTGCGCCACCGCCTGGAAACGCGGTCTTTCCGCCATCACGAGACGGAAGACGGCCCGGACGAAGGGGTCGCTCATGAAGGCGGCATAGGCATCCGCGAAGCTGATCAGCTGCTGGCGGGCGTCACCATCCAGGGATACGACGCCGGCCATCTGCCGCGCGAAATCCTGGGCGGCGTCGTCGATCACGGAAGTGAACAGCTGGGCCTTGCCCTCGAACAGCGCATAGAGGGTCGCCGTCGAAACGCCCGCCTCCCGGGCGATCGGCTCGATCTTCGTCGCCGCATAGCCGTCGCTGACGAAGGCCTTGCGGGCGTAACGGAGGATCGCCTGTCGCTTGGGATCGAGGGTGGCGTGAGAGCCGACGCCGGGGCCGTGCATGTAATTCGTCACTCGCTGAATGTGGCAGGGTGACGTGTGAGACCGCGGGCGGTCAAGGCCAGAAGAACGCTGTTCTCGCCTATTCCCCCAAAATGGGTACCAGCAAGGGGTGCGCAAGCACCGGGGCCGCCAGCCGCACCACGGCCTGGGGATCCTCGAGACGCACGGCGGCGGTGGCGTCGGCCACGATGAAGTCGGCGTTCAGCCGTGAGGGCTCGGTCAGCCGTTCATGCCCCGGCCGGACGGTGGCCAGATACTGGGCGATCACCGAATCCGCCGTCCGGCCCCGCTCGGTCTGGTCGCGGAGCAGGCGGCGGATGAACCGGATATCCGCCGGTGTGTCGACGAACACCCGAATGTCGAACAGGGCGGTCAGGTCGGGCGTGCAAAGCACATGGGTGCCCTCGACGATGACCACCTCGGCGGCCCGCACCGGCTCTCCGCCCGGCTCCCGCCCGTGGTGGATGAAGGAATAGAGGGGGGCCTCGATGTCCCGTCCCGCCTTAAGCTCGGACAGGTCGCGGACCATCAGTTCGTGGTCCCGCGCCGCCACGTCGTCGAAATCAAAGGTCGCGGGATCGAAGTCGGGCAGGCTCGCCGCGTCGCGATAATAGGCATCCTCGCGCAGCAGCACCGCCGCGCCTTCGGGCAGGGCAGAAACCAGGGCCTCGGCGAGCGTGCTCTTGCCGGAGCCGGAGCCACCGGTGATGGCGATGAGGATGGGCATGAACCGCTTCCAGGACCGGAGACAGGGTTTGGCAAGGCCCGTCTAACGGCAGGGTGACCTCACGTCACGTTGCTTATCACCGATCACGCCGATAGCGTGTTTCCCAAGCGCCTCGAAAAGCAGGTGCAGGCTTGAGGGATCGTGATGCTCGGATTGATGCAGGACTGGCCGCTGACGGTCGACAAGATCCTGGACCACTCGAAGAATTGGCATGGCCATCGCGAGGTGGTGACCCGTTCGGTCGAGGGACCGATCGTGCGCACGACCTATGCCGAGATCCACGCGCGGGCCAAACGGGTCACAAGCGTTCTCAAGGACTGGGACATCAAGGTCGGCGACCGGATCGCCACCCTCGCCTGGAACACCAGCCGCCATATGGAGGTCTGGTACGGCATCATGGGCATGGGTGCCGTCTGCCACACCCTGAACCCGCGGCTGTTCCCGGAACAGCTGATCTACATCATCAACCACGCCGAAGACCGGATCATCTTCGTCGATATGACCTTCATCCCCTTGCTGGAGGCGGTGCTGCCGCACTGCCCGTGCGTGCAGCGGGTCGTCGTCCTGACCGACGAACTGACCATGCCGGCGACCAAACTGCCGGGCGCCGAATGCTATGAGGCCCTGCTGGGTTCGGCGTCGGAGGACGTGGCCTGGGGCGGGTTCGACGAGCAGACGGCCTGCGGCCTCTGCTACACCTCGGGCACGACCGGCAATCCGAAGGGCGTGCTGTATTCCCACCGTTCGAACTTCATCCACACGCTGCTGGGGATGCAGGCCACGGTGCTCGGGCCATCGCCGAGCGAGGTGATCCTGCCGGTGGTCCCGATGTTCCACGCCAACGCCTGGGGCATCGCCTTCGCCGGCCCCGCCTCGGGTGCCAAGCTGGTCATGCCGGGCGCGCGCATGGACGGTGAGGCCATCTATGAGCTGATCGAGCGGGAGGGCGTCACCTTCTCGGCCGCCGTGCCGACCGTCTGGCAGGGCCTGCTGGCCCACCTGCGCGAGAACAATCTGAAGATCCCGACGGTCAAGAAGGTCCTGATCGGCGGCTCGGCAGTGCCCGAGAGCCTGATCCGTGCCTTCCATGACGAGTTCAACATCGAGGTGCTGCAGGGCTGGGGCATGACCGAGACCTCGCCCATCGGCACCCTCTCGACCATGACGCCTGAACTCGCCGCCCTTCCGTACGACGAGCAGATGAAGTGGCGCGTCAAACAGGGCACGCCGCCGTTGGGCGTCGAACTCAAGCTCAAGAACTATGCCGGTCAGGAGATGCCCCATGACGGGCACACCTACGGTCGCCTCATGATCAAGGGCCCGACCATCTCGGGTGCCTATTTCAAGGGCGAGGGCGGTGACATCCTCGACCATGAGGGCTTCTTCGACACGGGCGATGTCTCGACCATCGACGAGCAGGGCTTCATGCAGATCACCGACCGCGCCAAGGACGTGATCAAGTCAGGCGGTGAGTGGATCAGCTCCATCGAGATCGAGAACATCGCGGTCGGCCATCCGAACGTCGAACTGGCCGCCGTCATCGGCGCGGCCCATCCGAAATGGGACGAGCGCCCGGTGCTGATCGTCAAGCTGAAGCCCGATCAGGTGCAGAACAAGCAGGAGCACCTCGACTTCCTGCAGGGCAAGATCGCCAAATGGTGGATGCCGGACGACGTCGTCTTCGTGGACGACATCCCCCTCGGAGCCACGGGCAAGATCGACAAGAAGCTGCTGCGCGAACGGCTCAAGGACTATCGTCTGCCGACGGCGGGGGGCTGATCCGATGGCGCGCCGCACGCCCGGTGCCGGGCGCGTCCAGGCGCTGGCCCTGCTCGCGGCCGCGGCGCCGGCCCTGATTGTGATCGCGGCCCTGGGGACCCGCGTGGGTGCCTGGCCGGTCGAGGTCGGCTATGACGTGCTGACCCTGCAGGTCGGCTGGGGCCTCGCCTTCGTCGGCGCGGCGGCGGCGCTCGGTGCCCTGGTTCTCGCCTTCGCCAGCTTCCGCAAACTCGGCGTCATGGCCATTGCCGCCGTCCTCGTCGCCGGCGTGACCCTCGGCGGTTTCATCTGGCAAAAGGCCCGGCTTTCGGCCGGTCCGGTGGAAAACGTCAGCACCGACCTGGTCGAGGTGCCGGGCTTCGGCGACCTCGGCGCGGAGCGGAGCGGGCAGGGACCCGGTCCCGCCGTGGGCGCGGATGCCTGCCCTGGTGCCCTGCCGGTCATGCGCCAGATCGCGCCGACCGCCGCCATCTATGCGCTCGAACAGGCCGGCTTCACCCTGAGGGGCGCGGGCGTGGCGCGGGCGGACGGCAGCCAGGAAGGCTTCTGGTTCGGCGTCGACCATGACGCCGTCATCCGCATTCGCCCCGGCCGCACGGACATTCGCGTCGCCGCCCGCGACCACCGGCCTCACGGCGGCGAGGCCTGCCGTCTGGCCACCGCCATCAGTGAGACCCTGCGCGCCGCCGGCTGAGGCTAGATCAGCGTCCAGTCCGCATCGATTGCCGGCTCGGGCGCGGCCCGCACCCGTCCCGCCCGCTCCAGCGCGATCAGATGGGCCCAGACCGAGAGGCTGGCCGCCGGCCAGAGCCGCGAATCCACGGCGGCGTAGAGACTCGGGACCATGTCGGCGATCCGCCGGTCGCCCGCCGCCAGTCGCTCCAGCACCTGCGCCTCGCGGCCCAGCCGGTGCGCCCGATAGGCCGCCAGGAACGGCCCCGGCTCTGTAATGGGCGCGCCGTGGGTCGGCCAGATCGTCGAGAAGCCACGCGCGATCACGGTCTCGAGGCTGGCCATATAGGCGGCCATGTCGCCGTCCGGCGGTGCCACGATGGTCGTCGACCACCCCATGATGTGGTCCCCGCTGAACAGCGCGTTCTCGTCCGGAAGGACAAAGGCCATGTGATTGGACGCGTGGCCGGGCGTGGCGAGGGCCTCAAGGGTCCAGCCGTCGCCCTCCAGCCGCTCGCCGCCCTTCAGGACGATGTCCGGCGCGAAGGTATCGTCGTCATCCTCGTCCAGCGACGCGGAGGCGTGGATGGTGCGCGCCGGCGGGGCCGCGGCCAGGACCGGTGCCCCCACGGCCCGGGCGAACGGGTGGGCGAGGGGGGCGTGGTCGCGGTGGGTGTGGGTCACCAGCACGTGGCTGACCCGCTGGCCCTCGACGGCCGCCAGCAGGGCCGACAGATGGGCGTCGTCCAGCGGGCCGGGGTCGATCACCGCCACGCCTGCGCCCGGGGCGTCACGGCCGACGATATAGGTCCCGGTCCCCGTGTAGGTGAACGGCCCCGGATTGTCGGCGACCACGCGCCGGATCAGCGGCGAGACCTGGTCGGCACGCCCGTATTCGAACGGCGACATTGATACGAAAGGGATCATCCGGCGCGGCCCGCCCCTTGCCTCAGGACCCCGGTAATCTTCCGCGGAGTCCCTGAAGTGGCCGTTTCCATCGCCTTGGCTGTCTCAAATCGGCTCCAGCCCATTGCCCTGGCCCTTATGTGTCTCATGGCGATGCAACTCGTCCTGGCGTCCTGCACGCCGGAGCCGGCGCCCTACGCCACCCGCGTGGCCATCCTGCGCTAGGCCCTTACAGCGGGACCCGGCCGAGATCGTAGCCCGCGGACGCGGCAATCTCGCGCAGGACGTCCGCATCCACGCCCTCCCGCCGTTGCGCCATGGCCCAGGCTGCGGTCGAGCGCATGCCGGAGCGGCAGAACATGGCCGTCGGAACGCCGTCGGCCAGCGTAGCCGCGACCGCCGTGACCTGATCCGCCCCCGGCAGACCGGACACCGGGATCCAGACAAAGGCCAGACCGGCGTCACGCGCGGCGGCCTCCATCTCCGAGGCGGAGGGCTGGCCGGGCTCCTCGCCATCCGGCCGGTTGCTGATGACCCGGCCGAATCCGGACGCCGCGAGCGCGGGCATGTCGTCCGGGGACAGCTGGGCGGAGACCGAAACCGTCGGCGAGAGGGGGCGGAGCGTCATCGCTACTGCCTCCGCACCCGGACGGCCCGGCTGTCGTCCACGGTCAGCAGGAAGCTGCCCAGCGACGCTTTGCGCACCCGGACGGTCTGTCCGGGGCGGTTCTGGAAGCGGACACGCTCGGAATCGATCTGACGCCACACGCTGCCGTCCGCCAGCCGGAAGACCCATCGGCCTTCGCCGACCAGCGAGGCGCTCTGCAGCGTGGACTCGATAGATTCGATCTCGACCGCGCCCTCCGGGCCGAACAGTCGGGGCAGGGACGGCATTTCGAAGCCGAACAGCTGACGGCGCGTTTCGGCGACTCCGGCGCGGTCGATCACCACGAGGTCGCCC
This sequence comes from Aquidulcibacter paucihalophilus, assembly GCA_030285985.1. Lineage (NCBI taxonomy): Bacteria > Pseudomonadati > Pseudomonadota > Alphaproteobacteria > Caulobacterales > Caulobacteraceae > Aquidulcibacter > Aquidulcibacter paucihalophilus. Next base: position 1,218,600 of record CP127384.1, read on the forward strand.
TGACGCTGGGCGGTGTCCAGCGCCCCCGCCGCCGTGTCGAAACAGGCCAGCCGGGCCGTGTTGTCCGCGATGCCACGGCAGGCCATCAGCCGCTCAAGCGTCTCGGGCCGGTCCTGGGGCGGCACCGCCTGGGTCGAGAGGGTCGAAGCCGCCGCCAGCGCTGCAAGGCCGGAAATCAAAGACATCGGTTCAACCTCGATAAAACCTGCTTCAGGCAGGCTCCTTCAGTCGGACAAGACGACCGCAGGGTCAACCTCCCGGGCCTGCAACCGCGGGTGTGTCCGCATCGTGGCCTAAATACGACAGTTACGCTTCGACATAGTTACAGCGGTGTAATTTGGCTGGTCGTTGAGCGGGCGGAGGGCATACCCTTGCTCAACTGCGGTCGGATTCCGTCCGCGGGGGAAGGGAATATTCCATTCTAAGGCCTCGGGAGCCCGGTTTTACGGATGCTGCCGAACATCAGGAGACGACCTTTGAGAACCCAGAAAATCCGCAATCGGCTGCTGACGACGACGATGATCGGCGGATTCGCCGCTCTCGCCTTCGCCATGCCCGCCATGGCCCAGGACGCTGATGCGTCGCAGGACCTTGACGATGTCATCGTCACCGGCTCGCGCATCCCGCAAGCCAACCTCGTCACCACCAGCCCGGTGACCCAGGTCACTGGCGAGGACATCGACGTCGCGGGTGTGACCCGGGTCGAAGACCTGATCTCGCAACTGCCGCAAGCCTTCGCCGCCCAGAACTCGACCGTCTCGAACGGCGCTTCGGGCACGGCCACGGTTTCGCTGCGCAACCTCGGCTCGTCGCGCACCCTGGTGCTGATCGACGGTCGCCGCATGGGTTACGGCTCGCCGAACGACGACGCCGCCGACCTGAACCAGATCCCGGAACAACTCGTTGAGCGCGTTGAAGTCCTGACCGGCGGCGCCTCCGCCGTTTACGGCTCGGATGCTGTCGCCGGCGTCGTCAACTTCATCATGAAGAAGGACTTCGAAGGCCTGCAGATCGACGCCCAGTACGGCTTCTATCAGCACAACAACGACTATGACGGCGTCGGCAACGTGCGGGCTGAAATCGCCCGTCGCGCCCTGACCAACGCTGCGCAGTTCCAACTGCCGGACGACAACGTCTCCGACGGTGAGAGCCGCTCGCTGAACGTGACCCTCGGCGTTTCCTCGCCGGACGGCCGCGGCAACGTGATGGCCTACGCCGGCTACCGCAACAACAACCCGATCCTCCAGGCCGACCGCGACTATTCGGGCTGCTCGATCGGCGCGCCGAACGCCGGCTCGGGTCCGAGCACCTATTCCTGCGGCGGTTCGGGCACCTCGTTCCCCGGCCAGTTCACGGACTTCTCGACCTTCGCCTACACCGTGGGCGCCGGCCGCACCTTCGTGCCGTACAACGGCAACGTGAACGCCTATAACTTCGGCCCGCTGAACTACTATCAGCGCCCGGATGAGCGTTACACCCTGGGCGCCTTCGGTCGCTACGAGCTCAACGACAAGGCCGAAGTCTTCGGCCAGCTGATGTTCTCCGACTATTCGTCGGTCGCGCAGATCGCTCCGTCGGGCAGCTTCTTCAGCGTCGGCGACATCAACTGCGACAGCCCGCTCCTGTCGGCCCAGCAGCGCACGGCCATCAACTGTACGCCTGCCGACATCCTCGCCGGCAACCGCGTGCCGATGTATGTCGCCCGTCGCAACGTTGAAGGCGGCGGCCGTCGTGACGACCTGAACTACACCTCGTACCGCGGCGTCGCCGGTGTGCGTGGTGAGATCACGGCCGGCTGGAACTACGACATCGCGGCCCAGTTCTCGCGGGTTCGTCTGGCGCGTACCTACCAGAACGACTTCTCGGTCACCCGCCTGACCCGCGCCCTCGACGTCGTCAGCGTCGGCGGCACGCCGACCTGCCGTTCGGTTGTCAACGGCACCGATCCGACCTGCGTGCCCTACGACATCTTCGGCACCAACACCGTCACCCAGGCGGCGCTGGACTACCTGCAGATCCCGCTGATCCAGACCGGTGAAACGACCCAGCAGGTCGTGACCGCCGCCATCACGGGTGACACGGGCTGGTCGATGCCGACCTCGTCGCGCACCGTCCAGGTCGCGTTCGGCGCCGAGTACCGCCGCGACGCCCTGTCCTCCGAAACCGATGCCGCCTTCCAGACCGGCGACGGCGCCGGCCAGGGCGGACCCACGATCGGCATCACGGGTGATGCGGACGTCGCCGAAGTCTTCGGTGAAATCCAGATCCCGCTCGCCGACGATCAACCCTGGGCCTACTCGGCCTCGATCGACGCCGCCTACCGTCGTTCGGAGTACGAGAACATCGGCACCGACACCTACAAGGTCGGCGCTGACTACGCCCCGATCGAGGACATCCGCTTCCGCGCCAGCTACTCGCGCGCGGTTCGCGCCCCGAACGTGATCGAACTCTTCGCCGCGCAGGGCTTCAACCTGTTCGACGCTGACAACGATCCCTGCGACGACCTGAACGACGACGGCGTGCTGAACAACAGCGTTCCGGCGGCGTGCATCGGCTCCGGCGGACACCAGGTCACCCTGGCCCAGTCGGACAGCGGCGCTCTGAACAGCCCGGCTGGCCAGTACAACTTCCTGGGCGGCGGTAACCCGAACCTGAACCCCGAAGAAGCCGACACCTACACCTACGGTGTGGTCTGGACGCCTTCCTTCGTCCCGGGCTTCAACATCTCGGTCGACTACTTCGACATCCAGGTCGACGGCCTGATCTCGACGGTCGGTTCGCTGAACACCTTCGACCTCTGCTACGCGCAGGCCGATGCTGCCGCCTGCGGCCGCATCAACCGTAACGCCGGCGGCCAACTGTGGGTCGGTTCGGGCTTCGTTGAAGACCTGAACAACAACATCGGTGGTCTGCAGACCTCGGGTATCGACGTGAACTCCAACTACGCCTTCGACTTCGAAGACGTTGGCATGTCGAACATGGGCTCGATGCAGCTGTCGTTCGTCGGCACCTACCTGAGCGAGCTGGTCACCGACACCGGCCTGGGCGGTCCCGCCTCGGTCTATGACTGCACCGGCTTCTACGCCAACCAGTGCGGCGTTCCGAACCCGGAATGGCGCTCGCGCGCCCGCGCCACCTGGCTCACCCCGTGGGGCGTGGACGTTTCGGGCACGTGGCGTCACTACGGCGAGGTTGAACTCGCCGTGCTGAACGGCACGACCGGTACGCTGAACAACGGCGGCACCCGTCTGGATCGCTACTTCGACGCCGAGAACTACTTCGACCTCGCGGCGACCTGGGGCATCACGGACACCGTCACCGTTCGTGCCGGCGTCAACAACGTGTTCGATAACGACCCGCAACTGTCCTACAGCGTTGGTACGACCGGCAACGGTAACACCTACCCGCAGCTGTATGATGCGCTGGGCCGTTACTTCTTCTTCGGTGTCACCGCCAACTTCTAAGGCCTGATATCAAGAACATCTGGGGCGGCGGATCTTCGGGTCCGCCGCCCTTTTTGTTGCCGGAACGCCTGCCGCAGAAAAACCATCTGCCCTGTTCAAGCGTTGCGGTCTGACCTTCCCGTCCCACGACCCCGGATGTCTTTATGCTGCTCAGCCTCGTGTCCGCCCTCGTCATCGCCACCCAGACGCCGCCTCCGGCCCAGGACGCGGGCGTCATCTCGACGGCACCTCGTGACGAAGCCGTTGAAACCGAACGCTTTCGTGAAGCCGTGGCCTATGCCAACCCGATGCCGCGCGGTGCGCCGGAAGCCGACTACCCCCTCGTCGCCTGGTGCGAAGCGCTGGTGAACGGCCATGTGGCCCTCGGCGAAACCCTGACCAATGGCGACGAACTGGACCTCGACATCATCCGGCTGGGCAAGCTGGAGGCCGCTGACTTCCGCGCAGCGCTGGACGCGGCCGGGCCGCGCCAGACCGCCGCCAGCCGCGCCGCCGCCGCCGCCGCCGCCGCCGAGGCCTCCGCCAAATGGACGCCGCTGGTGGGTCAGGACGAAGCCGTGCGCAGCCAGGCCTTCGGTCTGTTCTTCGGTCTGCCGGGCCGCTGCGAGCACGCCGCCCGCCGGCTGCGCAACAACATCACGACCCCGCCGGCGACACCCGCGGACGTCGGGCTGGAATAGCACGGCCCCACGGCGGGCCGGTCTATGCCTTCCGGAACGCCAATCGCCAGCTGATCAACTGACCGCCGGCGTCGGCCATTTCGTCGCTTTCGGTGAGAACCAGGCCGGCCCGTTCCGCCCGCAGGAGGAAGAGGTCCCGACCCGGACGGTCCAGCGCGGCGAGGGTCTGACTTTGCTGACGGTGTCGCCAGGCCGAATTGCCGGTTTCGAAGACGTCCAGCCGGGCGAGGGCGCTTTCCGGCTCCCATGAGGCGACGCCCCGCGCCAGGTCATCGAGATAGCTCACAAAATAGCGCACCGGTTCGAACGCCGCCGTCGCCCCGAGCCGGCCGACAGCCTGCTGCACCGCGCTCCGCAGGGCCTCTTCCGCTGCAGTGGCAGGCAAGCCCTTGAGGTGGGCGGTGAAGGCGCGGCGGGCGTGGCGGATTGCGCCGGACTTGCCCAGCACCGCGTCATAGGCCGCGATCTGCTCCACCGTCTGCCGGGTGATGACGCTGTCGGAATGGTGGATCAGCATCAACGCCCGTCCGCCCGGTTTCAGCACCCGTCCCAGTTCCTGCAGCGCGGACCGGGTGTCCGCATATTCGATCCCGAACTGTGACATGGCCCCGTCGAAGGACGCCGCCGGGAAAGGCAGCGCCTCCAGCGCCACGCCACCCAGCATCCGGCAGTCGGCGGGCAGGCGCGTCCGGGCGGCGTCGACATCGGCATAGTCGACGCCCGTGATCGCGAATGTCTTTCCACGTGCTGCGGCAGCGACGCTCGCATAGCCAGCGACCTGACCGTTTCCGGTGGCCAGATCCAGCAGATGCGCGCCGGTATCGAAGGACTGGAACCAGTTCTCCCAGACCGGCTCGGTGTCAAAGGCGACCGGTCCGGTCGCCGTCTGCACCGTCATGACGTCGGTGCGACCGCTTCGCCAATAGTCGCTCCAGTGCCAGCCGCGCCGCTTCTCTGAAGGCGAAGGGCTCATGCCGGCTCCAGTCAGAACATGAACGGGACCGCGCCGGGCCGCGCCTGACGCCCTGTCTTGTTAGATCAACCCACCGGTCCGGCCAAGCGGCCGGTGTCAGGCCGCGTCGCTGCGGGCCGGTACATCCGGCTCATAGTTGAGGATCGGCGACAGCCAGCGCTCGGCCGTGGCCACATCCCAGCCCTTGCGCCGGGCATAGTCCTCGACCTGATCCGGATCGACCTTGCCGACCCCGAAATAGTGGCTTTCGGCATGGCCGAAATACAGGCCTGACACCGACGCCGGCGGCGTCATGGCGAAGCTTTCGGTCAGGGCCATGCCCGCATTGTCTTCCGCCTGCAGCAGCCGGAACAGTGTCGCCTTCTCGGTGTGGTCTGGCTGGGCCGGATAGCCGGGTGCCGGGCGAATGCCTTGATATTGTTCGGCGATCAGGTCCTCGACCGTCGTCTGCTCTTCCGCCGCATGGCCCCACAGTTCGGTGCGGACCCTCTTGTGCAGGGCTTCCGCGAAGGCCTCCGCCAGACGGTCGGCCAGGGCCGTGGCCAGGATCGCGGAATAGTCGTCGCCGGCGTCCTTGAACCGTTTCGCGATCTCCAGCTCGCCATGGCCGGCGGTGACGGCGAAGGCCCCGATATAGTCCTGGCCGGTGTCTGCGACGAAGTCCGACAGGGCCAGATTGGGCTTGCCGTTCGACTTCCGGATCTGCTGGCGCAGGGTGTGGAAGCGGGCGATTTCGGCGGTGCGGGTCTCGTCGGCATAGACGGCGATGTCGTCGCCGACGGCATTGGCGGGCCAGAAGCCGACCACGCCTCGTGCGGTGAACCATTTCTCGTCGACGATCCGCTTCAGCATCGCCTGCGCATCCTTGAACAGGTCGCGCGCGGCCTCGCCGACGATCTCATCCTCGAGGATCAGCGGATAGCGGCCGATCAGCTCCCAGCTGGCGAAGAAGGGCGTCCAGTCGATGTGGTCGGCCAGGTCCTGCAGGTCCCAGCCGTCGAAGGCCCGAACGCCCAGGAACGAGGGCGCGCAGGGCAGGGGCGTCGCCGGATCGGGCCGGAAGCGGTTCTGTCGCGCTGCGGGCAGGGCGGCCCGCGCCTTGACCTCCTGACCGCGCGCATACTGTTCGCGGATGCGGATGTATTCGTCGCGCGTCAGGGCCTCGTTCTTCGCCCTTTCGGTCTTCGACAGCAGGCCCGAGACCACGCCCACGGCGCGGCTGGCGTCGACGACATAGGTGGTCGAGCCGCTGCGATAGCCCGGCTCGATCCTGACCGCCGTATGCGTCCGGCTGGTCGTGGCACCGCCGATCAGCAGGGGAATGTCGAAACCGCGCCGCTCCATCTCGCGCGCCACGAACACCATCTCGTCCAGCGACGGCGTGATCAGGCCCGACAGGCCGACGATGTCGACCTTGTGCTCGATCGCGGCATCCAGAATCCGGTCGGCCGGGACCATGACGCCAAGGTCGATGACCTCGTAGTTGTTACACTGCAGCACGACGCCGACGATGTTCTTGCCGATGTCGTGGACGTCGCCCTTGACCGTGGCCATCAGGATCCGGCCGGCCTGTTCCCTCGGCTTGCCGGCCTTCTCGGCCTCCATGAAAGGCTCCAGCCAGGCCACGGCCTGTTTCATCACCCGCGCCGACTTGACCACCTGCGGCAGGAACATCTTGCCCGAACCGAACAGGTCCCCGACGACGTTCATCCCGTCCATCAGTGGACCCTCGATGACGTGCAGCGGCCGCTCCGACTGGAGCCGCGCCTCCTCGGTGTCGGCGTCGATAAACTCGGTGATGCCGTTCACCAGGGCATGCTCGATCCGCTTGCCGACCGGGGCGTCGCGCCATTTCAGATCGACGACCCGGGCCACGCCCTTGTCGCCCTTGTAGTTGGGCGCAATGTCGACGAGCCGCTCGGTGTTCGAGACATTGGTCCGCTGCGGCCGGTTCAGGATCACATCCTCGACGGCCTCGCGCAGCACGGGGTCGAGCGTGTCATAGACCGGCAGGTCGCCCGCATTGACGATGCCCATGTCCATGCCGGCCTGGATGGCGTGGTACAGGAAGACGCTGTGGATCGCCCGCCGCACCGGCTCATTGCCGCGGAAGCTGAACGAGACGTTCGACACCCCCCCGGACACCCGGGCGTAGGGCAGGGTCGCCTTGAGCGCCCGCGTCGCCTCGATGAAGTCGACGGCATAGTTGTCGTGTTCCTCGATCCCCGTCGCCACGGCGAAGACGTTGGGGTCGAAGATGATGTCCTCGGGCGGGAAGCCAACCTCGTCCACGAGGATCCGGTACGCCCGGGTGCAGATCTCGATCTTGCGCGCGGCGGTGTCGGCCTGGCCCACCTCGTCGAAGGCCATGACCACCACGGCGGCCCCGTAGCGCAGACATTTGACCGCCTGTTCGCGGAACTCGGCCTCGCCCGCCTTCATCGAGATGGAGTTCACGATCGGCTTGCCCTGGACGCATTTCAGGCCCGCCTCGATCACCTCCCATTTCGAGCTGTCGATCATCACCGGCACCCGGGCGATGTCGGGCTCGGCCGCGATCAGGTTGAGGAAGGTGACCATGGCCTGCTGCGAGTCGAGCAGGCCCTCGTCCATGTTGATGTCGATGATCGAGGCCCCGGCCTCGACCTGTTGCCGGGCGACGGTCAGGGCGGCGGTGTAGTCGCCGTCGATGATCAGCTTCTTGAATTTGGCCGAGCCGGTGACGTTGGTCCGCTCACCGACGTTGATGAAGGTGGGACGCACTTACGCTACCAGTTCAAAGGGTTCGAGGCCGGACAGCCGCATGGCCACCGGCCGCTCCGGGATCACCCGGGTCGGCAGCTTCGCCACCGCCTCCGCCGTGTGCCGGATGTGCTCCGGCGTGGTGCCGCAGCAGCCGCCCACGATGTTGACCAGACCGGAAGCCGCCCACTCCTCGAGGAAATGCGCCGTCTCGTGCGGCTGCTCATCGTACTGACCCATAGCGTTGGGCAGGCCGGCGTTGGGATAGGCGGCGACTAGGGTGTCGGCGACGCGGCTGAGCTCGGCGATGAACGGCCGCATCAGCTCGGCACCCAGGGCGCAGTTGAAGCCGACGGCAAACGGCCTGGCGTGGCGCACGCTGTTCCAGAAGGCTTCCGCCGTCTGGCCGGACAGGGTCCGGCCCGAGCGGTCCGTGATGGTGCCCGAAATCCAGATCGGCAGGGCCTCCATCCCCTCGTCCTCGAGGTCCTTGATGGCCTTGATGCAAGCCTTGCAGTTCAGCGTGTCTGTGATGGTTTCGATCAGATAGAGGTCGACCCCGCCCTCGTTCAGCGCCTTCACCTGATGGCGGTAGGCCTCATAGACCTGGTCGAAGGTCACCAGCCGCGCGCCAGGGTCGTTCACGTCCGACGACATCGACAGCATCTTGTTCAGCGGCCCGATCGAACCGGCGGCGAAGCGCGGCTTGTCCGGGGTCTTCGCGGTCCAGCGGTCGGCGGCGGCGCGCGCCAGTCTCGCGCCCTCCAGATTGATGTCCCGGACCGACTGTTCGTCCAGCTTGTAGTCGTCCTGGGCGATGACCGTGGCCGAGAAGGTGTTGGTCTCGCTGATATCAGCGCCCGCCGCGAAATACTGGTCGTGCAGGCCGGCGATGATGTCGGGCCGGGTCAGGCACAGGATGTCGTTGTTGCCCTTCATCTGGCCGACATGGGCCGCGAAGCGGTTGCCGCGGAAATCCTCTTCCGACAGCTCGCTGCGCTGGATCATCACGCCCCAGGCCCCGTCGAGGACGAGGATGCGCTCCTTCGCGGCTCGGTGCAGGGCGGCGATGCGTTCGCTGCGGGTACTCATACTGCGGCGGCCTTCGTCTCACGCACGCCCAGCACCCGGCATATCGCATAGACCAGGTCGGCGCGGTTCAGGGTGTAGAAGTGGAAGTCGGCGAAGCCTTCCTCCTGCAGCCGGGCGCAGGTCTCGGCGGCGATCGATGCGGCGATCAGCTTGCGCGTTTCGGGGTCGTCGTCCAGCCCCTCGAAATGCGCCGCCAGCCAGTCGGGAACAGCCGCGCCGCACGCCGCCGACATCCGCTTCAGACCATTGAAATTGGTCACCGGCATGATCCCCGGCGACATCGGAATACGGATCCCCGCCGCCCGTACCCGGTCACGGAAGCGCAGGAAGGCGTCGATGTCGAAGAAGAACTGGCTGATCGCCCGCGTCGCTCCGGCGTCGACCTTGGCCTTCAGGACGTCGAGGTCATGGGCCAGCGACGGGCTCTCGGGATGGCCCTCCGGATAGCAGCCGACGATGACGTCAAAGCCGCCTTTCGCCGTGATCGCCGCGGTCAGTTCGGTGGCGTTGGCGTAACCGTCTGTACGTGGAACATAGGCACCGCCGATGCCGTGCCCGCCCGGCGGATCGCCGCGCAGGGCTACGATGTGGCGCACCCCTGCCTCGCGATAGCCATCGATGACCAAGTCGACGTCCTCGCGACTGGCCTCGACGCAGGTCAGGTGGGCGGCGGGCGTCAGGGCGGTCTCAGCGAGAATGCGCTGCACAGTGCGGTGGGTCCGCTCGCGGGTGGAACCGCCGGCGCCATAGGTGACCGAGACGAATTCAGGCATCAGCGGAGCCAGCCGGGTCACGGCCTTCCAAAGATTGGCCTCGGCCTCATCCGACTTCGGCGGGAAGAATTCGAAAGATACGTTCGGGCGGGACAGATCCTGCCCGGCGCGCGCCACAGGCCCGAGCGGCGACAGCAACAGGGCCCGGGCCTCGGCCAGGCTGCGGGGGGCGATGCTCATGCGACCTTCTCCGCAGCGACAGCCGGGCGTTCGGCGGTCCAGATCGAGACCGTCAAACCGTCTGTGTCAGGAGGCAGAGCGATCGGTGCGCTGGGCGTCAGCCCGGCACCGGACAGCCAGCGGCGCATCTCGGCATCGGCGAAGCCGAGCCGGCGGTGCTGGTGCTCGTCACGCAGATACTCGAGCTTGTGTGGGGCGAAATCGACGATCAGCAGCCGCCCGCCGGGCATGACCAGCCGCGCCGCCTCGGCCACCGCCGCTGCCGGATCGGCGAGGTAGTGTAGCACCTGGTGCACCATCACCAGGTCCGCGCTCTGTTCGGGCAGGCGGGTTGCGAAGATGTCGCCGTGGCGCAGTTCGACCTTGTCCAGGCCGGCCCTGGTCACATTGGCGCGGGCGATGTTGAGCATGTTCTGGCTCAGGTCCAACCCGACCGACATCTTCGCCTTCTTGCCAAGCAGGGTCAGCATCCGGCCCGAGCCGGTGCCCAGATCAACGACCCGCTCGAACGGACCGTCGCCCGCCGACCGGGTGATGGCAGCCTCAACGGCGCTTTCACTGACGTACAGCGAGCGAATGCGATCCCACTGGGGGGCGACGCGTTCGAAATAGGCCCCGGCGGCGGTTTCGCGATCGCGGCGCACGGCCTCAAGCCGCCGGTCGTCGGCCTCGCCTGCCGAAACCTCGAGCAGGTCCAGCACCGTATCGATCAGCCGCCGCGCCGGCAGCTCGGACGACAGGCGATAGAAGACCCGCGCCCCGTCCGGGAACCGCTCGATCAGCCCGGCGTCGGTCATCAGCTTGAGATGACGCGAAACGCGCGGCTGGCTCTGGTCCAGGATCCGCGACAGCTCCATCACCGACAGCTCCTCGCCGGCCAGCAGCGACAGCACCCGCAGGCGGGTCGGCTCGCCCACGGCGCGCAGGGCCTCGACGGTCTGGTCAGCTGTCAACGACATGTCCTTATATAAAGATATCCTTATGTGATTTGGCAAGGAAAATTGCTGGTCAGACGCCGGATCGGGGGCCAGTCTGCGTGCAACGGCTAACTCCTGTCGTGAGGCCTTCCATGACCCTTCGCCCGATTGCGCTCGTCGCCCCTGTCATTCTGCTGTCGGCTCTCGCCGGAGCCGTGGCCGCCCAGACCCCTCCGCCAGGCAGCGGCCCGGGTGGCGGTATGGGGGGCTTTCCGCGCACGGCCGAGGAGGTTCAGCCCTGGTCAGAGCGGCTGTTCACCCGGTTTGACGCCAACCAGGACGGTGCGATCACCGAGGATGAGTTGGCCGTCCTCGACAGTCCGGCGGCAGCCCCGATGGGCCCCCGCATGCGGATGATGATCCTGGCGGCGGACGCCGACGGCAATGCCCGGGTGACCGTCGAGGAACTGACGGCCGGAGCCCAGCAGATGTTCGGGCGCATGAACGGCGCGGGCGGCGGCCGGCCTGCCGGCGGCGGCATGGGCCCAGGCATGGGCGGCGGAATGGGCGGCGGTGCCGCCGAGATGTTCAGCCTGCCGCGTACCTCCGATGCCGTCTCGCCCTGGGCCGGGCGTCTGTTCAGTCGGCTGGACGCCAATCAGGACAGCAGCGTCACCGGCAATGAAATGGCGCTCCTCGCCAATCCCATGGTCGCCTCCATGGGTGGGTCGCGGCTCCGCGCCATGATCGCCCAGTCGGACGCCAACCGCGATTCCCGCATCAGCCTCGAGGAAATGACCGCCGGCGCGCAGCGGATGTTCAACCGGATGGATACGAACGGTGACGGCCGACTGTCGGAGACGGAACTGCCGCGGCCTGCCGCACCGGCGGCGGCACCGCCCGTCAACATTCCGCCCGCCGATTCCAATCCCTTCCCGGAGATGCCCAACGGCGGCTGAGCCGCCGGGGACGGTCAGGCCGCCGGCGTCTTCAGCGGCTCGCCGGCAAGAGCCGCGCGCAGGTTCTGCATCAACAGCATCAGCATGCCCTGCACGGCTTCCGTGGTCGCCCCGCCCGTATGCGGCGTCAGCACGGTGTTGGGCACATCCGCCCAGCGCGCGGCGCTTGTCGGCTCTTCCTCGAACACGTCCAGCGCCGCCTGACCCAGCCGCCCGTCCTTGAGCGCCGCGATCAGGGCCTCCTCATCGACCAGCTGGCCGCGCGCCACATTGACCAGCAGTCCTTGCGGCCCCAGCGCCTCGATCACCGCCCGTGAGATCAGGCCGCGGTTGCTCTCATCGGCCTTGCAGGCGACCACCAGTATGTCGCTGTCCCGCGCCAGTTCCAGCAGCGAGCCCGCGCGCGGCCAAGGGCTGTCCTTCTCGCGGGGCCCCCACCAGCGCACGGCCATCCGCATCGCTTCGCCGCGCCGCGCCACGGCCTCGCCGATCGACCCCAGGCCGACGACGCCCAGCCGCTGGTCTTTCAGCGAGGGCGTGATCATCTTGGAGTCCAACGTCCAGCCGCCCGCGCGCAACGCCCGGTCCCCGGCCGTGATCTGACGCCGCGCGGCGATGATCAGGCCCAGGGCATGGTCGGCCACATCCTCATGGTTGACCCCCGGCGCATGGCTGACCGGCAGCCCCCGCGCCCGGCACCAGTCGACATCAATCCCGTCATAGCCCGAGGTGAAACAGGCGATCAGTCGCAGCGCCGGCAGGCTCTCGATCAGCGCCTTGTCCAGCGGGAACTCCCCCGCCACCACAAGCGCCTGGATCTGCCCCTGCGCCTCCGCCGGCGGCCCCTCCCAGAAGCGGTAGACGGTCCACTCGCTCTCGAGGAAGGCCGTCAGTGGCGCCAGATGGCGCTGCATGATGAGGAGGGCAGGGCGGTGGGGCATGGGGGGAGCATAGTCCAGTCGTCCCCAATGAAAAACGGCCTCCCGATACGCTCGGGAGGCCGTTTGAACAGGCTTGGGATCAGCGCCCGAATTTCTGGAACTTGATCCGGTGCGGGATCAGGCTTTCCACGCCGAGGCGACGCTTCTTGTCTTCCTCGTACGCTTCAAAGTTCCCCTCGAACCATTCGACGTGGCTGTCGCCTTCGAAGGCGAGGATGTGCGTCGCCAGACGGTCGAGGAACCAGCGGTCGTGGGAGATGACCACGGCGCAGCCGGCGAAGCCTTCCAGCGCCTCCTCGAGGTTCTGCAGCGTCTCGATGTCGAGGTCGTTGGTCGGTTCGTCGAGCAGCAGCAGGTTGCCGCCGGTGGCCAGGGTCTTGGCCAGGTGGACGCGGTTGCGCTCACCGCCCGACAGCTGGCCGACCTTCTTCTGCTGGTCGCCGCCCTTGAAGTTGAAGCTGCCGACATAGGCGCGGGTGTTGATCTCGCGCTTGCCGACCATCATCACATCGGTGCCGCCCGAGATGACTTCCCAGATGGTCTTGTTGGGCTCGAGGTCGTCGCGGCTCTGGTCAACATAGGCCAGTTTGACCGTCTCGCCGACGCGGATCGAGCCGCCGTCGGGCTGTTCCTGGCCGGTGATCAGGCGGAACAGGGTCGACTTGCCGGCGCCGTTCGGGCCGATGACGCCGACGATGCCGTTGGGCGGCAGTTTGAACGACAGATCCTTGAACAGCAGCTTGTCGCCATAGGACTTCTCCAGCCCCTCGGCTTCCAGCACGACATTGCCGAGGCGCGGGCCGGGCGGGATCTGGATGACGGCGTGGGTCTGGGCGCCGCGCATGCTTTCCTGCTCGTCGACCATCCGCTCATAGGCGGCCAGACGAGCCTTGGACTTGGCCTGACGGGCCTTGGCGCCCGAGCGGACCCATTCCAGTTCGCGGGTGAGGGCGCGCTGGCGGGCTTCGGATTCCGACTGCTCCTGCACGACGCGCTTGGTCTTGGCTTCCAGCCAGCTGGAGTAGTTGCCCTCGTGCGGGTGGCCCTTGCCGCGGTCCAGCTCCAGCGTCCATTTGGTCACCAGATCCAGGAAGTAGCGGTCGTGGGTCACCAGGATGACGCAGCCCGGGAAGGCTTCCAGGTGGTGCTGCAGCCAGGCCACCGACTCAGCGTCGAGGTGGTTGGTCGGCTCGTCGAGCAGCAGCATGTCGGGCTTGGACAGCAGCAGCCGGGCCAAGGCCACGCGGCGCTTCTCACCGCCGGACAGGTTGGTCGTTTCCCAATCGTCCGGCGGGCAGCGCAGGGCGTCCATGGCCATTTCGATGCGCGCGTCGATGTCCCAGACGTCGCCGGCGTCGATCTTTTCCTGCAGGGCCGTCATCTCGGCCATCAGCTCGTCGGTGTATTCCTCGGCCATTTCCATGGCGATGGCGTTGAAGCGGTTGACCCACTGCTTCTCCTCGCACCAGGCCTCGACGTTCTCGCGGACGTTCAGGCTGTCGTCGAGCTGGGGCTCCTGCTCGAGGTAGCCGCGCTTGATTCCGTCGGCGGCGCGTGCCTCGCCGGTGAACTCGGTGTCCAGCCCGGCCATGATCTTCAGCAGGGTGGATTTACCCGAGCCGTTGACCCCGACGACGCCGATCTTGGCGTCGTTGTAGAAGCTCAACCAAATGTTTTCGAAGATCTTCTTGCCGCCGGGAAAGGTCTTGGTCAGACCCTGCATCTGGAAAATATATTGCTGCGCCATGAGGTGCGGTGCGCCCTGTCGTCTGAAAGTGCTGGGAGGTTGGCGCGGGATGTAGCCGCCGCGCCGCCGTTGGGCAAATGTCTAGGCGCGGGGCAGGGCGGATTGATGGCGGCTAGAGCGTGTAGCCGCCGTCGACAACCAGCGCCGCCCCGGTCATCGAACCGCTGGCCGGCGACAACAGGAAGGCGATCTGGCCCGCGATCTCTTCGGGCGTGGCATAGCGGCCCAGCGGCGTCGCCATGCCGGCGAGCGCCTCGAAGGCCGCCGCTTCCGATCCGAGATCGGCGATCACCTCGCGAAAGAACGGCATCTCACGCCAGATCGGCGTCTGGACCCCGCCCGGCAGGATGGCATTGATCCGCACGCCGCGTGGCGCGCCTTCCTTCGCCGCCACCCTGGCGAGTTGCAGCAGTGCGGCCTTGGAGGCGCCGTAAGCCCCCACGCCCGGCTCGGCCTTCACCGCCGAGGCTGAGGACACCACCACCGCGCTGCCTCCGTCACGCAGCAGGCGCATTCCGGTTCGAAGCGTCAGAAAGGCCCCGTCCAGATTCACCGACATGACCTTGCGCCAGGCCGCGAGGGACAGATCGGCGATCGGCCCGCTGTCGGAGACGCCGGCGTTGACGACCAGGGTGTCCAGGCCTTGCCAATGATGCCGGATTCCGTCCTCGACACCCTCCCATGCGGCCTCGTCAGAGACGTCCTGACGACACAGCATCACCGCCCGTCCCTGCGCCTCGATCTCGTCGCCCAGGGCGTTCAGGGCGGCTTCCTGCCTGTCGACCAGAATGAGGGCGGTCGCGCCTTCAGCAACCAGCTTGCGCGTGGTCTCCAGACCGATTCCGGACGCCGCTCCGGTGACCAGCGCCACGCCGGGGTACACGGCCTCAGGCATAGTTGAAGCTCACCGAAATCCGCTCGGTCTTCGCGGCGTTCGACGGCACTTCATGGCGCAGCCAGCTTTCCCACATCAGGATCGTGCCCGCGGCCGGAGCCAGATAGACGAACGGCCGTTCGGCCTCGGGGGCGTCGGCGTGGACGCCGGGGCGGGCCATCATCATCGGCAGGCGCGGGTCCTCCAGCTTCAGGGCCGAGGCACCGTCGGGGACCTCGACATAGACGGTGCCGCTGAGGAAGGCGTGCGGATGGATGTGGCCGGTGTGGCCGCCGCCGGGCTTGAGGATGTTGACCCACAGGCTGTCCAGCCGCGGCTTGCGCGCCAGATCGAAATTCAGCGCCTTGGCATAGGCGACCGCGTGCCGGTCCAGATGCCGTTTCAGCTCGGCGAACTCGGGCAGGCGATGGGGCAGGTCGGTCAGGGAGCCGTAGGAGGTGTAGCCGCGATAGGCGTTCTCGCGGCACCAGGCACGCCCGGCGTGATCCTCAACCGCCAGCATGCGGCAGGCGTCGGCCAGGCCGGCATTGAAGGCGTCGAAGCCGGGCGAGCCGGCCAGGGAGGCCTCATAGACCTGGGTGACGAAGAGGGGGCGCAGGGACATGTAGGTGGCATAGACGGTCGGGCGGGACCGGGAAAGACGGTGGCCGACAGGTGATTGGTGGTTGGTGATTGGTGGGTGGCCGCCGCCCGGCCAGGAGCGCCGTCCGGGCCGGTCTTTCCGCAGCCGACGAGGCCGAAATCACCAATCACCAATCACCAATCACCAATCACCAATCACCAATCACCACCCCAATCCCGCCTCGCCCCTCAGGATCGCCTCCGCCTCCGCCGTATGCTTCGCGTCCGACCGGTCATGCAGCACCAGCGGCGGCAGCAGCCTCAGCGGTGCCTTGCCGGTCTTGATCGCCTGCACCAGCACCCGCTTTGCCGGTTCGTCCGCATGAGGATGCACCCCGCGCACCGCGAACGACCCCGCCGTCTCGCCCAGCAGGGCCAGCAGGTCGGCGAGGCGGTCGGCGCGGTGGATGACCACGATCCGCCCGCCCTCGCGCACCGACTTCAGCAGGAAGGTCGTCCAGGCCTTCAGCCCGTCATCCGCCATCCAGGCCCCGCGCTTGCCCTCCGCGGGCGCCCGCAAGGCACCGGGGTCGTCGAAGAAGGGCGGGTTGCTGACGGCCCAGTCGAACGGCGGCAGGTCCAGCGCCCGGAAGCCCGCCGCGACGTCGCCCTCGAGGATCGACGCGTCGGCGCCGTTCAGCACCGCATTCTCCCGCGCCAGCGCCGCCATGGCCGGGTCTCGCTCCAGTCCGGTCAGCGCCACGCCGGGGTGCCGCGCCGCGATCTGCATCAGGACCGCGCCCGTGCCGCATCCCGCCTCGATCACCCTCTGGCCTGGCTCCGCCGCCACGGTCGCCGCCAGCAGGGCCGCATCCATGCCGGCGCGATAGCCCTTGACCGGCTGACGCAGCCGGACGCGGCCGCCCAGCAGGGCGCTCTCGGCGGTGCTGTCTTCGAATTGAGAGGACGGTGCGACGGTCACGCGGCTTGACCCTTCATGGAGCGATCACCATTGTGCGCCGCATCGTCGCCGGGCAAGGCGGCGGCTGTATTTTCGGGCGTGATTCTCCTCCGCGCCGCCGTTTCGATGAGTTTCCCGTTGGACGCTGTCACCGTCGCCGAGCCTCGCTCGAAGGGGCATGTCGAGCCGCTTGTGCGGCTGGCGGCCAGCGACATGGCGACCGTCGACGCCCTGATCCTCGACCGCATGCAGTCGCAGGTGCCGGTCATCCCCCTGCTGGCCGAGCATCTGATCTCCGCCGGTGGCAAGCGGCTGCGGCCCCTGCTGACCCTCGCCGCCGCCCGCGCGACGGGTGCCGCGGGCGACATCACGGCTCCGGTCAAACTGGCGGCGGCGGTCGAGTTCATCCACACCGCCACCCTGCTGCACGACGATGTCGTCGACGCCTCTGACCTGCGTCGCGGCAAGGTCGCGGCCCATCTGATCTGGGGTGCCCCGACCAGCGTCCTCGTCGGCGACTTCCTGTTTGCCCGCGCCTTCGAGCTGATGGTCGAGACGGGCCAGATGCGGGCCCTCGGCATCCTCGCCCGCGCCTCCAGCGTCATCTCCGAAGGCGAGGTGCTGCAGCTGACGCGCGCCCACGACCTGAACCTGGACCAGGAAACCTATCTGCGCATCATCTCGGCCAAGACGGCCGAACTCTTCGCCGCCGCCGCCGAAGCCGGTGCGGTCGGGGCAGGGGCCGATGAGGCCGCTGTCGAAGCGCTTCGCGCCTACGGCCTGAACCTCGGCCTCGCCTTCCAGCTGGCTGACGACGCCCTGGATTACGGCGGCACGTCGGAAGTGCTGGGCAAGAACGCCGGCGACGACTTCCGCGAGGGCAAGGTCACCATGCCCCTGCTGCTGGCCGCCGCCCGCACCCGCGGCCGCGAGGACGCCTTCTGGGACCGCACCATCAACCAGGGTCAGCGCACCGAGGACGACTTCCGTCGTGCCCGCGAACTGGTCTTCGGCACCGGCGCCGTCAACGCCACCCTCGACACGGCCGGGGAATACGCGGACCTCGCCAAGGCCGCCCTGCGGGTCTTGCCCGACAGCGACTGGCGCGAAGCGCTGGAACAGCTGGCCGACTTCGCGGTCAGCCGCGCAGCCTGAGAGCGCTCAGCAGGCGATAGCTTCCACTTGTCCGGAGGCGGCGAAGTCCAGAAGCGGACGGTCCCGCGTAATCAGTCGATATCTCATTGCCCGCGCCGTCGCGGCGACGATGCGATCCGCAGGATCGCGTAGCGGCGGGCCCGGCAGCTGGGATGAGGCAATAAGGATATCCGGCGTCAACGGCGCGAGATCGACGCCCAGCTCCAGCAACTGATCGAACCAGGTCAAGGGCGGCAAGCTCAGGACCAGGCGGCCTTTGGAAACCAGAAGGCCGATCTCCCATGCGGTGATCGGCGAGACCAGAACCTGCGTACCGATTCTTTGGGCTTCCTGAAGCGCTGCTTCACCTTCCGGCCTGAACGCTGACCCGGCCTGAAGCCATATCGCCGCACAAGTATCCAGCAGTATGGGGTGGTTCGTCACCGTTCAGCGTCCCAGACTTCGCCTGTAGGGGCCGTGATATCCACGCCTTCAGGGATGGTTACGGTGCCGCCCAACCGCGCCCGGATGCGATCGAGAAAACCGATGCTCCGTGCTGATTGGGCTGAGGAACCGATCGGAGTTGCGACAGAAACGCCCGACTTTCGGAACACCAGCCGACGCGAACCCATGTCGACACGTTCCGTGATGAATCCCGCTGCCAGCCAAGCCTTGGTCATTACGTTATTGGAGGGGTTGTTGCTCCACCAGGCGCGAATGCCACTGGCCTTCGTCGGCAGACTGAAGCCGAGCACGCGCTCGATTTCGGTGAAACTCATCGGCACTTCCTGCACACGTTGAGCGGCCAGGAACTGGGTCAGGGGTTCATATTTCGACATGGGTCATCTCCTCTCTCGAAGAGAAAAACACAGTGTGTGTGTTGTGTGAAGTGTATGTGTTTTATTTCAGTGAGGCGCAGAAACGCTGGATCCGCCCGCAGGCCTCCTCCAGCACGGTCTCCGACGTCGCATAGCTGATCCGGAAATAGGGGCTCAGGCCGAAGGCAGAGCCCTGCACCACGGCCACGCCCTCGGCGTCCAGAAGTTCTGTCGCGAAGGTGTCGTCGCTGTCGATCACCGTCCCGCCCTCGGTCGTCTTGCCGATCAGTCCCTCGATCGACGGATAGACATAGAAGGCACCTTCCGGCGTGGCGCAGCGGATGCCCGTCGCCTGGTTCAGCATCGACACCACCAGATCGCGGCGCGCCTCGAAATGTTTCGCGCGCTCGGAGATGAAGTCCTGCGGCCCGTTCAGGGCCTCGACCGCGGCCCACTGGCTGACCGATGACGGGTTCGACGTGGTTTGCCCCGCGACCTTGCGCATCAGGTCGATCAGCGGCTTGGGCCCGCCGCCGTAGCCGATGCGCCAGCCGGTCATGGCATAGGCCTTGGACACGCCGTTCACCGTCAGCGTCCGATCGTAGAGGTCCGGCGCGACCTGGGCGATCGTCTTGTAGTCGAAGTCGCCATAGATCAGGTGCTCGTACATGTCGTCCGTCAGGATCCAGACCTGCGGATGGCAGCGCAGCACGGCGGCCAGCGCCTCAAGCTCGGCTCCCGTATAGGCCGCGCCCGTCGGGTTCGACGGCGAGTTGAGGATCAGCCATTTCGTCCGCGGCGTGATCGCCGCTTCAAGCGCTGCGGGCTTGAGTTTGAAGCCGTCGGCCTCATGCCCGACCACCCGCACCGGCTCACCGCCGGCCAGCAGCACCATGTCGGGATAGGACACCCAGTAGGGCGCCGGCACGATCACCTCGTCGCCGGGCGACAGGGTGGCCAGCAGGGCGTTGTAGATCACCGTCTTGCCGCCGGGCGCGACATGGATCTGGTTCACCGCATAGGTCAGGCCGTTCTCGCGCGAGAATTTCGCCGCCACGGCCGCCTTCAGCTCGGGCAGGCCGTCGACATCGGTGTATTTGGTCTCGCCGCGCCGGATGGCCGCGATGGCGGCCTCCTTGATGTTCTCGGGCGTGTCGAAGTCCGGCTCCCCGGCGCCGAGCCCGATCACATCGCGCCCCTCGCGCTTCAGCTCGCGCGCACGGGCGGTCACCGCAAGGGTGGCGGAGGGTTTGACGCGGGCGAGGGCGGAGGACTGCAGGCTGGACATGGCGACTCCCGGGCAGATCGACTCATTACGCAGTTGCGAAAGCGTGATCAAATGGTGCGCGCTCGCCGGGCGCGCGCGGCGGTGCTAATTCCTCTTCCGATGCGCCGCTTTCTCGACTTCATCCTGAACATGGAAGCCCGCCGCTGGCGGGCCGCTGTCGCGACGGCGCTGTTGCTCGGCGCGACCCTGGGTCTGCTGGCGATCGGCAAGAGCCAGTTCGGTCTGGCGGCCGAGGAAAACCTCGAGGCCTGGCTGCAGGGGTATCGCGGCAGCCCCTGGGCCTTCTTTGCCACCGTGGTGCTGTTCATCGTCGCGGCCTTCATCGGAGCGCCGCAGTTCATCCTGATCGCCGCCTGCGTCGTCGCCTTCGGACCGTCGCTGGGGTTCGTCTACAGCTGGACGGCGACGGTCATCTCTGCGGGCGTAACCTACTGGCTGGGGCGGGGCCCCACGGCGCGGCTGGTCGACCGCTTCGGCGGGCGCACCATGGGGCGCCTCAAGGGCTTTGTCGGCAAGAACGCCTTCTATGCCAGCTTCATGATCCGCAACGTGCCCTCGGCCCCCTTCATCGTCGTCAACATGGCCTTCGGTGCGGCCCGGGCCTCGTTCTGGCGCTTCCTCGCCGGCTGCGCCCTCGGCGTCCTGCCCAAGACCGCGCTCGTGGCCTTCTTCGGCGGGGCGGTGGTGGCGGCGGCCAGCGGGGACGGCGTCTGGACCTCGCTGATCCTCGCCGGGGTGGCCGTGGTCTGGCTGGGCCTTATGCTCGGTGTGCGCGAGCTGGTGAAGCGGCGCGAACGGGCCGCAGGGTCTGACTAGAGGCCGGAAAATCACCCGCCCGGGCGGCTCGGCTTCACCTTGGGGTGAATATTCAGATCAACTTAACACTGTGCACCCATGGTCACCGGAAACGGGGGTTTTTGTCATGGATGCGCTGTCGTTGAGAGCCGAACACGGTGTCATCCTGCGCCTGGTCAGCCAACTCGGCGGCAGGGCCCATAATGTGAAATCCCGGGAAGACGCCGACCACGCCCGGCTCCTGATCGGCGTCATTGATCTCCTGCTGAACGACCATCTCGCCCATGAGGACGCCGAACTCTATCCGGCGCTGAGCCACGCGCCGGATCCCGAGACCCGGGCGCTTGGCGCGTCTGCCTCGGAGGAGATGGGCGGACTCGCCGGCGCCTGGATCAGCTACCGCGATCACTGGACCCAGGCAGCGATCCTCGCCCATGGCCGGCGTTTCGGCGCGGCGACCGAGGGCTTCATCCGTGCCCTGTCGCTGCGGATCGAGATGGAGAACGACATCCTCTATCCGGCCATGGACCGGTTGTCGGGCGCGCAGGAACGTTCGGCGGCCTGACCCCGCCGCCCGGCACCGTCACGTTCCGGTGAAGGCGTGGACTGACGGAGTTTTCGAGGTCGCTCTTGAGGCGACAGGGCTTGTATTCGCCCTCGCACAAGGGCAAACGAGCCGTAAGGTCGGTCAGGCGATATACGATCAGGAGGCGGCGCGTGGGGATGCGTGGTGCCGGGGCGTCGCCGAAGCGGATCGAGACTGACGCACGCCCCCACTAGGCCCGAACGAACGGTATCCCGGACCCATGTTCTCCAGCATTTTCGGCGCGATCTCCAACGACATCGCCATTGACCTCGGCACCGCCAACACCCTGATCTATATGAAGGGCAAGGGCATCGTGCTGAACGAGCCGTCCGTGGTTGCCCTGCGCAACGTCGGCGGTCGCAAGATCGTTCACGCCGTCGGTATCGAGGCCAAGCAGATGCTGGGCCGCACCCCCGGCCACATGGAAGCCATCCGTCCGATGCGCGACGGGGTCATCGCCGACTTCGAAGTCGCCGAGGAGATGATCAAACACTTCATCCGCAAGGTTCATAACCGCAAGGGCTTCGTGAACCCCAAGGTCATCGTCTGCGTGCCGTCGGGCGCCACCGCCGTCGAGCGCCGCGCGATCAACGATTCCTGCCTCAACGCCTCGGCCCGCCGCGTCGGCCTGATCGACGAGCCGATGGCCGCCGCGATCGGCGCCGGCCTGCCGATCCACGAGCCGACCGGCTCCATGGTCGTCGACATCGGCGGCGGCACCACCGAGGTGGCCGTCCTGTCCCTGTCCGGCATCGTCTATTCGCGCTCGGTCCGCGTCGGCGGCGACAAGATGGACGAGGCGATCATCAGCTACATGCGCCGCAACCATAACCTTCTGATCGGCGAGACCACCGCCGAGCGCATCAAGAAGGACATCGGTACCGCCCGCATCCCGGCCGACGGCGAAGGCCTGTCGATCGACGTCAAGGGTCGCGACCTGATGCAGGGCGTGCCCCGCGAGGTGCGCATCTCGGAACGTCAGGCCGCCGAAGCCCTGGCCGAGCCGGTCTCGCAGATCGTCGAGGCCGTGAAGGTCGCCCTGGAAGCCACCCCGCCTGAACTGGCCGCCGACATCGCCGACAAGGGCATCATGCTCACCGGCGGCGGTGCCCTGCTGCGTGGCCTGGACGCCGAAATCCGCGATCACACGGGCCTGCCCGTCTCGGTCGCCGACGATCCGCTGTCCTGCGTGGCCATCGGCTGCGGCCGCGTGCTCGAGCATCCGCGCTGGATGAAGGGCGTCCTCGACTCCGCCCTTTAAGGCTGCCGTCGAAACACCGCCGCAAATCCCCGTCATCGTAGGCCTGTCGCCGGTTCCCAAGCGGCACGGATTTTGCGATAGGCTCGACAAATCGGCCGGGGGCGTCCCGCTGATTCCCTTTTCTGAGGAAGGCGCGCCGTGGCGTTTCGCGACGGACCGTTCGAAAACATCAAGGTGCCGCTGGTCTGGACCGCGGCCGTGACCGTCGTTGTCGCGGCCATCGGTTGCATCCTGCTGCTGATCAGCGACGCCCGCGCCCAGACCTCGCCCTACCAGCCGGTGCGTTCCGGCGTGGAAGCGGTGGCCGGCCCGGTCGGCGGCATCTTCGCGGCCCCGGTGCGCTGGTTCGGCCATGCCAGCGACTATGTCGGCGGCTATTTCTTCGCCGTCTCCGAGAACCGTCGTCTCAAGCGCGAGCTCGCCGAGCTGCAGCCCTGGCGCGACCAGGCCATCGCGCTGAAGAACGTCAACGCCCGCTATGAGACCATGCTCGGCATCCGGCCCGAGCCGCCGGTGGCCATGCAGACGGCGCGCTCGATCCTCGACACGCGCGGTCCCTTCTCCAAGGCGCGTCTGCTCGACGCGGGCTCGGCAAACGGGGTCAAGGTCGGCAATCCCGTCATCAATGAGCACGGTCTGGTCGGCCGTATCGTCGGCACGTCGTCGGGCATCAGCCGCATGCTGCTGGTCACCGACGTGGCCAGCCAGATCCCGGTGCTGGTCGACCGCACCGATGCCCGCGCCATCCTCAAGGGGGATGGATCGCCCAATCCCCGGCTCGAATTCATACGCGGCGTGGGCTCGGTCCAGGTCGGCGACCGCATCCTCTCGTCGGGCGACGGCGGCGGCATGCCGCGCGGCGTGCCGATCGGCGTCGCCGCCCGCGGCATCGACGGCAGTTGGCGGGTCAAACTGTTCAGCGACCGCGGGGCCATCGACTTCGTCCGGGTCATGCTGTTCGAGGATTTCGGCCAGCTGATCGGCCGGGACGATCTGAACGCACCGCCGCTGGCCGCGCTCGGCACCCTCTCCGAGGCAACCCCCGAACAGGCCTCCGCCATCACCGACTCCGCCGCCCGCCGCGATGCGGCCCGGGTCCAGGCCGAGCAGAGGCGGGCCGACACCGCCGCCGCCACGGCCGCTGAAGCCGCCCGCCCGCGTCCCGCAGCGCCGGCCCCGGTGCCGGCGCCCGTCCCGGCACCGGCCGCTGCGCCTCCGCCCGGAGGGACCGAATGAGACGGCCGGTCGCGGTCCGCGTTGTCGGGCCGGTGCAGTGGATTGTCATTCCGGCCCTGGTCACGGTCGCCGTCACCATCCTTCTGGCCACGCCGGTCGAGCTGTTCGGCCTGAACCTGCCCGAGCCTGTCCTTCCCATGGTGCTGGCCTTCTCCTGGCCGCTGATCCGCCCCTCGATCACGGCCCCGCTGGTGCTGACCGGCCTCGGCCTGCTCCTCGATGTCCTGACCTATGGCCCGCTCGGCCTGTGGGCGCTCGCCCTGCTGGGCATCTATGGCGTGGTGCTGGCGTCGCGCAGCTTCCTGATCGGTCAGGACACCGCCGTCCTGTTCGTCTGGTACGCCGCCTGCTGCGCCCTGGCCTTCCTGCTGGTCTATCTCGTCCGCATGATCATCGACCACAACGCGGCCAGCATCCTGGCCCTGATTGGTCAGGTCGTCCCGACCCTGCTGCTGTTCCCGTTCGCGAACCACATGATTGAGCGGTTCGAGGACGGCGATGTGAGGTTCCGATGAGCTCGGAACCCTCCATCTTCTTCTCGGACGTCAATGAGCGTCAGGGTTCCTTCCTGCGCCGCACCTTCGTGCTTGGCGGCCTGACCGCGCTCGGCGGCCTGGCCCTGACCGGTCGTCTGGCCCAGCTTCAGGTCTTCCAGGCGGGCCAGTACGCCACCATGGCGTCGAACAACCAGTTCAACTTCCGTCTGGTGCCGCCGCCGCGCGGCCGCATTCTGGACCGCGACGGCGTGGTCATCGCCGGCAATCGTCCCAGTTTCCGGGTCCTGGTGGTGCGCGACGAGACCAAGGATCTCGACCAGACGCTTGACCTGCTGGGCCGGCTGCTGCCGGACACCCTGGACCGGCGCCGGTCGATCATTCGCGACGTCAACGCGGCCCCGCGGTTCAGCCCGGTCCCCGTGAAGAGCGACCTGACCTGGGAGGAGTTCGCCCGGGTCAATCTGTACGCCAACGAACTTCCGGGCGTCATGGCCGACATGAACGAGGCCCGCTACTACCCGTACGGCGGCGCCTTCGCCCACGTCATCGGCTATGTCGCCAAGCCCAACGACCGCGACATCAAGGCGATTGAGGATCGGGGCGAGAAGGTCCCGGAGATCCTCTACAACCCCGGCTTCCGTATCGGCCGTCAGGGGGTCGAGAAATCGTTCGATACCGATCTGCGCGGCGAGGCCGGGGGCAACCGGGTTGAGGTCGACGCGCGGGGCAGGGTGGTCGCCGAGGACATCGGCGGCTCGAAGGCCGCGGTACCGGGCAAGGATGTGATCCTGACCCTGGACGCTGATGTCCAGAACCGGGCGCTGGAGGTCTATGGCGAGGAATCTGGCGGCTGCGTGGTCATGGACATCCGCAACGGCGATATCCTTTGCATGGTCTCGGCGCCGTCGTTCGACCCCAATATGTTCGTCGGCGGCGTCCCGTCGAAGGTCTATGGGGCCCTGCGCGACTACGAGCGCAAGCCTCTGCTGGACAAGGCGATCTACGGCAGCTTCCCGCCCGGTTCGACCTTCAAGATGACCACCGCCCTCGCCCTGCTGGATGCGGGGGTCAATCCGGCCGAACGCGTCCCCTGCTCGGGCGGCTATCGCTATGGCAACCGGACCTTCCGCTGCTGGAAGCGCGGCGGGCATGGCGCGATGGACATGCACAACGCCATCAAGAACTCGTGCGACACCTATTTCTACCACATGTGCAACCGGGCCGGGGTCGACCGTATCGCCCGCGTCGCCGAGGACCTCGGCTTCCACCAGGTCTATGAGATCGGCATCGCCGGCCAGAGCAAGGGCACCATGCCCAGCCGCGCCTGGAAGGCGGATTATGCCCGCCGCACCCGCAACCCGCATCCGGACGCCGGCACCTGGTATCCGGGCGAGACCCTGTCGGTCGCCATCGGCCAGGGCGCGGTTTCTACGACGGCGCTGCAACTGGCCGTCATGACCGCCCGCATCGCCAATGGCCGCAAGGCCATCACGCCGCGTCTGGTCCGGTCTGTCGGCGGCGTGAACCGGCCCTCAGGCGCGGCCGTCCCGGACCTGCCGTTCAGCCAGGAACACCTCAACATCGTCCGCGCCGGCATGGCGGCCGTGGCCAACGACGTCACCGGCACGGCCTATCGCGCGTCACAGCTGGGCCTCGGCGACATCCAGATGGCCGGCAAGACCGGCACGGCCCAGTCGCGCGACTACGGCACCGGTTCGCGCGGCCCGCGCGACGCCGTCTGGACCCGTCGCGACCACGCCCTGTTCGTCGCTTTCGCCCCGCATGATGCGCCGCGCTACGCCATTGCCCTGATCATCCAGCACGCGCCCTCGGGCGGTGCCGCCGATGCCGCGCCCAAGGCCCGCGAGATCATGAAGACCGTCCTGCTCAAGGACCCGGACATGCGTGCCCGGATCGAGCGGCCGCTGCCGCCGGAAGCCGTGGCCCCGGCTGGTGCCGATGAGGGTGAACTGGGTGCCGGGCCCGGCGGCGAGGTCACCGGCGCTGCGCCGTCCGATGTGGCACCCGCCGCGCCGCCGCCGCGCCGCGCCCCGACGGCGACCAGCGGGCCGAGACCCTATCTGGCGGAGCCTCCCCAATGACCGCTTCCGCCCTGACCCGTCCCGGCGAGCGCGACCGGCTCTCGACCAAGATCACCGAACTGGACTGGCGTCTCGTCGGCCTTCTGTGTCTCGTCGCCTTCGTCGGCACGGCCATGCTCTATTCGATCGCGGGTGGAGACTGGCAGCCCTGGGCGGTCAAGCATGCGATCCGCTTCGGGGCGCTGCTGGTCGTGATGCTGCTGCTGGCCATGCTTCACCCGAAGTGGTGGTTCCGCGCCGCCTATCCGCTCTATGGCGTGCTTCTGCTGCTGGTCCTGATGATCGAGTTTACGCCGCTCGGCTATGTCGCGGGCGGCGCCAGAAACTGGCTCAATCTCGGTTTCATCCGCATCCAGCCCGCCGAGTTCATGAAGCTCGGTCTCGTCCTCGCGCTGGCGCGCTGGTACCACAGCCATACGGCCAAGGAGGCCCGCTGGTCGTGGAAGCTGCTGATCCCGGCGGGCATGATCGGCCTGCCGTTCATTCTGGTCGCCAAACAGCCGGACCTCGGGTCCGCCATGGTCATCGGCCTGACCGGGGGGGCGATGATGGTCGTAGCCGGGCTGAGCTGGCGGGTCATCGCCGCCGGGGCCGCGGCGGCCGTCGCGATCATCCCGCCCTTCGTGATGTTCGGTATGCACGAGTATCAGCGCAACCGCGTGCTGACGTTCATGAACCCGGAAGCAGACCCCTCGGGCACCGGCTACAACATCATCCAGTCCAAGATCGCCCTCGGGTCGGGCGGTCTGCTGGGCAAGGGCTACGGCCTCGGCAGCCAGAGCCAGCTGGAGTTCCTGCCCGAGCGGCACACCGACTTCATCTTCTCCACGGTCGCGGAAGAGTTCGGCTTCGTCGGGTCGTTCGGCCTGCTCGCCTGCTACATCGCCATCATCCTGATCGCCCTGCGCATCGCCTCCCTGGCCCACAGCCATTTCGGCCGCCTCGCCGCGGCCGGGATGACGGCCTTCTTCGCCATCTTCGTTCTGATCAACGGTGCCATGGTGATGGGTCTGGCCCCGGTGGTCGGTGTACCGATGCCCCTGCTGTCCTATGGCGGATCGTCGATGATGACGGTGATGTTCGGCTTCGGCCTGGTCCTGTCCACGCGCGTCCACCGCTATGCGGAACTGCCCAAGGGCCAAGGGCTGTTCTAGGGGCTATACCGGTCGGCTGCGTCTTTCAGCCGGCGGAGGTTCATCACAGCGCACACAACGAGGTCACAGCGGGCACAACGGGTCCGCAGCGCCGATCTCGCCCCACCGTGCTCGATGTTTCCGGACAATCCCGGACACGGAGCCTGGTGGATTTTTCAATGCGGCGAAGCCGCAATCAATTCACGACCGCAACCCTGCTCTTGAGACTCACCGCTCCCGTCGTGTTCGTTGTGACCTCGTCGTGCTCGTTGTGATGAACCTCCGGGCCGCTGCACTCTCTACACGAAGGGCAGGGAACGCTACGTTGACCCGATGACGGACAAACCCAACGCCTCCACCCCGCCCGCCTTCGTCCCCGACTGGGGCGACAAACCCTGTCCAAAGCCGGGGCTTCCCGCCACGACGCCGGAGCGCACAGCCGCCCTCATGGACGGCGTGCAGATGCGCGAGAACCCCGCCGAATGGGCCTTCGTCCGCCTGTCCAAACTGATCGAGGATTTCGAGAAGGGGCTCGACAAGGATGACGAGATCGGGGCCCGCATCGTCGGCCTGCCGGGGGACGGCACCATGTCGATCGAGGACCTGGGCTTCTGGGGCCCGGACTTCATCATGTTCCTGGGCAAGAATTCCGACGGCAAGCCGGTGCGGC
Source organism: Aquidulcibacter paucihalophilus (assembly GCA_030285985.1). Lineage (NCBI taxonomy): Bacteria > Pseudomonadati > Pseudomonadota > Alphaproteobacteria > Caulobacterales > Caulobacteraceae > Aquidulcibacter > Aquidulcibacter paucihalophilus. The sequence continues at coordinate 1,247,005 of CP127384.1, forward strand.
TGATCCAGCACTATGGCCAGATCAATGTCCTGCTCGACGCCCGCAAGAAGCCCGAGGAACGCGAGGCCCGCCGCATCGGCTTCCAGCTCTCGGAACTGGTCAGGAAAACCAGCCCGAAGTGACCGGGCAGGGGCCGCGGCCTCAACAGTGTCTTCTCGCCCCCGATCTTCTCGCCCCTGGACACCCTCGACTCACCCCTCCCGCCCCGGGCCGGGGCACCTGAATCGCGCGCAAGGCCGCTGTACGACCGGTTCTGACGCAGCCGTCTGCATAGTGGAAGAACGCCCGCCGGGCGGGTCTTTGACAGTCCGGAACATGCCGCCCGCGCCGCTCCCAGGCGCGGTCGAACGGTCGGCCCCTCCGGGCGGGACTCCGGGTCAATTTCAGCCCGATTTTTCTGGCGCGAATGGTGTCTTCCCGACCCCGCCTGCGCGTCGGATCAGAGCGAGGCGGCCCAGTCCGTGGCGCGCACCAGGCTGTCGACGATGCCCGGTTCGCTTGAGGCGTGGCCGGCGTCCCTGACGATGTCCAGTTTCGCCTCCGGCCAGGCGCGGTGAAGCGCCCAGGCGCTGGCGATCGGGGTCACCACGTCGAACCGGCCCTGGGCGATCCAGCACGGAATGTGCTTGATCCGGCTGATGTTCTTCAGCAGCCAGCCTTCCTCGGGGAAGAAGCCGCCGTTCATGAAGTACCAGCATTCGATCCGGGCGAAGGCGACGGCGAACTCGGGTTCGGCGAACTTGTCAGGTCGGGCGTCGGGGCCCTCGACGCTGACCGTCTCGCCCTCCCAGCTCGACCAGGCGATGGCGCAGCGCTCGCGCTCGGCCCGGTCGTCGCCGGTCAGCCGCTTGTAGTAGGCGCCCATCAGGTCGTGGCGTTCGTCTTCCGGGATCGGCGCGACGAACCGCTCCCAGGCGTCGGGGAAGATGTTCGACGCCCCGTCCTGGTAGAACCAGTGCAGTTCCGGCTTCGTCAGCAGGAAGATGCCGCGCAGCAGCAGGGAGGCGACCCGCTCCGGATGGGTGATGGCGTATGCCAACGACAGGGTGGAGCCCCAGCTGCCGCCGAACACGACCCATTTGTCGATGCCCAGCAGTTCGCGAAGACGCTCGATGTCCTCGATCAGGGTCCAGGTGGTGTTGTCCTCCAGCGAGGCATTGGGCCGGCTCTGGCCGCAGCCGCGCTGGTCGAACAGGACGATCCGGTATTTCGCCGGATCGAAATAGCGCCGCATGCCCGGATTGACCGCGCCGCCGGGTCCGCCGTGCAGCACCACGACCGGCAGCCCCTGCGGATTGCCGCATTCCTCGTAGTAGATTTCGTGCACGCCGCCGGTCGACATGAAACCGGTCGCATAGGCCTCGATTTCAGGGAAAAGCTCACGGCGAGCAGTAGCGGGCGCAGGGAAGGCCATACGGGTAATCGGTCTCGGTTCGCGCCGTCAGGCGGGTGTTGATTGTGACCGCAATGCGGCAACGAGAAGCAAAAGCCAAGCTGCGATCATCATCACGCCGCCGATCGGCGCAACGGCACCCATCGCGTTCAGGCTCAACAGGGCGATCGCTGAAAGGGCCAGGCAGAAGACAAGGCCGCCCAAGGCCGAAAGCCACCCCGCCAGCACCACCAGCCGGCCGCGAGCCGGCCATGCGGCGCAGAGCAGGGCGAGGACGGCGTGGACCATCTGGTAGTGGCTTCCGGTGGTCAGCAGCGCCTTGATCTGCGGCCCCGTCCCGTGCGCCGCGAAGGCGCCGATCAGGACGGCGAGCGCCCCGTTCAATGCCGCGAAGGCCGCCAGCTTGCGAGAAATGGTCATTACCAGACGCTAGCCGACAGAATCCCGCGCGTCTGCTATTCGCCGACGATGAACGCCGCCCAGCGCATGGCCCTGCAGTATGTGTTGCTCTTCGGCGCCACTGGCGTGAGCCTTCCGTTTGCAGGCCTGTGGCTGAGCGCGCAGGGGTTGAGCGGGGCCCAGATCGGAACCGTCCTGGCGGCACCGATGCTGGCCCGAATCATCACCGGGCCCCTGCTGGCGGTCTGGGCCGACGGCTTCCGCCTGAGGCGCACGCCGATCGCGCTGCTCGGCGGGATCATGGCGCTGGGCTATGGCCTTGCGGGCCTTGCCGACGGCTTCGCCCTGCGTGCCGCCGGCTGGTTCATCGGGGCCACGGCCATGGGGGTGCTGGTGCCCCTGACCGACGTGATGACCCTGCGCCTCGCGTCGCGCTTCGGCTTCACCTTCGCCCTGCCGCGCGGGACCGGCTCCGCGGCCTTCGTGGTCGCCAACATCGGTATGGGCATGCTCCTGCTGACCGCGCCGGTCGACGGGATCATCGTCTGGATCGTGGCCACCTCGGTGGCCTTCGCGGCGACCGCCATCCTGGCGCTGCCGGCGGAGCCCGTGGCGGACGGCGACCCCCTGCGGGGCCGGGAGCGGTTCCGGGGGCTCGGCCAGCTGCTGGGCGATCCGGTCTTCCTGACGACCATCTTTGCCGTCGGGGCCGTCCAGGCCGCCCACGCTTTCCAGTACGGCTTCTCGGCCATCCTGTGGAAGGCACAGGGGATCAGCGAGGCCGTGACGGGCCAGCTCTGGGCCTTCGGCGTCGTGGTCGAGATCGCGCTGATGTGGCTGTTCGAGCCGTGGCGGCGCCGCGTCGGCATCGGTCCCTGGAGCCTGCTGATGGTCGGCTCGGTCGCGGCCATCCTGCGCTGGAGCGTGATGGCCCTCGCGCCGCCGCTGTGGCTCCTCTGGCCCCTCCAGGCCCTGCATGCGCTGACCTTCGCCGCCACCTTCCTCGCCGGCGTACAACTGGTCGAGCGTCTGTCGCCGCCCGGGACCCATACGGCGGCCCAGATGCTCAGTTCGGTGTTGTCAGCCGGTGTGCTGATCGGCCTCGCGACCGCCGTGTCCGGGCCGCTCTACGATCGCTTCGGGGCGGGCGGCTACTGGGCCATGGCGGCGCTGGCCGGCGCGGGCCTCCTCGCCGCCATCCCGTTGCGCGGTCAGTTGGCGCGGGAGCGGGGCAGGGGCGGCAGGTGATGCGCCATGGCCTGGGCCGCGGCCTTGACCGCCCGCTGCACGGCCGCGTCCGTCTCATGCTCGGGCGCGCGCAACAGCCCGATCGCCGGCGTATCCCGCCCGTCCGGCAGACCGGACAGGACGCGGTACAGCAGATAGCTGCCGGCATCCTCCTCTGAGTCCGAACTGGCGTCAGCGGCAAGGCCGGCCTCATTCAGGGCCCGCACCATGTCCGCGACCGGTGCGGTCGCCCGCGCCAGCCCCGGTCCGACCACGTCAAGCCGCCGACCATCGAGGGACCGGTTTTCCGCCCTGATCTGGACCCGGAACGAGTCACTGCGCCGCGTCCGTCCGACGAGGAGCAGTCCCCGGCAACTCCGGTCATCCAGATGGGCGGAAAGGGCCGCCGCCAGGGCCTCGGGCGCGCCCGCATCGACGGCCAGGGTCCGGGCACCGACCGGGTTCCAGACAGCGCCGGACAGATCCTCGACCGGGTCCCAGCCCTCTTCGTCGACGTCCCAGGCGCAGATAACGAGGCCCGGTCGGTAGTCCGGGGCAGTCTCGTCCTTGGGCTCAACCATGGCCAGCCTGTATACGACAAAAGTGTGACACTGGGCGGCACGGTGTCGCCACCAGGCCCCGGACGTCAAGGCGCAATCGCCATCTGCGGCGTTAGGTGCCGCAAGATTCCCGCGTCAGGCGAGGTCGCCGATCGCAGCGTCCAGCAGCATGAACGCCCGGCCACCGTCCGAGGTCAGCCGCCCCAGAACGCCGGGTCCGTCATTCGCGCCGGCCCGGTTCGCCAGATCGCGTGCGAAGGCACGTACATAGGCCTCGGCATCGGCACGCAGGTCGGGATCGGTCAGCACCCGGCGAGAGACGCTCCGGACCGCCGCCGGGGCCACACGGCGCACGATCTGACGGGCACGGTCGGGATCGCGCTCGGTCACGGCCTGCGCCGCCTCCTCGACCCGTGAGCGGGGGAGCAGGGCGTTGGGATCCACGCCCATGCGGCGGATCGCTGCCGTGATACGCTCTTCCAGCGCGTCGGCGGCCTCGGCCGGCATGACCGGCGTTTCGAGATCCAGAGGCGCTTCACCGGGGCCATCGTCTACGAGGTCGCTCCAGCCCAGGCGATCGCTGACAGGAGCCGCCGATCCGGGCATCGGTTCGAGCTTCAGGCGGCCACGGAGGCCAAAGCCGCGGGAATCTTCGCCCCTTGCTGCCCGTGAACGGCCGCTGTCGGTGTCGACGGACGCAGGACCGGCCGCCGGGACCGGCTCGCGTCGCCGCAGCGCCGGCGTGTCGCCCGACACGATCCCCATCAGGCGCACAGCCTCGGTCAGCATGTCGTAGTTGCGCCGCACCCGCTCCTGGAAGCCGGCGTCCAGCGCCTCGGTGTCTGCCGCGGCCTTTTGCGAGGCCGCGGCGAGGGCGGCCAGCCCTTCCTCAACCGAGACCCTGACCGCCTCGGCCCGTTTCTGGGCCTCCTCGGGCAGGCGGGCGGCACGCTGATCAAGGTCAGCGATGGTCTCATCGATCTGGGCGAGGGCGACGTTCATCCGTTCAACCGTCGTCTCCAGGCGCTCAAGCGCCCGATCACCGGCCTCATCGACCAGCCCGCTGGTTTCCATGACGATCTTGCGAGCCGAGTCGACGCGGGCATCCGCCGCCTGATCCGCTTTCTGTGCGGCATCGAACAGGGCCTCGCCCAGCCGATCAGCGCGAACCTGGGCCTGTTCGGCGGCATCGGTTGCCGCCGCCCGGGACTCCTCGGCCGTGGCCTGCAGTGCGGACAGGGCGGACCGGGTCTCCTCGACAAGCGCGTCGCGAGCCTCGGCTGCCAGCGCCTCGAAACGGTCGAGCGCAAGCTTGGTCGCAGCATCAAAGCCGTCGGCCTCCCGCTGGGACATTTCCACAAGGGCCCGGAACTGGTCCGTAGCTGCTTCGACCAGGTCCCTGATCGTCTCGGTGGTCCGGGTCGAGGTGTCGCCAAGCTCTCCGGCGGCGGTACGGGTGGCGGACAGCTGTTCGCTCAACTGGGCGCGCTGGCTCTCGACCTGGGCCGAGAAATCTTCCTGGTCGGTGCGCAGGGCATAGGCGGCGGTCACGAGGGCGGCGCGCTGCTGGCCCAGACCTTCCTCGACCGACTGGATCTGTTCGGCGACGCCCGACCCGGCGTTCTCGAGCCTCAGGGTCTGGCGCGCCAGATCGTCGGCGGCGACGCGGGCCGCGTCCTGGGCTTCGCTGGCGGCGGCGGCCAGGTCGGCCGCGCGGGCGGCCAGGGCGGCCTCGGCCTCCCGGAGCTGGGTCTGCGCCAGGTCGGACGCATCGACAACCATGCGCGACTGGCGTTCGACGGCTTCGATCACGCCCGACGCCTGACTGTCCATCCGCGTCGCCAGAACCTGCATCTTCTCACGCTCGCCGCCGAGTTGTTCAGCGAGGCGACGCGCGGTCCGGCCGGCCGTCTCGGCGGCCTCGTTCAGCCGGGTTGTTTCCTGCGAGAGGGCCTCCCGCAGCAGCGCCATGTCGTGACGGGCGCGCTCGGCCGCGAGAGATGCCTGGTCGATGTCGTTCCGGAGCGAGTGCAAGACCTCACCGGTCTGCTGGGCCGCCAGTGCCGTGGGAGCGAGCAGGGCCTCGGACAGTTCGCGCGCCCGGCGGGTTTCCGCGGCGAGACCGGCGCCCTGGCGCACGGCATGGGCCAGCATGATGGCCATTCCGGCCGGTGCCAAGGCGATCAGCGCATAGACAGCAAGCCGGAGCGGCTCCAGTTCGACAGCGCCCGAACCGACCTCGAAGGCCAGCCAGGCGGCGACGCCTCCGACCCAGAGCGCCGAGGCGACGCCGGCGACGAGATAGGCGTGACGGCCGGACGGCGCAGGTGCCTCGCGGACCTGGATTCGTGCCGGTGCCGGGGGCGGCTCGAAGGCAACCGGCGGCGCAGCCGCCGATATGCCGATTTCGGGGGTGACTGTCTGCGTCGGCGCGGCCCGCCCGGTCTCGGCGAGCGCCCGCTCCTCGGCGCGACGCTGCTCGTCGGCGAGCCGCCGACGACGACGTTCGGACATCGGGCGTTCGACAACAGGTTCCTTGACCCCGAGCGACAGCTCGTCCGGATCCCGGAACGGCTCCGTGGCTCCCGCCGCCGGGTCCGGTTCGGTCAGATTCATCGCGGGCCGTTGACGGGGTGATTTCATGGAGCGGCGATCTCGTCACGGAGCGCGTCGACAGCTGACGCGCGGTAGGACGTTTCGACCCTAACGAGTCAAACGCGGCGCGCAAAGTCAGGGGTGTATGAATCCGGGGACAGTCGACCCCAGCGACGATCAGCAGTCCTGTTTGCGCTCGGTCGACGCAGCGATTATCGCCGCCGTCGGACTGTCGCCGCAATCACGGACCCGGTGGATTTCACGCTGGGGCGCCTGGCGTGGGTCAAGGTCCACGCCGAACTGCGACAGAGCCGCAGCAGCCAGCATGGCCACGAACCCTGCGATGAACTCGATCAGCGCTTGCATCGCCGATCTCCCCCTGTCCGACTGACGGTGGCTCTTATGCCCTCAAAACCGCGTTCGGACAATGCCGGACCACATGAACAAAGCGTCACCATTGACCCGGTGCACCTGCTCATGGAACGGAAGTCGTCGGTGCGCGTCCTGTAGAGCTTGAGGCGCACATCGCCGTCACGCGAATCGGCCAGACCTGCGCCATGCAACAGACCGGGCAAGACCACAGCCAAAGCCTGCTCACGCCGGGCCGCAATTGCTGGCGGGTTGAGACGGCGGACCGCTTCGCCGTTCTGATGGAAAACGCAGCCTATTTCGACGCCCTGCGGTCAGCGCTCGGCAAGGCGCGTCGCTCGATTGTCATTCTGGGCTGGCAGTTCGACCCGCGAACGCGGCTGGACCCGCAGAGTTCGCACACAGACCATCAGGCCCAGATCGGGCACCAGCTCCGTATGCTGGTGAAGGCCCGGCCGGAACTGGACGTCCGGCTGCTGATCTGGAAATCGCCGCTGCTTATCTCTGCGTCGCAGGGCTTCTACCCGCACAAGGCCCAGGTGTGGTTTCGCAAGCGGATGGTGGAATTCCGCCTCGATCCGCCGCCAGCCTTCGGTGCCTGTCACCACCAGAAGGTGGTCATCATCGACGACGCTGTGGCCTTCTGCGGCGGTGGCGACATCTCAACCGATCGCTGGGATTCCGAAGAGCACCTGGACGGTGATCCACGCCGGTGCCAGCCATCCGGTCTGATCCCGCCTCCCCGGCACGAGGTTATGGCGGTCATGGACGGAGCCGCAGCCAGGGCGCTCGGCGACCTGGCTCGGGAGCGCTGGTTCCGGTCGACCGGCGAGCGGACGGTTCCTGACGAGGCGACAAGCGATCCCTGGCCCGACGATCTTGAGCCGGATATGCATGGAACGCCGGTCGCGATCGCCCGCACCGAACCCGCCACCGCCGGACGATCCGAAGTCCGGGAGAACGAGGCCCTGCATCTCGATGCCATTCGGAACGCCAAGCGTCTCATCTATCTGGAGAACCAGTACTTTACCTCGCCGGTCATAGCGGAAGCCCTCGGGGCGAGGCTTGCCGAGGAGGAGGGTCCCGAGATCGTGCTGGTTTCGACGGGAACGAGTCCCAGCTGGTTCGACCGCATCACCATGGACACAGCCCGGTCAGAGATACTGTTCCGGCTGGAGCAGGCCGACCGGCACAACCGCTTTTTCGCGTTCACGCCACATACGCGACAGGGCGAGAGGATCATCGTCCATGCCAAGGTCTCGATCTACGACGACGTCGTGCTGCGGATCGGATCGACCAACCTGAACAACCGGTCGTTCGGCTTTGACACCGAATGCGACATCGCCGCCGAGCCGGTCGATGATACAGGCCGTGATGCCATCCGGCGGTTCCGCCAGCGGACCATCGGCCACTGGATCGGCGTCAGCGGCGAGGCTTTCGGCGCGGTCGAGGCCGTCACCGGCACGGTGGGCGAGGCGATCCAGCAGTTCGACACCGGCCGGATGCATACGCTCGGAGCAGAGCCGCCGTCGCGGTTCGAGCGGATCATTGCCGAGTTCCAGCTCGGAGACCCGGCCTCCACCCGGGACGCCTTCCGCCCCTGGAAGCGGCGCAGCCGTTCGCACCGCACCCTGCCGCCGCCTAGGCCGTCCTGATCTCGAAATCGATGATCAGCGGCAGGTGGTCGGACGCCATCCGCGCGAGGGGAGAGAAGGGTGCCTTTACGGCCGTGACCACCAGTTCAGGGCTGGTGAAGCAGTGGTCGATCCGGATGGCCGGAAAGCTCGATGGAAACGTCTTGACCGAGGGCTTCAGCCCGAGGCTGCGCTGACAGTCGGCCAGACGCCGTGCGAGGGTCTGGTAGGGCCGGGTGACGGAAGTGGCATTGAAGTCACCGGTCAGCAGGGTTGGGCCGACGCAGTCCGGATGGCCCAGCCAATCAGCCCCGACCAGCGCCGCCGCCTGCAGCCTCTGCTCCCGGGGCACGAGGCCGAGATGGGTGTTGATCACATTCAGTTCGACGCCGTCGAAGTCGATTGCCGCCCAGATCGCGCCGCGCGGCTCGAGGCCCGGTACGCCCCGGATCGTCGGGAGCGGTCCGGATTTCACAAGTCGCTCGGGCCGCAGGGTCAGGACCGCGTCGCCGTACTGCTCGGCCTCGACCCGCATGGCGGCGTGGAAGTGGAAGGTCATGGCCAGGCCATCTGCGATCGACCGGGCCTGATCGACGTAGCCGGTGCGGGCCCGGCCGACGTCGAGTTCCTGCAGGCAGACGATATCCGGCTCGTGCTCGGCGATCACGCCCACGATGCGGGCGACATCGAGCTTGCGATCGACGCCGACGCAGCGGTGGACATTGTAGGTCAGCAGGCGGGGCATGACGTCCTGAACAGGGGCCGGGCGGCGGTCAGGCCATTACCACGGGGAATATGACACCAAAGCGGCCAGCGGCGGCGTTGGTTCAGATCAGCACCAGCCGATCCTCGATCTCATTGGGATTTTCCGTGCGGGGCGGAAAATGCTCTGCCAGGACGTCGCCGCACAGACCGATCGACACCTCGAAGCCCGCGGCCGGATCGTTGTTCTTCATGCCTTTTGCCAGCGCCTCGACGGCGTCGGCCCAGATGGCCTGGTCGACCTTGCTGTGGATACCCTCGTCGGCGACCACCTCGACCTGATGATCGGCCAGTGCGGCGAAGATCAGCACCCCGGTCCGCTCGCGGGTGATGTGCAGACCGTGGGCGAGGAACTGCTCCATCGCCGCCCGCCGTACCCGTGCCCGGCGCACGCTGCGTGGCGTGACGAAGCGGCGAACCCCCGGGATCGAGGTCAGCAGGAAGGCGGTCACGAAGACGGCCGACTGGATCAGGGCATAGGCGGCCAGTGACTGGCCCACCACCACGTCGGTGGAAGACAGATGGGCGGCCTGCCAGCCGTCTCCCATTCCGGGGATCCAGGCCGGATCGAACCCGAACGGGATCAGCCCCAACGGCAGCAGCAGGGCCGCGGCCGCCGCCCAGCCGAGCGAGATGTCGCGATAGGACGAAACCCGCCGCGCCAGTACGCAGAAGATTTCGCCCGAGGTCTTCGCCTCGGCCGCGGCGATCGCATCGCCGATGCGGCTCTGCACCTGGGGAGTCAGCTTGATCACCATCCTCCGGATGCTCCACCGCCGCCGAAACTCCCGCCGCCGCCGCCGAACCCGCCGCCACCGCCGAAGCCACCCCCGCCGCCGCCGCGGCCACTGCTCCTCAGGGCTTCCGTGGCCGCCCAGATCAGGATGGGACCGACGCCGCTGGGACGCCGGCGGCCCCGGCCTCCGCCGCCGCCAATCATGGCCAGGATCATGAGGAAGAAGATCACCACGATCACGATTCCGACGCCGATGGGGGCCCCGGACTTCGGGCGCTCCGCGGCGGCCGCGCGTGCCTGGGCCTCGGCCGGGTCGAGTCTCAGCTGGCGGTCGATGGCATCGACGCCCTGCTCGATACCGCGTTCGAAATGGCCCTCGCGGAAGGACGGCAGGATTTCATTCTGGATGATCAGGGCGGAAAGGGCGTCGGTCAGGACGGGCTCCAGCCCGTAACCCACCTCGATCCGGACCTTGCGTTCGCGCGGCGCGACGATCAGCAGGACGCCGTTGTTCTTCTGCGCCTGACCGATGCCCCAGGCGCGGCCCAGCTGATAGCCGTATTCCTCGATCTCATAGCCCTGCAGGTCAGGCACGGTGACGACGACGACCTGATCGGTCGTGTCGCGCTCGAGCGCCTCCAGCTTGGCGGCCAGCGCCAGTTCCTTGGCGTCGGAGACAAGGTCGCCGTGGTCGATCACCCGCCCGTTCAGGGGCGGGAAGGTCGGTCCGGCAGCCAGCGCCGGCGCGGCCACTGCGAGCCAGACGACCGCCAGCAAGGCCGTTATCAGGGCGGCCGCCCTGACCCGGAGGAAACCCGGAAGGGTGCGGATCACTGCGCCGCCGGTGCCGCGGGCGGGGGCGAGCCGGGGGCTGCGGCAGGCGCGGAGCCGCCGGGGCCTGCCGGGTTCAGGGCATCGAAATTCACGCCCGGCGCGGACTGGGCCGCCTCCGTCGCCGTGAACAGCTGCATCGGCTCGGAACCGCCGTGAATGGTGTTGGCCCAGATGACCGTCGGGAAGGTGCGCAGCGTCGTGTTGTAGTCGCGCACCGCCTCATTGTAGTCGCGTCTCGCGACGGCGATGCGGTTCTCGGTGCCTTCCAGCTGCGACTGCAGGGCGATGAAATTCTGGTTCGACTTGAGGTCGGGATAGCGCTCGACGACCAGCAGCAACCGCGAAAGCGCCTGCGAGAGTTGGCCCTGTGCGGCCTGGTACCGCTGGAAGGCGGCTGGGTCATTGAGCGTCTCGGGCGTGACGGTCACGCCGGTCGCCTGCGCGCGGGCCTCGATCACCTGGGTCAGGGTGGTGCGTTCGGCGATCGCCGCGCCCTGCACGGTCGCGACGAGGTTCGGCACCAGATCCGCGCGGCGCTGGTATTGCGACTGGACATCGGCCCATTTCGCCTTGGCCGCCTCTTCCTTGGTCGGAATGGCGTTGATCCCGCAGCCCGCCATGGCGGGGGTCAGGATCACGACGGCCGCGAGGGCCGAAACACGGGGTGAGAAGCGGATCATCGACGTCTCCTGACAGGCGAGAGTCCGACTATCGTGCCTGAACGGCGGCGGTTCAAGCGTCCAGAGGTTCGGGCGTAACCTTGATCGACCGGCAGGCCGCCGAATAGGTGTTGGCCAGCAGGCAGGCGATGGTCATCGGGCCCACGCCGCCCGGTACCGGCGTGATCCGTCCGGCGACTCCGGCGGCCTCGTCGAAGGCGACGTCGCCCACCAGACGGGTCTTGCCTTCGGCAGCCTTGACCGGATCGCGCGACGGGACGCGGTTGATGCCCACATCGATGACGGCCGCACCCGGCTTGATCCAGTCGCCGCGGACCATCTCAGGTCGTCCGACGGCGGCGACCAGAATGTCGGCGGTGCGGCACAGGGCCGGCAGGTCGCGCGTACGGGAGTGCGCCACAGTGACGGTGCAGCTCTCGGCCAGAAGGAGTTGGGCCATCGGCTTGCCGACGATGTTGGAGCGCCCGACGATGACGGCGTTCAGGCCGGACAGATCGCCCAGTTCGGCCTTCAGCAGCATCAGACAGCCCAGCGGTGTGCAGGGAACCAGCCCGGGCAGGCCGACGGCCAGTCGGCCGGCGTTGACGACGTGAAATCCGTCCACATCCTTGTCGGGATCAATGGCGTCCAGCACGGTCGAGGCGTCGATATGGCCGGGCAGGGGCAGCTGGACGAGGATCCCGTGGATGCCGGCGTCGGCATTCAGGTCGGCGATCAGGGCCAGCAGGTCGGCCTGCGAAGTCTGGTCGGAGAGCCGATGCGTATCGGACCGCATGCCGGCGCGCTGGGTCGTTTCGCCCTTGTTGCGGACATAGACCTGACTGGCGGGGTCCTCGCCGACGATGACGACAGCCAGGCCGGGCTTGATGCCATGGGCCGCTTCCAGACGCGCCGAGGCGGCGGCCACGCGCTCCACAAGGCCCGCGGCAAAGGCCTTGCCGTCGATCAGGGTCGCGCAGGCGGGGTCGGCCGTCATGGATTTCGGCTCCGGTCGTCAGGAATCGTGCGGTTGCCGCGATTTACAGAGGGCGCGGTTCGGCGTCTATGATCGGAGTCGCATTCAAGGGGATATCCATGCGCCGTAAGTCCATTCTCGCTGCCGTCAGCCTGCTGGCGTTGTCGGTCGCGGCACCGGCGCTGGCCCAGCGCGCGGAGACGCTGTCGCCGGGGCGGACCATCGAGGGCCAGATCGCGGACGGCGACGGCACGGCGGCGGACGACGCTTACCGCTACGACGACTATCTGATCCGCGCCCGCGCCGGCCAGCGGCTGGAAGCGGTCATGCGCGCCGCCGACTTCGATGCCTATCTGGAGGTCTTCCATCAGGGCGAGAGCGAGGCCCTGGCGAGTGACGATGACGGGTTGGGCGAGGGCACCCATTCGCGGCTTCGTTTCACCGCGGACCAGGCCGGCACCTTTGTGCTGCGGGCCCGAACCCTGGCCGGCATCGAGGGTGGGGCCTATACGCTCGGCCTGACCCAGCGCCCGTCAGCCGGACGCCCTCCGCGGCCGACCGGCATCCGCGTCGGCCAGTCGATCGAGGGAGCGTTGACCGCCCGCGACCCGGAGACCGAGAGCGGCCAGGCCTATGACGCCTATACGTTCCGCGCCCGCGAGGGCGAGCGGTTCACCATCGACCTGAACTCCGACGCCTTCGATCCGGTGGTCCGGGTCGGGCAGATGCGGGCGGGCGAGTTCGTCGAACTGGCCATGAACGACGACACGATGGAGACCGGCCTGAACTCCCGGCTGATCTTCACCGCCGAAACGGCCGGCGACTACATCATCCGGGCAACGCCGCTCGGTGCCGGCAACGAGGGGGCCTATTCGGTAGCGCTGGCGCGCGGGCCGGAGCTGGCTGCCGCCCAGACCATCGAAATCGGCGGTTCGGCCGAAGGGGCCCTGGCCGAAGGCGACGGCAGGGGCGCGGGCGGCGAGATCGCCGACGCCTACCGGTTCTCCGGTCAGGAGGGACAGCGCATCCGCATCGACATGAGCTCGGACGAGTTCGACACCTATGTCGAACTGTTCGACGCAAACCGCGTCAGCCTGGCCGAAGACGACGACGGCGCGGCGGAAGGCACCAACTCGCGCCTGACCTTCACCCTTCCGGCCACAGGGGTCTATTTCATCGAAGCGCGGGCCTTCACCGAGGCGACGGGGGCCTATTCCCTGTCGCTCTCCGAGGTCGAGCCGGACAAGGCACCCGAGGCGCTGGCTTTCAGCGCGCCCCTCCAGGGCGAGATCGGCGAGACGGATCCGACGGATGGCGACGATCGCAGCTATGACGCCTTCGCCTTCAGTGGCGTGGCGGGTCAGCGCGTGCAGGCGATCATGCGCTCGGGTGACTTCGACACCTATCTGCAGATCGGCCGCGCGGGAGCCGAGTTCGAGGCCCTGGCCTCGGATGACGACGGTCTGGGCGAGGGCACCGATTCCCGGCTCAGCTACACCCTGCCGGATGACGGGGATTATGTGCTGCGGGTGTCGCCGCTGGGGTCGGAGGGCGAGGGGCTCTACGCTCTCGAACTGCTCGACCGGGGACCGCAGCCGCAGCCGGGCAGCGTGCTGGTCGGCGCGACGGCGCGGGGTATCCTGACCGAGACGGACGCCACCGCCGCGGACAACAGCTTCTTCGACGCCTATCGTGTGACGCTGAAGGCCGATGAGAAGCTGATGATCACCATGGTCTCCAACGAGGTCGACAGCTTCCTCGTCGTCGGTCGGGCGCAGGAGGGCGGGGCCTTCGAGATCCTGGGGTCGGACGACGACAGCCTGTCGGACACCCACGCCAAGCTGGAATGGACCGCCCCGACGGACGGCGTCTACGAGGTCCGGGCCGGAACCTTCCAGCAGGGTCAGACCGGGGCCTATGCCCTGAACGTCGAGAAGCAGCCCTAAGGGTCTCGCTCCGGGTCGGCCGCAGGCGTACTGTGCCTGGGTGTCCGAAATCGTGAACCGCAAGGATCAGCACCTCGACGTCATCCTCGCGGGGCGGAAAGACACTGTTTCAGCCGAAAATTTGCAGCGCATTCTGCGGCGACGACCGAGGCAGGCCTTCGCCGGGGTGCGGCAGGCCTGCGAGCGGGCCTGTCGGGAGATTTCAGCGTGTCAAAGACCGTGCCCGTGGGCGTCGGAGCATTGATGCACGCGGGTGCGTCGATTTCGGACGTGGGCGGGACGAAGGCGCGAACTCGGCCGTCCCTGATGGGTCGAAAGGGAGGTTCCGGGGTTCAAGGGGGCGGGAAGATCGGGGGCTAGAAGACACTGTCCCGCTATCGTCATCCTCCGGCGAGCGCAGCGAGACCGGGGGACCCAGCGGCGCGCGTGAGCGCGAACCTGCCGGGAGCGCGGCTGGACAGATCGCCTTCGGCGCCACTGGGGCCCCCGGTCTGCGCCGCGAAGGCGCGGCTTGCCGGAGGATGACGATAGCGGGAGGGGCGGGGCGACTAGGCCGACGGCAGCAGATCCGCTGCGAACACCCGGTACCGCCCCGCGCGGACGCCGTCGGTCGCTCTTGCGATGTCCGGCGCGAAATAGTGGTCCGAGCCGTAGGCGGCGGCGGCCTCGCGGACGATGGCCCAGACCGCTTCCAGATCAGGCGAAGAGGTCAGGGGGCGGTGGAACTCCATGCCCTGGGCAGCGGCCAGCAGTTCGATGCCGACCACGGCGGCGGTGTTCTCGGCCATGTCGAGCAGGCGGCGGGCACCGTGGGTGGCCATGGAGACGTGGTCTTCCTGGTTGGCCGAGGTCGGGACGGTATCGATGCTGCACGGATGAGCCACCATCCGGTTCTCGGCGACGAGGGCGGCGGCGGTGACCTGGGCGATCATGAAGCCGGAGTTCAAGCCGCTCTCCTTGACGAGGAAGGCGGGCAGTTCGCTCATCTTCGGATCGACGAGGATGGATGTGCGGCGCTCGGAGATATTGCCGATTTCGCACAGGGCCATGGCGATCATATCGGCAGCGAAAGCAACAGGTTCGGCGTGGAAATTGCCGCCGGAAATGACGTCACCTTCCTCGATGAAGACCAGCGGATTGTCGGTGACGGCATTGGCTTCGCATTCCAGGGTGGCGGCGGCGTTGCGGAGCACGTCCAGCACCGCACCCATGACCTGGGGCTGGCAGCGGAGGGAATAGGGATCCTGGACCTTGTGGCAGCCCTCGCGGTGGCTGTCGCGGATGGCCGAGCCGGCCATCAGGGCGCGCAGCCGGGCGGCGACGGCGATTTGCCCCGGCTGGCCGCGCAGGGCGTGGATGCGGGCGTCGAACGGGGCGTCGGAGCCCTTCAGCGCATCGACCGACAGGGCCCCGGCGGCGATGCCGGCGGCGAAGGTCGCTTCCGCCGCGAACAGGCCGGCGAGGGCGAGAGCCGTCGAGCACTGGGTGCCGTTGAGAAGAGCGAGGCCCTCCTTGGGGCCGAGCACCAGCGGCTTGAGGCCGACGCGGGCGAGGGCGTCCTCGGCGGACAGCGTCTCGCCATTATGGCGGGCCTCGCCGACGCCGATCAGGACGCAGGACATGTGAGCGAGCGGGGCGAGGTCGCCCGAGGCCCCGACCGAGCCCTTGGACGGGATGCAGGGCAGGACGTCGGCGTTGACCAGGGCGATCAGGGCTTCGAGCGTCCCGCGTCGGATGCCGGAGGCCCCCTTCGACAGGCTGGCGATCTTCAGCACCATCAGCAGGCGGGTGACATTGTCGGGCAGAAGGGCGCCGACGCCGCAGGCATGGCTGAGGACGAGGTTCTTCTGCAGGGTCTCGAGATCCTCGGTGGCGATGGAGGTATTGGCCAGCAGGCCGAAGCCGGTGTTGACGCCGTAGACGGTGCGCCCTTCGGCCACGATGGCGGCGACCACGGCCGCGCCGCGCTCGACGGCGGTCCAGGCGGCGGGGTCGAGAGAGACGGTGGTCGGGCCTTCAAGGACCGCGCGCAGCTGGTTGAGAGTCAGTGGGCCGGAGCCGATTGTGATCTGGGTCATGGAGGGTTCGCTCAAAACTTTCGTCATTCCGGAGCGCTCGTCAGAGCGACCCCGGAACCCAGCGGCGCCCGGAGGGCGAAATGGTGGAAATGCTCTCGTCCAGCGGTGTTTCTCCGCTGTCGCGGCGCCGCTGGGTCCCGGCCTTCGCCGGGATGACGAAAGCGGAAATCACTTCAAACTCGGCAGGTTGAGGCCGTGTTCGCGGGCGGCCTCCTTCGCGATCTCATAGCCCGCATCGGCGTGGCGCATGACGCCGGTCGCCGGGTCGTTCCAGAGGACGCGTTCGAGCCGCTTCGCGGCCTCGGGCGTGCCGTCGGCGACGATGACCACGCCGGAGTGCTGGCTGTAGCCCATGCCGACGCCGCCACCGTGATGGAGGGAGACCCAGCTGGCACCCGAGGCCGTGTTCAGCAGGGCGTTCAGCAGGGGCCAGTCGGAGACGGCGTCAGAGCCGTCCATCATGGCCTCCGTCTCGCGGTTGGGGCTGGCGACCGAGCCGGAGTCGAGGTGGTCGCGGCCGATGACGATCGGGCCGCTGAGTTCGCCCGAGGCGACCATGTCGTTGAACATCAGGCCGGCGCGGTGACGGTCGCCGAGGCCGATCCAGCAGATGCGGGCGGGCAGGCCCTGGAAGGCGATCCGCTCGCCCGCCATGTCCAGCCAGCGATGCAGGCCGGCGTTGTCCGGGAAAAGCTTTTTCATCGCCGCATCGGTCTTGCGGATATCGTCCGGATCGCCGGTCAGGGCGGCCCAGCGGAAGGGGCCGATGCCGCGGCAGAACAGGGGGCGGATGTAGGCGGGCACGAAGCCGGGGAAGTCGAAGGCGTTCTTCACGCCCGCGTCGAAGGCCACCTGGCGGATGTTGTTGCCATAGTCGGTGACGGGGATGCCCATGGCCTGGAAATCCAGCATGGCCTGGACGTGATCAACGATTGATTTCGTGGCCGCTGTGGTCACGGCGGCGGGATCGGAGACGCGCTTGTCCTCCCATTCGGCGACGGTCCAGCCGGCCGGCAGATAGCCATTGACCAGATCGTGGGCGCTGGTCTGGTCGGTCACCAGATCCGGGCGAACACCGCGCTTCACTATCTCAGGCAATACATCAGCAGCGTTGGCCAATAGCCCGACAGATATCGGTTTATTGCTCTTAGCGGCCTGTTCGATCAGGTTCAGGGCCTCGTCCAGGCTCTCGGCCATGACGTCGAGATAGCGGGTCCGGAGACGCATCTCGATGCGGCTGCGCTGGCATTCGATGGCGAGGCAGGAGACGCCGGCCATGGTGGCGGCCAGGGGCTGGGCCCCGCCCATGCCGCCGAGCCCGGCGGTCAGGATCCATTTTCCGGCCGTCTCTCCGCCCCAGTGCTGGCGGGCGGCCTCCATGAAGGTCTCATAGGTGCCCTGAACGATGCCCTGGGTGCCGATGTAGATCCATGAGCCGGCCGTCATCTGGCCGTACATCATGAGGCCCTTGCGATCGAGTTCGCTGAAATGCTCCCAGGTCGCCCATTTGGGCACGAGGTTGGAGTTGGCGATCAGGACCCGCGGGGCGTCGGCGTGGGTGCGGAAGACGCCGACCGGCTTGCCGGACTGGACCAGCAGGGTCTGGTCGGCCTCGAGATTGCGCAGCTCGGTCACGATGCGGTCGAACGACGGCCAGTCGCGCGCGGCCTTGCCGATGCCGCCGTAGACCACGAGGTCCTCGGGCCGCTCGGCCACCTCGGGATCGAGGTTGTTCATCAGCATGCGCAGGGCGGCCTCGGCGGCCCAGGTCTTCGCCGTCATCTCCGTGCCGCGCGGGCTGCGAATGATCCTTGCGTTCCTGGGGGTGTTCGTCTGTTGAGTCGTCATGGCGGCCTCTCTACGCTGCCATCCCATGACCTTGGAAGACTCAGACGCGCTGGGCTGGCGCAGCGTCGCCGACCTGATCGGTGATCACCCTGAAGCGAACGTCGCCCTGATCGGCGCGGGGCTCAATGAGCGGTCGTTGACGCCGGGGCGGTGTGACCTGGGGCCGAAGGCATTCCGTGCCGTGCTGCCGCGGTTCTCGACCTATGATGTCGAGACGGGCCGGACGCTGGAGGCGAAGGTTCATGACGCGGGCGATCTGCCGCTGAAGGCGGTCACGCCGGCCGATGCGTTCGGGCCGGTGCGCGATGCGACGGCGGCGCAGGTCCAGCGCGGGCTGACCGTGCTGATCGGGGGCAATAATGCGATCACGCGACCGGGCGTGCACGGTCTCGGGCTGGCGCGGGCGGGCCTGCTGACGCTGGATGCCCATTTCGACCTGCGGGACACCGATCAGGGCCTGACCAACGGCAATCCGGTGCAGGCGCTGCTGGAAGACGGGCTGGCCGGCGAGCGGATCAGCCAGATCGGCCTGGCGCCGTTCGCCAATACGAAGCGGGCGCACGACAAGGCGAAGGCGGCGGGAATATCGGTGCGGACGGCGCGGGCCTGTCGCGAGCGGGGCATGGCCGTGGTCGTGGCCGAGGAGCTGGAGCGGCTGTCGGGGCTCTGCGAGGTCATCTATGTCGATTTCGACATCGATGTGATCGACCGCGGCCAGTGGCCGGCCTCGCCGGGCGCAAGGCCGGGTGGCGTGTCCGTGCAGGACTTCTTCGACGCGACGCGGGTGATCGGGGCGCATCCCAAGGTGCGGGCGGTGGACCTGACCGAATACGATCCGTCGCTGGAGATCGGCGACCTCGGCTCGCTGACGGCGGGGCGGTGGTTCTGCGAACTGCTGGCGGGGTTTGAGACGCGATGATCCGCGCGGACCGGCTCATCACGGACTGCCGTCTGGCCACGATGGCTCAAGGCGGCGCGGCCTATGGCGCGATCGAGGACGGGGCGCTGCTGGTCCGGGACGGGCGGATCGTCTGGGCCGGGGCGCGGACCGATCTACCGGCGCATGAGGCGGTGGAGACAGACCGGCTGGACGGGCGCTGGGTCACGCCGGGGCTGGTGGATTGTCACACGCATCTGGTGTTCGGCGGCGACCGGTCAGGCGAGTTCGAACAGCGGCTGGGCGGGGCGACATACGAGGAGATCGCGCGGGCCGGGGGCGGGATCGTTTCCTCTGTGGCGGCGACGCGGGCGGCCTCGGAGGACCAGCTTTATGCGAGCGCGCTGGGGCGGCTGGCCGGGCTGAAGGCGACGGGGGTCACGACGGTCGAGATCAAGTCGGGCTACGGGCTGGATCACGACAGCGAGCTGAAGATGCTGCGCGTGGCGCGGCGGATCGGGCGCGAGGCGGGGGTGCGGGTGCGCACGAGCTATCTGGGTCTGCACGCCGTGCCGCCGGAGTGGAAGACGGACCGGGCGCGCTATGTCGATCTGGCGGTGGACGACATCCTGCCGGCGGCCCACGCCGAGGGACTGGTCGATGCGGTCGACGCCTATTGCGAGCCGATTGCCTTCTCGACCGAAGAGGTGGCACGGCTGTTCGACAGGGCGCGGGCACTGTGTCTGCCGGTCAAGCTGCATGCGGACCAGCTGTCGGACGGCGGCGGGGCGGCGCTGGCGGCGCGCTACGGGGCCCTGTCGGCGGACCATGTCGAGCACTCGGACGAGGCCGGGGTGAAGGCCATGGCCGGGGCCGGTGTCGTCGCCGTGCTGTTGCCGGGGGCCTGGCTGATGCTGCGGGAGACGGTGCTTCCGCCGATGGACCTGTTCCGTCAGTACGGCGTGGCGATGGCGGTGGCGACGGACTGCAATCCGGGGACGTCGCCGCTCGCCTCGATGACGGCGGCGATCAATCTGGCCTGCGTGCAGTTCCGGCTGACGCCCGAGGAGGCGCTGGCGGGGGCGACACGGATCGCGGCGCGGGCGCTCGGGCTCGAGGGCGAGATCGGCACGCTGGAAGCGGGCAAGGCGGCCGATCTGGCGGTCTGGGACATCGAACGGCCGGCGGAGCTGGCCTACTGGCTGGGCAAGCCGCTGCTGGCGCGGCGGATGGTCGGCGGGGCCTGGGACGCCTGATCAGGCCCGAATCGCGAGACACTGGCGGCGGAGATCGTCGCCATGCGCAGCCGCCCGGACCGGACTGAAAACCTGCTGACCGCCCTGCTGGTGGTGGTCACCGCGCTGATGGCGGTGGCGACGCTGGCGAGCGTCGGCCTGTTCCGTCCCTGAGGTTCAGTCGCGCCAGGTGGTCAGCGCCGTCACGTCCGGACGGGGGCGTTCTAGGGGCGGCTCGGCGAGGGTCCCGATGTGGATGAAGCCCGCCACCCGCTCGCCCGCACGGACATCATAGAGGGCCAGGGCGGCCGGGTCGTAGCTGTACCAGTCGGTGATCCAGCTGGCGGCGTAGCCCAGGGCATTGGCGGCGTGTTCGAGGTTCATACAGACGGCACCGGCCGAGAGCTGCTGCTCCCACTCCGGCACCTTGTGGCCGGCGATCGGGACGGAGAGCACCAGAATGGTCAGGGGCGGGGCGGTCAGCTTCGACAGCACCTTGGTTGCCTTGCCGGGGTCGAGCTGATGTGCGGCAAGTGGGGCGAGGGCGCGGGCGAGGTCGGCGCGGCTCTGCGGGCCCATGACCACGAACCGCCAGGGGAAGAGCTTGCCATGGTCGGGCGTGCGGGCGCCGAGCTGCAGGAGGCGTTCGATCTCGACCGGCGACGGGCCGGGCGCTGTCAGCGACTGGGCCGGGGCCGAGCGGCGCCGCGCGAGGCGGTCCTGCATCTCGGCGGACGGGACGGGCAGGGGGAGGGTCGCTCCCAGATCGGCGTCGGTCATGGCCCTGACCTAGTCGCGGGCGGCCTCCGGCGCCATACCCACGGCTATGAGCGACTCTCACAAGACCTTTGACGACGACCGCCCGCGGCCCGCGTGGGACGACGGCAGCGACCGGCCGCCGCCGTGGCGGGACGCCGGCTCGGCGGTGACGTTCGAGAATCCGTGGCTCCGAATGACCCGGCATGATGCGACGGCACCGACGGGGGTGAAGGCCGACTATGTGGTCATGCGGCCGCGCAATCTGTCGGTCGGGGTGCTGCCGGTGCATGCGGACGGCACCGTGACCCTGGTAGGCCAGCAGCGGTTCGCCCTGATGAACTGGTCGTGGGAGATGCCCGAGGGCGGGGCCCCGTTCGACGAGGACCCGATCGAGGGCGCGCGTCGGGAACTGATGGAGGAGGCGGGGCTGGAGGCCGCGCACTGGGCCTCGGCCTACAAGGCGGAGATGAGCAACTCCGTCACCGACGAGCGGGCCATGGCCTGGATCGCCTGGGGCCTGACGCCCGTACCGGTCGCGCCGGACCCGACCGAGATCATCCGGGTGATCCGCGTACCGTTCGGCGACCTGCTGCGCGAGATCGGAACCGGGGCGATCCGGGACATGTTCACGCTGGCGACGGCGCTGCGGGCCTACCATATGGCATGGGAAGGCGAACTGCCGCCCGAACTGGCGAAGGCCATGCTGGCGAGCGTATGATGACGCTGGAGGACAGACCGATGCCCAGGCTCGAAATCGTTGCGCAGCGGCCGGACTGCTGGTCCGACCTGCGCGCCTCCGCCGAAGCGGCGACGCGGGATGAGCCGCATCTGGCGTCCCAGATGAGCGCCGTCATTCTGGCGCACAACGACCTGGCCAGCGCCCTGAGTTTCCAGATCGGACGCAAGCTGGGGGACAGCGAGCTGGGGCCCATGTCGGTGCGCGAAGTGTGCCGTGACGCCTTCGCCGCCGATCCGTCGATCGTCGCCGCCGCCGAGGCTGACCTGCAGGCCGTGGC
Source organism: Aquidulcibacter paucihalophilus (assembly GCA_030285985.1). Classification (NCBI taxonomy): domain Bacteria; kingdom Pseudomonadati; phylum Pseudomonadota; class Alphaproteobacteria; order Caulobacterales; family Caulobacteraceae; genus Aquidulcibacter; species Aquidulcibacter paucihalophilus. Next base: position 1,268,908 of record CP127384.1, read on the forward strand.
CGAGCGTGATCCGGCGATCAAGACGCTGTTGCAGCCGTTCCTCTACTTCAAGGGCTTCCAGGCGCTGCAGGCCTGGCGGGTGTCGCACTGGCTGTGGACCCAGGGCCGCGAGACGCTGGCCTTCCATTTCCAGAGCCGGATTTCAGAGCTGTTCCAGGTCGACATCCATCCGGCGGCGAAGCTGGGGTCGGGCCTGTTCCTCGACCACGGCACGGGGATCGTGATCGGCGAGACGGCGGTGGTCGGCGACGAGGTGTCGATGCTGCACGCCGTGACCCTGGGCGGAACCGGTGCCGATCGGGGCGACCGGCATCCGAAGATCGGCAAGGGCGTCCTGCTGGGGGCCGGGGCCAAGGTGCTGGGCAACATCACGGTCGGCGACTACGCCAAGGTCGCGTCGGGTTCGGTGGTGCTGAAGCCGGTGCCGGCGCACTGCACGGTGGCCGGGGTGCCCGCGCGGCTGGTCAACTGCCCGACGGATGCGACGCCGGCGCGCACGATGGACCATACGCTGGCCGACATCGTCTACGACTTCGTCATTTGAGGGTTTCCCGCAGGCGGGGGTTTCTCTAGGGTCCGCGCCTTCACGAAAGACCTGAGGCCAAGCATGAACACCGCCGACATGAAGCGCGTCGAGACGCACCTGAAGCGCACCTTCAACACCGGCGGCATCATCCTGAAGCCGCGCGGCAAGCCCAATGACTCCTGCGAGGTCTATGTCGGCGATGAGTTCATCGGCGTCGTCTTCGAGGACGAGGACGAGGCCGGCAGCTTCATGTTCGAGATGGCCATCCTGGCGGAAGACCTGCCGCAGGACTGATCGCTCCCGGCGAAGACCGCGCACGAAAAAGCGCCGGTGGAGCGATCCACCGGCGCTTCGTCGTTTCAGGTCGTGACGGTCAGCTCTTGCCGAAGATGAACCGGCTGATCGACGCGAAGAAGCCCTTGCTCTCGGCGGGCTTGGCGGCGGCCGGAGCCGGCGCGGGGGCCGGGGCGGCAGCGGGAGCCGCCGGCTTCGGAGCCGGTGCGGGCGCAGCGGCGGCAGGCTTGGGCGCGGCGGCCGGTTTGGCGGCGGGCTTCGCAGCGGCCTTCGGCGCAGCCTTGGCGGCGGGCTTCTTCACGGCCGGCTTGGCGGCGGGTTTGGCGGCAGCCTTGGGAGCAGCGGGCTTGGCGGCCGGCTTGGCAGCGGGCTTCGCGGCGGCCTTGGGCGCGGCTTTCGCGGCCGGCTTGGCGGCCGGTTTGGCGGCGGGTTTCGCAGCCGGCTTCGGCGCAGCCTTGACCGCGGCGGGCTTGGCGGCGGCCTTCGGAGCGGCAGGCTTCGCGGCAGGTTTTGCAGCCGGTTTCGGCGCAGCGCTCGACTTTGTCGCCGGTTTCGGCTTGGAAGCGGCGGGCGCCGCCTTCGGTTTGGCAGCCGCCTTAGGCTTGGATGGTGCTTTAGCCATGAATTCCCCGACCCCTCGGTTCGATTGGTTGATGCTGGCGCAGGAGAGCGCACCAGCGTGCGTCTCGATTCGCAATGATAGCGGTGTTTGAGAAATGTCCGAGTCCGCAGTTCAAATAATCGCGAGGGGCCCGCGCGCCGTCGCCGAGGCCGCCGCCGTGTCGCTGGATTCCGATCCGCTGCTGGAAGGCGCGACCTATTCCATCCTCGAGGAAGACGAGGACAAGGGGATCTGGCGCATCGACGCCTTCCCCAATGACGCCGAAGACGCGCGCGGCATCGAGGCGCGGCTGAAGGCGCATGACGGCCTGACCGTGAAGGTGGAGAAACTGGCCGACGCCGACTGGCTGGCCATGTCGCTGTCGGGCCTGCCGCCGGTGCGCGCCGGACGGTTCTTCGTCTACGGCGCCCATGATGAGGGCATCGTTCCGAACAATACCGTCAATCTGAAGATCGATGCCGGCGCGGCCTTCGGCACCGGCCACCACGGCACCACGGTCGGCTGCCTGATCGCCTTCGACGAACTGCTCAAGAAGGAACGGTTCGAGCGCGTGCTCGACGTGGGCTGCGGCACGGGCGTGCTGGCCATCGCCGCGGCCAAGACGGGATCGAAGGTCGCCGTCGGCACCGACATCGACCAGCCCTCGGTGCGGATCGCGAACGAGAACGCCAAGCTGAACATGGCCGATGCGCGCTTCGTTCACGCCTTCGGCCTGAACGACCGCAAGGTGCGCCAGCACGGCCCCTATGATCTGGTCTTCGCCAACATCCTGGCCCCGCCGCTGGTCTCGCTGTCGCAGGACATCAAGAACGCCCTGAGCCTCGGCGGCGTCGCCATCCTGTCCGGCCTGTTGCGGACGCAGGAGCGGCGGGTGTCGGCGGCCTATCTCTCGCGCGGCTTCGTGCTCGAGCGCCGCATCCATCGCGACGCCTGGAGCGCGCTCGTGCTGAGGCGGGTGGGGTAGCCGCGGAACGGGCGTCCTTCGCAACCGTTGCGGCAGTTCAATGGAGGACTGCCCGTGACCCAGTACGACCCGAACACCGATCCGAACCGGGTTCCGCCGCCGGTCTATACCGAGACCGTCGAAACCGTCGTCGTGCGTGAGTCCAATACGGGCTGGTGGATCGCGGGCATTCTGGGCGGGGTGGTCCTGATTGCCGTCCTGTGGATCCTGTTCGCGCGCGGTCCTGATACGCAGACCGATCAGGCCCTGATCGAGGCGCAGTTGGATGCCGCCGCCGCCCAGGCTCAGGCGGACTCCGCCCTGATCCAGGGCCAGGTCGCCGGTGCCCAGGCCAGCGTCGACATCGCCCGCGCCGACGCCGCCCGTTCGCAGGCCGACGCGATCCGCGCCGCCAGTGAGGCGCGCGCGGCTGAAGCCCGTGCCTCGACGCCGATGGTGATCGAGCGGGAAGTCCAGGTTCCGGCACCGAGCGGCGGTGTGGCCGTGGTCACGCCGACGGCACCGCAGGGGTAGTTCGAACGACCGGCTCTCCCTCCCCCCAGGGGGAGGGAGAAGTCACTGTGGCCTCTCCCCACGCCATTGCGTCCGGTGCTATGCCTCGCCCATGCGCCAGTCCTTCGATGAAACCACCGATCCGTCCTTCGGGGCCAAACACCTTCCCCGCGTCCGCGCGAAAATGGCCGAGCAGGGGCTCGACGGGCTGCTGGTGCCGCACGAGGACGAGCACCAGAACGAATATCTGCCGGCCGCCAACGACCGGCTGGCCTGGCTGAGCGGCTTCACCGGGTCGGCGGGTGCGGGCGTGGTGATGAAGGACCGGGCGGCGGTGTTCGCCGACGGCCGCTACACCGTTCAGGTCCGGGCCCAGGTGGATGCGGCGCAGTTCGAGATTCTCGACCTCGTGGAAGGCGGCGTGCCGGCGTATCTGGAGCGTGCGCCCAGGGGTTCGGTGATCGGCTATGACCCGCGCCTGCACAGTCCCGATGCGCTCGCGACCTTGAAGCGCGCGGCGGCGAAGGCCGGGGCTGAACTCAAGCCGGTCGCGCCCAACCCGCTCGATCTCGCCTGGGCCGAGGAACGGCCCGAGCAGCCGACCGCCCCCGTGGTGCCGCACGAGGACCGCTACAGCGGCGAGAGCAGCGCCTCCAAGCGCGCCCGCATCGGCGCGGCGGTGGCCAAGGCCGGGGCCGAGGCGGCGGTGCTGACCGCGCCGGCGTCGCTGGCCTGGCTGTTCAACATCCGCGGCGGCGACGTGATCCGCACGCCCCTGCCGCTGGGACAGGCGGTGGTGAAGGCAGACGGCACAGCGCAGCTGTTCCTCGATCCGCGCAAGGTGACCAATGAGTTGCCCGGCTGGCTGGGCGATGCGGTGACGCTGGAGGCTCCGGCTGCGCTGGACGCCGCGCTCGACGCCCTGTCGGGTCAGAAGGTGCTGGTCGATCCGGGCCAGTCGCCGGCCTGGTATTTCGACCGGCTGGAAGCGACCGGCGCGACGGTGGTGCGCGGGATGGACCCCTGCACCCTGCCGCGGGCCTGCAAAAACCCGGTCGAGATCGAAGGGACGCGGCAGGCGCATATCCGCGACGGCGCGGCCCTGACCCGCTTCCTGCACTGGGTCGATACGGTGGGGCAGGCGACCCTGCCCGACGAACGCCAGATCGCCGAGGCGCTGGAGGGATTCCGCGAGGCGACAGGTGCGTTGAAGGACCTGAGCTTCGACACCATCGCGGGCTGCGGGCCGAACGGCGCCCTGCCGCACTACAAGCCGGTGACACGGACGATCCGCCGTATGGAGAAGGGCAGTCTGCTGCTCGTCGACGGCGGCGGCCAGTATCTGGACGGCACCACGGACGTGACCCGGACCATGGCCGTGGGCGAGCCGACGGCGGACCAGCGGCGGATGTTCACCCTCGTGCTCAAGGGCCATATCGCCATGGCCGTGGTGCGCTTCCCGGTGGGCACCACGGGGTCCCAACTGGATGCCATGGCGCGCCTGCCGCTGTGGATGGCCGGCCACGACTATGACCACGGCACCGGCCACGGCGTCGGCAGCTATCTTGGGGTCCACGAGGGCCCGCAACGGATCGCCAAGGCCCCCAACAGCCAGCCGCTGCTGACCGGCATGATCCTGTCCAACGAGCCCGGCTACTACCGCGAGGGCCACTGGGGCATCCGCATCGAGACCCTGCAGGTGGTGACCCCGCCGACGGCCATTCCCGGCGGCGAGCGCCCGATGCACGGGTTCGAGCAGCTGACCCTGGCACCGCTGGATCGCAAGCTGATCGACGTCGATCTGTTGACGACGGACGAGCGCGCCTACGTCGACGCCTATCACGCCGAGGTGCTGGCCAAGGTCGGCCCGCTGCTGGACGGGGACGTGCTGGCCTGGCTGAAGGTGCAGTGCGCGCCCTTGAAATAAGGCCGAACGGCGCCCATCTCGGGTGCGCCGGCGGAGGCTCCGCTGGCCCCCCATATTTCAAGGAGAGCGGTCATGAAGACGCGCAAACTCGGCCGCAGCGGTCCTGAGGTTTCGGCCATCGGCCTCGGCTGCATGGGCATGGCGTCCTTCTATGGACAGCCGTCGATCGAGGCCGAGGCGTCGGCCGTGATCCACCGCGCGCTCGATCTCGGTGTCACCTTCCTCGACACGGCCGAGATGTACGGCCCGCACACCAACGAAATCCAGATCGGCAAGGCGCTGGCGGATCGTCGGGACAAGGCGTTCGTCGCGACCAAATTCGGCATCGGCTACAATGCCGACCGCACCGCCCTGGCCGTGGACGGCTCGCCGGCCAATGTGCGCCGCGCCATCGAGGGCAGCCTGCAGCGGCTGGGGATGGATCACGTCGATCTCTACTATCTGCACCGGGTCGATGCGAACACGCCGATCGAGGAGACGGTCGGGGCGATGGGCGAGCTGGTGAAGGAGGGCAAGGTGCGCTTCCTCGGCCTGTCCGAGGCCTCGCCGGCGACCCTGCGCCGGGGACATGCCGAACATCCGATCACCGCGCTGCAGACCGAATACTCCCTGTGGAGCCGCGAGCCCGAAGACGAACTGTTCGCGACCTGCGACGAACTCGGCATCGGCTTTGTGCCTTACAGCCCGCTGGGGCGGGGCTTCCTGTCGGGCGACATCAAGTCGGTCGAGGACCTCGCGGCCGACGACTTCCGCCGCACCAACCCGCGCTTTCTCGGCGAGAATTTCCAGAAGAACATCGACCTCGTCCACGCCGTCGCGGCCATCGCGGCGGACAAGGGCGTGAGCGCGGCGCAGCTGGCCCTGGCCTGGGTGCTGGCGCAGGGAGAGACGCTGGTTCCGATCCCTGGCACGCGCCGCGTCCGGACGCTGGAGGAGAACGCCGCGGCAGCCGATCTGGTACTGACGGCCGACGATCTGGCGCAGATCGAGGCGGTGTTCCCGAAGGGGGCGGCATCCGGCCACCGCTATGCCGAAGCGGCGCGGGCGGCGTTGAACCGCTAGAGGTCTGGCTCGACGGCCCAGACCTGAATGCCAGCCTTCTCGAATTTTATGTGTCGCCCGGCGCTGAAGCCCGGGCACATCATGAAGACGTAGCGGTGTGACTCCGTCGCGCCGGCAAGCTTCAACATGTCCTTGTTGAGCTTGTTATTGCTGGCCGGGTGAGTGGCGGCGAAGGTTTCGGCTCCGACGAGGCCTGGAGTGATGCTCATGATGTCGAGAGGCAGAGACATGTGCGCGCCGGGGGCGACCCGATAGCCGCCGGCCTCCGGATGCAGTCCCAGGAGTTGCCGGGTCGCCAGCATGGCGACCATGTAGGTCCAGGTCTGATTGATTTGCTCGATGGCGTTGAGAGGACGATCCTCGACGGGGTGGCACCCGACGGGCTCGAACTTCAAAGCCCGCATCATGTCCAGCGGCGTGCCGGAATGTTCGAGCAGCCAGGAGCGCGTTCGCGCTGCTGAGGCCGCTAGCAGGTCCAAATGATGATCGACGTCGGCAGTGGATCTGATTTCGATCATCATCTAGCCGCCGATCAACGCCAGCCATTCGTCCTCGGTCAGGACCGCCACGCCATGCTTCACCGCGTCGGCCATCTTCGAACCCGCGCCGGGGCCGGCGACCAGATAGTCGGTCTTCTTCGACACCGAGCCGGACACCTTGGCACCGAGGGATTCGGCGCGGGCCTTGGCCTCTTCGCGGGTGAAGCGTTCGAGGGCACCAGTGAAGACCACAGTCTTGCCGGCGACCGGGGTGTCGGACTTCGGCTTCTCGGCGTCCTCGATCCGGGTCATCTCGGCGACGAGGGCGTCGACCATGGCGCGGTTGTGGGTCTCGCGGAAGAACAGGGCCAGCGCCCGGGCGGCGACCGGGCCGACGCCGGAGACGCCGGCGATCTGGCCGAGGCCTTCTGAGGGGCCTTCGTTGCGCGCCACGGCCGCCAGTCGGACCAGTCCGGCCCAGTCATCGGCGAGGGTCGCCAGACCGCGGCGGGCGGGGGCGGCGAGGCCGGGGAAGGCGAGGGCGATCTTCTGGTCGATGGGGGCCTCGGGCCAGGGGTCGGCTGCGGGCGGCGTCGCTTCGGCGAGGGTCGCCACGACGCGGGGCGAGACGGCGTGGGTCTCGTTCAGCCGCATCCAGTCCTCGCTCGGAATGCCGTCGGCGGCGGCGAGGCAGGCGGCCTCGAAGACCGGCCAGGTCTCGAAGGCACGGGCGAGGACGATGGAGGTCTGTTCGCCGATGTCGCGCACGCCGAGGCCGTAGATGAAGCGGTCCAGGGCGATGGTGCGGCGGGCGTCGATGCCGGCGACGAGGTTGCCCACGCTGGTCTCGCCATAGCCGTCCTCGGCGCGCAGGGCGTCGAGCTTTTCGGCGTCGCGGGCGAGGCGGAAGATGTCGGCGGGCTGGTTGATCCAGCCGCGTTCGTGGAAGGCGATCAACTGCTTCTCGCCGAGCCCCTCGATGTCGAAGGCGCGGCGGCTGCAGAAATGCTTGAGGTGTTCGATGCGCTGGAAGGGGCAGGCCAGTTCGCCGGTGCAGCGGCGGACGACGCTCTCGACGCCCGAGGCATTGGTCTCCTTCACCAGGGCGGTCTTCAGGGGGCAGATGCAGGTGTGGGGGAAGGCCCAGGGCTCGCTGCGCCCGGGGCGGTCGGGATCGACGACGCCGAGGATCTGCGGAATGACGTCGCCCGCGCGCTGCAGGGTCACCGTGTCGCCGAGGCGGACGTCGAGGCGGGCGATCTCGTCGGCGTTGTGCAGGGTGGCGTTGCGCACGACCACGCCGCCGACGGTGACCGGATGCAGGCGGGCGACGGGGGTGTGCGACCCCGTCCGGCCCACCTGGATGTCGATCCCCTCCAGCACGGTCGTGGCCTGCTGGGCGGGGAATTTGTGGGCGATGGCCCAGCGCGGGGTGCGAGCGACGAAGCCGAGGCGCGACTGCCAGTCCAGCCGGTCGACCTTGTAGACCACGCCGTCGATGTCATAGCCGAGGCCGGCGCGGTCGCGTTCGAGCCCGGCATAGAGGCCCTGGAGGCCGGCGGCGTCCTCGACCTTTTGCGAGCGGGCGTTGACCTGAAAACCCCAGCTTTCCAGCGCCTTCAGGGCGTCGGCTTGCGTATCGGCGAAGGCGGTCGAGGTCTCGCCCCAGGCGTAGGCGAAGAAGCGCAGGGGCCGCCTGGCCGTGATCGCGGGGTCCTTCTGGCGCAGGGAGCCGGCGGCGAAATTGCGCGGGTTGGCGTAGGTGCGCTGGCCCTCGGCCTCGGCGGCGGCGTTGAAGGCGTCGAAGGCGTCGTTGGGGGCATAGACCTCGCCACGGACCTCGATGACGTCGGGCCAGCCCGAGCCGGACAGGGTCTGCGGAATGTCGGCGATGGTGCGGAGGTTGGCGGTGACGTCCTCGCCGGTCCGGCCGTCGCCCCGCGTCGCGCCGGTGACCAGCACGCCGTGCTCGTAGCGCAGGCTGGCGGAGAGGCCGTCGATCTTGGGTTCGCCGACAAAGGCCACGACCTCATCGACGGGCAGCTTCAGAAAGCGGCGGATGCGGGCGACGAAGTCGGTCACCTCTTCGGCGGAAAAGGCGTTGTCGAGCGACAGCATGGGCACGCCGTGGCGCACCGGGGCGAACTGGCTGGAGGCGGCGGCACCGACGACCTGCGACGGCGAGGCGGCACTGGTCAGGTCGGGGAACAGGTCCTCGATCTCGAGTGCCCGGCGTTTGAGGGCGTCGTAGTCGGCGTCGCTGATCTCCGGGGCGTCCTGCCCGTGATAGAGGGCGTCGTGACGCGCCAGCTCGGCCGAGAGGCGAGCCAGTTCCGTCTCGGCTTCGCCCGCGCTCAGGTCCGGGATCGGTATGTCGGTCATCGGGAATCGGGCGGTTGGAGGACCTTCACCTGTAGCACCGGCAGTCAGGTGGGGGCCACGCGCAAACCGGAGGGATCCTCGACCGAAATCGGTTTAGTTGGTCGGCAGGGACGACCGGTCGTAGTCCGGGCCGAAGTCGAGGATGAAGACCGGACCGAGGTCAATCGTCTGACTGGCCGCGGCCAGCTGGATTGTCGCGGCGGCCGCGCCTGGGGAATAGTCACGCGTTGCCACGGCCTGGGCGAAGTACATTTTCCACTCCGGCCCGACCAGGACCTCCGCGCTGCCGATCTCGGCATAGGGCGCGGCGGCGTCCTGCAGGCGGACGTTGACGCGCGCGGTCTCCGCCCCCGCGGGCAACCGCTCGGCCCGCAGCCAGACGGCCAGCAACAGGACGTCGCCGTTTCGAACGGGCTTCGTCGTCGCTGATCCCGCGCCGACATCCCAGAGGTTGGTGCCGGCCGTCGCGACGTCGACCCGCAGCGCCCGGCCACCCTGGACGGTGGATTCGACGATGGCGTGGCTCTGGCCGGGTCCGTAGACGTTGAAGCTGCTGACGTGAACCGCATTGACCGCGCGTTCGAGCAAGGATGGGCGGGCGGTTGTGGGCGGTGCCTCCTGGGCCGTCGACGACGCCGCGTTGAAGATCAGGACCGCAGCTGCGGCGGCGATCGCCAGTCGTTTCATGTATCCCTCCTCTGCCGGGACACTATCGAGCCTCGGCCTGGAGCTCGCAACGGGCGGGGCACTCACCTTTTGTTTCGCCATGACAGGACGTTAACCTGACGTCTCGCGCCTGGCCTGCTAGCCTGAAATCGACCTTGAGGAGCTTCCATGTCGCACGCCCGTCTTCTCGCCCTGTCCACCGCGCTGGGTGGGGCCCTGCTGCTTTCGGCCTGCGGAAGCCTGTTCGGCCCGGAGGCGACGCCGCCGGCCGCGGCGGCACCCGCGCCCTCGGCGATGCACACCCAGCTGCTGGAAGACGTCCGCATCCTGTCCGCCGACGCCATGCAGGGACGCGACACTGGTGCGCCGGGCGGTGAGATGGCGCGCAGCTATATCGTCGGCCGGCTGGAAGGCCTGGGCGTCGTCGCGCCGCCGATGGGCCGGCTGCAGCCGTGGGAGATGCAGGGCCGGACCCGCGCCGGGCCCCGGACCTACAATGGCGTCAACGTCATCGGGGTGATCCCCGGTACGCGCGTGACCGACCGCTATATCGTCGTCACGGCCCACTACGACCATGTCGGCGTCAATGCCGAGGGCCAGGTGTTCAACGGCGCCGACGACAACGCCTCGGGCGTGGCGACCATGCTGGCGCTGGCGGCGGATCTGAAGCGACAGGCCCCGGAGCACAGCGTGCTGATCGTGGCCCTGGATGGCGAGGAGCACGGCCTGCTGGGCGCAAAGCATTTCGTCGAGGCCCCGCCGATGCCGCTCGAATCGATCGCCATGAACCTGAATTTCGACATGACGGCCCGGGCCGAGACCGACGGCAAACTGTGGGTCACGGGCACCTACCAGCACCCGACCTTCCGTCCGATCCTTGAGGGCATCCCGGCCAATGGCGCGGTCGCCCTGGCCTTCGGCAAGGACACGCCGCAGGACACCGGCGAGGACAACTGGGTCGAGGCGTCGGACCACGGGGCCTTCTACAGAGCGCAGGTACCGTTCCTGTATCTGGGCGTGAACTACCACCCCGACTATCACCGGCCGTCGGACGATTTCGAGAAGATCACGCCGTCGGTGTTCTTCAGCGCCACCGAGCTTTCGATCGCCTCGTTCCGGGCGCTGGACGCCGCGCTGGACCGCTGAGGCTCGACACGGCCCGCGGGGCGTGATGGGTTGAATGCCGGAGGACGCCATGCGCACCAGACTTCTCGCCGTCGCCGGCCTCGCGGCCATGCTCGCCGTCGCATCATGCGATCGCCCGGATACGCAAGGCGAGGCCCCGTCTGGCCCGGCCCCTGCCGCTCCGGCCGCAGCCTTCAGCCACAGCATCAGTTCGGACCTGTCCGGCTACTATATGCCTGCGACCGAGGTGCGGATCGGGAAGTGGTCGTTCGACCATATCTTCGTCGGCCAGGCGCAGGAGTTCGAGGCCTGGGAAGGCGGAAGCCGGAGCGGGACCTTCGGGCCGGTCATGCTGCAGTTCGACGACGTCACCAGCCCCATGGTCCAGACCGAGATCGGTGAGGCGCGCAGCATCACCGCGCGCGTCCTGCCGTCCACCTATTCGGTCACGGACAACCGCATCGCCTTCGAGGGCCGGTCAGCGGAGCTGGGCGCGGTCCGCTTCGAGGGCACGCTGGATCCCGGTGCCCTGGCGACGGCGCGGCGCAACCTCGGCGATGAGGGCGTGGTGGTCACGGGCCGGCTGACGGTCGGCGACGCCCCGGCGCAGGCTGTCCAGTTGCGCTGGTGGGCCGGGGACTGACCCCGCTCAATCGCCCGAGCGGATATCCAGCTTCAGCCCCATGGCCTCGGCCAGGGCCTTGCCGCGGCGGCGGGTCTGTTCGCCCAGCAGGACGTCGGCGTAACCCGCTGACGCCGTCAGGACGAGGGAGCCGTCCTTCACCCCGGCGCGGGCGTTGACCAGCAGCTGGGGCGAGCGGCCGGAGAGGTCGCAGGCCAGGCGGATCGCGAGACCGAGGGCACGGGCCCCCTGGCGCTGTTCCTCGCTGAGCAGGCGGGCCACCGTGGCGGGCTCGGGCGTCGCGGCGGACCCGCCGTAGCGGGCGTTGACGGCCACGGCCAGGAAGGCGCGCTCGGCGTGGGTCTGGCCCGGCACCGGCGCGCGCAGCACCTGATCGAAGGCCAGTTCGACGCGGTGGTCGGGATGCAGGCGCGCGCCGAGATCGGCCAGGCGGCAGGCGGCGTCAGCGAGGATGGCGTCGCGCTCGCGATCAAACACCGGCGGCAGGGCGGCCAGAAGGGGCGCGATCCAGCCGTTCAGGGCTCCGGGCAGGGTCGGTGAAATGCCCTGCCGCGCGCCGAGGGCCGAACTGCCCGCCAGCAGCGGATCGGCTGCAGCGATATCCGGCTCCAGGGCCTCGTACAGCAGACCCTCGCGCACGCCCCAGGCCGACAGGACAATGCGTTTCAGGCCCAGCCGCTCGATCAGCCCTTCAAGGACGAGGGCGGCATGGGGCAGGGTCTCGGCGCGCTTCTTCGACAGGCCGGGCCATTTCTCCAGCGCGGTCTTCGATGCCCGGGCGATCAGCCGGGCCGTGTCGAGCACCTCGGCGGCGTCCATTTCGTACTGGTGCACGATCCGCAGGGGGTAGTCGCTGACGCCCATATGGACCTGGGCCAGTGTCCGCCAGGCACCGCCGACGGCGTACAGGGTGTCCGCCCTGAAATCCCCGGCGACCTTGAGGCGGTCGGCGATGGTCTGGCGCTGCCGGTCGGCGTCGAAGCCGCGCGCGTCGGCCAGGGCGAAGGGGCCGAGGGGCAGGGTGGCACCGCGCCCGACCTCGCCCGCCGTCAGGCGCACGAGCTCAAGACTGGATCCGCCCAGATCACCCACCACGCCGTCGGCCTGGGGAATGCCGGCGAGCACGCCGAGGGCGGCGTAGCGCGCCTCTTCCTCGCCGGACAGGACGCGGATCCGCAGGCCGGTTTCGGCGGCCACGCGGTCGCAGAAGTCCCGGCCGTCCGCGGCCTCGCGCACGGCGGCGGTGGCGGCGACGAAGGTGTGGGCGGGCTGGACGCCCTCGATCACGGCGGCGAAGCGTTTCAGCGCGGTCAGGGCCTGGGCGGCGCCCTCCACGGACAACCGGCCGGTCGATGCGAGGTCCCGGCCGAGGCCAGCCAGCACCTTCTCGTTGAACACCGTCCAGATGGCGCGGCCTTCCAGCCGGTACAGCACCAGACGCACCGAGTTGGAGCCGATGTCGATGGCGGCGACGTCACGCGGCGCGCCGATCGCGGAATGCAACGCTTCCGGCATCAACGCTTCTTCCGCGACGGCTCGTAGCTGAGGTGGCCGGGCAGGGTCTTCACCTTGCGGCCGCGACCCGAAAGGCTGGGGTTGGTCATGAAATATTTGTGCGCCGAGAAGGGCCGCTCGGGGTCGACCGGCGTGACCCGGCGGTAGCTGCCGTCTGCCTCCAGCACCCAGCTCTGGGCGTCGTCCTTGAGGTTGGCGACCATGATCTGGTCCAGCACCTGATCGTGGACGGTGGCGTTCAGCACCGGCGTCATCAGTTCGACCCGCCGGTCCAGGTTCCGGTTCATCCAGTCGGCCGACGAGATGTACAGCTTCGCCTTGTCGTGCGGCAGGTCGCGTCCGTTGGCGAAGGCGACGATCCGGCTGTGCTCAAGGAACCGCCCGACGATGGACTTCACCCGGATGTTCTCTGACAGGCCAGGCACGCCGGGGCGGAGACAGCAGATGCCGCGGATGACCAGTTCGATACGAACGCCCCACTGGCTGGCGCGGTAGAGGGCGTCGATGATCTGCGGGTCGACGAGGGAGTTCATCTTGGCCCAGATCGCCGCCGGCTTGCCCTTGGCCGCCGCCTCCATCTCCTTGCCGATCAGGTCGAGCAGGGTGGTCTTCATGTTGAGCGGCGAGACGACCAGCGCCTCCAGCTCGTCGGGCTGGGCGTAGCCGGTGATGTAGTTGAACACGCGCGAGGCGTCGCGGGCCAGCGCCGGTTCACAGCTGAACAGCGACAGGTCGGTGTAGATGCGCGCCGTGATCGGGTGATAGTTGCCGGTGCCGAAATGGCAGTAGGTCTTGAGGCCGTCGCCCTCGCGCCGGACGACCACGCTGAGCTTGGCGTGGGTCTTCCATTCGACGAAGCCGAAGACGACGTGGACGCCCGCGCGCTCCATGGCGCGGGCCCAGCGCAGATTGGCCTCTTCGTCGAAGCGGGCCTTGATCTCGACGAGGGCGGTGACGTTCTTGCCGTTCTCGGCGGCCTCGATCAGGGCGGCCACGATGGGGCTGTCCTTGGAGGTCCGGTAAAGGGTCTGTTTGATGGCGATGACGTTGGGATCGCGGGCGGCCTGGCGCAGGAACTGGACCACCACGTCGAAGCTCTCGAACGGGTGGTGGATCAGCATGTCCTTCTCGCGGACCGCCGCGAAGATGTCGCCGCCGTTGTCGCGGACGCGTTCAGGATAGCGCGGCTCGTAGCCCTTGAACTTCAGCTCCGGGTGGCCCGAGGGAATGAGCTCCGCCAGCTGGGCGAGGCCCAGCATGCCGTCGACCAGAACGATGTCCTGCGGCGCCGCGTCCAGCTCGTTGGTGATGAAGGTACGCAGATCGTCGGGCATGGAGGCCTCGATCTTGATCCGCACGACCGATCCGAGGCGGCGCTGCTTCAAGGCCTCCTCGAACTCCATGACGAGGTCCTCGGCCTCTTCCTCGATCTCGATGTCGCTGTCGCGGATCAGGCGGAAGACGCCGCGCTCCAGGACGTCGCACCCCGGGAACAGGTGGTCGATGAAGAGCATCAGCAGGCTCTCCAGCGTCAGATAGCGTTTGCGCCCCGGGGTCGAGCGACCGTCGGTGGCCAGCGGCCAGAAGCGCTTCACCTGGGTCGGCACGGGGACGAGGGCGTAGAGGGTGCGGTTGTCCGACCGCCGCTTCAGCTTCAGCGCCAGCGAGAAGCCGAGATTGGGCAGGAAGGGGAAGGGGTGGGCCGGGTCGATCGCCATCGGCGTCAGCACGGCGAACAGCTGGTTCAGGAACTCGGGCTCCAGCCGCTCGCGCTCGGTCTTGGTGATGCGGGCGGCGTCGACGACCTCGATACCGACGCCCGTCAGTTCCTTGCGCAGCTTGCGCCAGCGGCGCTGCTGTTCAGCCATCAGTCCGCCGGCCGCGACATTGACCTTGTCCAGCTGCTCCGCCGGGGTCAGGCCGTCGGCGGAGAGGACGCGCACCCGTTCCCGCACCTGGCCCTTGAGGCCGGCGACCCGGGTCATGAAGAATTCGTCGAGGTTGTTGGCCGAGATCGACAGGAAGCGCAGCCGCTCGAGCAGCGGGTGGCCCGGATTGGCGGCCTCTTCCAGCACCCGGCCGTTGAACGCCAGCCACGAAATCTCGCGGTTGAAGAAGCGCGTCGGCGAGGCCATCAGGGCCTCGGACAGCTCAAGCTGGGGCGCGCGCGAGGACGGGACCTCCTCGCCGGTGGTCGTGTCGCTGATCGCCGTATCGCTCATGTGACCGGTTCTGGCCCGGCGCGACGATGGCCGCAACCTTGCTGTGACAAAGGAAAACGCCGCCCGACCCGGGGGTCGGACGGCGTTTCCTCCGTATACTGATGGCTTACCAGCGCCAGGCGTCGAAGATGACGTCGATGATATAGCCGTCGTATTCGTCGATCAGATAGATGTGGTTGTCGACCAGCACCCAGCGCGTGCCCTCGGGCGGATAGCCGAGGCCGTACGTACGCCAGTCGTTCAGCTGATAGCGCCAGAAGATCGACGGCAGGTAGTCGCCGACATGATAGCGCTGGCCCCAGTAGTTCCGCGGCACCTGGTAGTAGCCGTAGCCCGGCGCGAAATAGAAGCCGATGCGCAGGCCGTTGTAGCCGCGGAACCGGCGGTCGTTACGCCACCAGTCGCTGCGATGGCTGCGATCCCAGTTGCGCCGCCATTGGTCGCCGTTGAAGCGATTGCGGAACTCCCGGTACTCGCGGCGATCCTGACGCCGTTCGGAACGGTCCTCGCGACGATCCCGACGGTCATCACGGCGATCCCAGCGGTCGTCACGCCGGTCATCCCGGCGATCCCAGCGGTCGTCGCGACGATCATCGCGGCGATCATCACGGCCTCCGCGAGGGTCCTGGGGACGGTCGGGCCTTTCAGGACGGTCGGGCCAGCCGCCGCCGCCGCCGGCACCGCCGCCGGGGTTGGGCCGGTTAGGACGGTCCGGTCTGTCGGGGCGATCGGGACGCCCGCCGCCGCCACCCGCGCCGCCGCCACCGCCGGCACCGGGGTTGGGCCGGTCAGGACGATCGGGTCGGTCGGGGCGATCGGGACGTCCGCCGCCGCCACCCGCGCCACCGCCACCGCCGCCTGCACCAGGGTTGGGCCTGTCGGGTCGATCAGGACGGTCAGGTCTGTCAGGACGATCCGGCCGGTCAGGGCGTCCGCCGCCGCCACCCCGGTCGATGAGCGGCGGGGCCGTGGGCCGGTCAGGGCGATTGTCGCCGCCGCTGCGTTCGCTGGCCGGCCGTTCCGGCCGGTTCGGTCTGTCGGGGCGAGCTTCTTCCCCGTCCTGGTTCGAGGCACCGCGGCGGCCCCCGCCCCGTTCGCCGTCCTGGGCCAGCGCCGTCAGCGGCGCCATGGCCGGAACGGCGAAGGCCATGATCGCGGCGGCCATCATCAATGAGCGTTTCATTCTCGTCTTTTCCCCGCACGCCCCTGTCAGACGGCTTGATGTTACGGTCGCGCTTTCATCATGAACCGTGACTGAACAGACGGTGCCATTGCAAGCGGCTGGCCAGATACGAAAACGCCCCGCGAGCCGGAGCCCGCGGGGCGCATGGTCGATCCTCGATCGGGGCCTAGTAGACGCCCGACAGAACGCTGGCGATCAGGCCGGTCGCGATGGCGATCAGCACGATGTCATTGCCGGCATGGACGTAGCGATAGCCGCGCGGCGCGGGGCGCAGGTCGTAGGCGTACGGATCGCGCACATAGTAGTCGCGATAGGCGGACGGCAGATAGTGTCCGCGCTGCCAGCGCTGGCCATAGTAGCGCGGCTCGACGCGGTAGTAGCCGTAGCTCGGTGCGTACCAGTAGCCGTTGCGGGCACCGCGGTAGTCGCGGAAATCGTTGCGGCCGCGCCACCAGTCGCGATTGCTGCGGTCCCAGCGCTGTTCGCGGCGGTAGTCCTGACGGTCTTCGCGGCGCTCTTCGCGGAAGTCGCGGCGGTCGTCGCGGCGATCCTGACGGTATTCGCGGCGGTTGTCGTATTCGCCCTGGCGCCAGTCACGCCGATCGTCGCGCCGCTCCCGGCGGAAGTCCTGCCGGTCATCGCGGCGGTCTTCACGATAGTCGCGGCGGTTTTCGCGACGGTCGCCGCGGTCCTGGGCCTGGGCGGCCATGGGGGCGGCTGTGGCCAGCACCAGTCCGAGCACGGCGGCCTTGGTCAAGCGGTTCATGATCACTCTCCAACTGGGGGGACGGCGACGGCAAACCGGGTCCGGCCCGTTAATCATGCGCCACCGTCTCGCCGCGCGCATGAACTCTCCCTGAACGCGAATGTCAGGAAGAGGTGGTTGGTGATTGGTGGTTGGTGGCTGGCCGACACTCGCGGAGCCGGGCTGACGGCGCCGCCCTTCCGCCGTCAGTGAAGCTGCAATCACCAGCCACCAGTCACCAACCACCCGCCATTGCACTCAATCGGCCCGCCGCCCACCTGTGACCCAGCTTCACAGGACACGCCCATGACCGCGCCGATCGAACTCTGGTACTGGCCCACGCCCAACGGCTGGAAGATCTCCATCGCCCTGGAGGAGATGGGACTGCCCTATGAGATGAAGCCGGTGAACATCGGCGCGGGCGAGCAGTTCGGGGCGGCCTTCCGGGCCATCAGCCCGAACGGCCGGATGCCGGCCATCGTCGATCCGGACGGGCCGGACGGCCAGCCGCTGTCGATCTTCGAGTCCGGAGCCATCCTGCAGTACCTCGGGGTGAAGTCCGGGCAGTTCTATCCGCAGGACCCGCGCGGCAAGGCCGAGGTCGATCAGTGGCTGTTCTGGCAGGTCGGCGGCCTGGGGCCGATGGCGGGCCAGACGCATCATTTCCGGCAATACGCCCCGGCCATCGTCAGGGATCAGCGCCAGATCGCCTATGGCGTCCGCCGCTATACGGACGAGACGCACAGGCTCTATGGCGTGATGGACCGGCGGCTGGCGGACCGTGACTATCTGGCGGGCGACTACTCCATCGCCGACATGGCGGCCTGGCCGTGGATCCTGCCGGAGCTGCAGGGACAGGACCTCGCTGGGTTCCCGAACCTCAAGGCCTGGATGGAGCGGGTCGGTGCCCGGCCCGCCGTGATCGCCGGCCGGGCTCTCGGTGAAGAGATGCGCCGCAACCTCGCCTCGTCGGGCAAGGCCGCCGAGGCGGCCCGCAAGGTGCTGTTCGGACAGCGGGCGCGGTAACCCTTCGTAAGGCTCCCGGTCATGCTCTGTTAGCAGGTGTGAATCAGGGATTTCCGAACTATTTCAGAGGTCTGAACAAGGGCGGAGTATTCGGTCGAACTGTACTGAAAAGGCCCGTAACGGCCCGCGCTGTTAACTTTACCTTCAAGCCCCGGGTATTTGATCGCGTCTCAGAGGACGGGGCCAGAAAGGCGCCGGTTCGGGAGATACGGTGATGAACGCGCAAGAAATGGCGCCCACGGCCAACGAAGAGCAGGGCCTGCCCCTGCCGACCGCCGACATGAGCGGCGACGACCTTTTCCGGCTGGGCATGATGTATTCGAGCGGCCAGGGCGGTTGCCCCATGGACCGCGTCTCGGCCCATATGATCTTCAACCTTGCCGCCATGAAGGGCAGCATCGAAGCGCGCGTCTATCGCCGCGAGATGAGCCAGGAGATGGAGCAGGACGAGATCGCCGAAGCCCAGAAGGCCGCGCGCCGCTGGATCGACGCGGGCGTGGTCTCGCTGGCCGCCTGAGGATCGCCGTCAGGCGCCGCGATCAGCGGGCCTGACGGGTGACGCGTACCGCGACCTCGTTGCGGCGAAGCGGCGGCAGGGTCCAGGGCGGGTCATAGAACCAGACGACCGGATCGCCCGCCGCAGCCCAGCCGCTGCCGGTCAGGGCGGCGTCCAGTTCGGCTTCCTTTACGGCGACCGCCTGGGCGGATCCTGTTCCGGAAAAGCGCAGCACCGCATAGGTCTCGGCCGGAACCACGGCCAGAACGACGGCCGGGTCCCGTGGCACGGGCAGGCTGGCCATCGTATATTCCGACGGCATGAAGAACTGGATCGTCCAGCGATCCTGCCCCACCGCCCCCTGGGCGACGGGCGCAGTCATGGCGATGCTCTGTGACCGGCCCGATGCTCCCTCGCCCGCCTGGGCGACCGGGGCCGTCATGGCGATGCTGGTCCGGGCCGTATTGCCCCCGAAAATATAGCCGGCCAGGCGCTGGAAGCCGCGATTGCGCGCCGCCTCGCTGGAACCCGTGACCACGGTCTGGGCGGCAATCCGCTCGCCATAGGTGCGGATCTCGACGGCACCGACGCGCGCCACCTCCGTAAAGGCCGGCTCCTCGGTGCCGGAGCGAACGCCGACGGTCGAACAGGCGGAGGTCAGCAGGGCCGCAGCCACGGCGACGATTTTCGATTTCATGATCGTGCGGTCCATACCTTGAGTGCGCCCCCTACATGGGGCTGATCGCGTCGCTTCGCCCGTGTCCATCTTGTCGCAGACCGGTGTTCAGTCTTTGCCGATCCCCGCATGGGGCGAGAGGGGGGCGAATTCGGCGGGCGTCCGGGTCATCCGGGCCTGGATGGCGGCCAGAATGTCCGCCGTGTTCCAGATCGAGCCCTGCATCACCGCCACCCATTCCAGCCCCTCGGCGACCGTGTGATCCCGCGCATAGGTCACCGCGGCCTTGGAGCCGGAAATCGCCAGCGGGGCCTTGGCGGCGATGGCATGGGCCATCTCCAGCGCGGCGGCCACCAACGCCTCTGCGTCGGGCAGGACCGCATTGACGAAGCCCAGGCGCTCGGCCCGGTCGGCCGTCAGCGACGTGCCGAGATAGGCCAGTTCGCGAACCACGGCTTCGGGCAGGACATAGGGCAGGCGCTGCAGGCTGCCGACATCGGCCATCATACCGATATTGATCTCCTCGATGCGGAAGTAGGCACCCGCCGCCGCCAGCCGCAGGTCACAGGCGGAGACGAGGTCCAGCCCCGCGCCGACGCAGGCCCCCTGGACGGCCGCGATCACGGGGAACCGCACCTTCTCGACCGAGGTCAGTGTGTCCTGCAGGTCCCGCGCGGCCTGATGGAAGGCCTGCCGCTGGGCGGGCGTGTCGGTCTGGAGGATGGCACCGCCCGAGAAGACCGAGATGTCCATGCCCGCGCAGAAATTGCGGCCCTCGCCCGAGATGACCAGGGCGCGGACCTCGCCCGTCGCATCCAGTGCCTTCAGCGCGGGACCGAAGTCGCGCCAGAACGACAGGTCCAGGGCATTGGACGCTTCCGGGCGGGACAGCCGCAGATGGGCGACGGCGCCGTCGCGGGTGATCTCGAAGGCCGACATGGGTCTTTCGCTCCTGTGCGGAATCTGCGTCTTTGGCGTCTCAAGCGTTTTCTATTGAAACCAACCGGGAGCCAAGTCTCATGTCACTTCAGGGCAAGACGCTGTTCATCACGGGTGCCAGCCGCGGCATCGGACTGGCCATTGGCCTGAGGGCGGCGCGCGACGGGGCCAATGTGGTCATCGCCGCCAAGACGGCCGAGGCGCACAAACACCTTCCCGGCACCATCTATTCGGCGGCGGCCGAGATCGAGGCCGCCGGCGGCCAGGCCCTGCCGCTGATCGTCGACGTGCGCGACGAGGCCTCGGTGATGGCGGCGGTCGAGGCGGCGGTGGCGCGGTTCGGCGGCATCGACATCTGCGTCAACAACGCCTCGGCCATCCAGCTGACCGGCACCCTGGCCACGGACATGAAACGCTATGACCTGATGCATCAGGTCAACGCCCGAGGGACCTTCCTTGTCTCCAAGGCCTGTATCCCGCATCTGAAGCAGGCGCAGAACCCGCACATCCTGGCCCTGTCGCCGCCGCTCGACCTGTCGCCGCACTGGTTCGGGCCGCACGTGGCCTACACCATGGCCAAATACAGCATGAGCCTGGCGATGCTGGGCATGGCGGAAGAGTTCAAGGAGGATGGCATCGCCTGCAACGCCCTGTGGCCGCGCACCGGTATCGCCACCGCCGCCATCGAGTTCGCCCTGACCGGCAAGGCGGGGCTGGCCTTCTGCCGCACGCCCGAGATCATGGCCGACGCCGCCCACGCCATCTTCACCAGCCCGTCTCGCGAGCTGACCGGCCGGTTCCTGATCGACGACAGCTTCCTGTACGAGCGCGGCGAGCGTGACTTCGACCGCTACAGCGTCGAGCCGGGCAAGCCTTTGATGCCGGACTTCTTCGTGCCGGCGGACAGCACGCCGCCGCCGGGGGTGGTCGTGGGGTGACGCCGGCACCGGTGGGTGGTCAGGGTGATTGGTGATTGGTGGTTGGTGATTGCGGCGCCGGCTTCAGGACGCTGGCACTTGGGAAGGGCGTCGGCGGCGGCTCCTGGAGCCACCGATCACCAACCACCAACCACCAATCACGCGCCCCGTCAGAACTGCTGATACTGCCCGCCGATGGCGTAGCTGAAGCCGATCGGCAGGGCGTTGCGGAACAGGCTGATGAAGTTGGCCACCTCGCCGAGATTCGAGCGCGGGACGAAGATGATGTCGCCGCGGCGGAGCGCGATGACCTCGCCGCGCCGGGGGCGCAGGTCGGCCGCGCGCATCATGCGCACGCCGCCCCGGCCACGCCGGATCAGGGCCACTTCGCCCTGTTTGGCGGTCGGCAGGAAGTCGCCGGCCTGGATGATGGCCTGATAGGCGTCGAGGTCGCCGTTCATCTCGATCATGCCCGGCGTGCGCACCTCGCCGCCGACCCAGACGCGGATCGGTCCGGCCGTCTTCAGTGTCACCTCCACCACGGGCCGGCGCAGCTGGCTGGCAAAGGCGGCGGAGGCATCGGCCTCGACCTCGGCGATGGTGCGGTCGGCGGCCATGATCTGGCCGACGAGGGGCAGGGAGATGCGGCCGTCCGGGCCGATCCGCTGGGTGCGGGTCAGTTCGGAGGCCGTGGGGGTCGCGATCTCGATCTCGTCCCCGGGATAGAGGACGTATTCGGGCTCGGCCTCGGACCAGTCAGCAAAGCCGATCTCGGGGAAGGAGGTCCGGCCCGGGGCCTGGATGCGGTTGTCGCTGCCGCGACCGTCCTGCGGCAGGGGCATGCGGGAGCCGTAGTCGTCTCCGCCGCCGAGCCCCGGCATACTGGGGAGTGCCGGCACGCCGCCGCAGCCGCTGACCATCGCACCGGCACCGACAAGGCCCAGCAGCAACAGACGGCGGTCGATGGACATGGGGACTCACTCCGCGAAAACAGCGTTGAGGGCAGGGTCGGTGCTTATGGGTAACCAGTGGTTAACGCCGCTGCTCCAAGGCTGAACATCCAGGTTCAGTACGATGGAATCAGTCCGCCCCTCATGCGCACGTCGGCCTACACGACAGTCCGCCCGCGCTACGGCTTCTCGGATGTCGTCGGCCTGCTGTTCCGCGAAACCCTGCTGATGGTCGTGATCTTCCTGGTGGTGTTCGCCATAGGCACGGCGGCGGTCCTGACCCTGAAGAAGAGCTACACCGCCACCGCCAGCGTCTATGCCGGTGCCGGGCAGGAGTATGTCTACCAGTCCCGGGTCGGCCAGATCGATCCGAGCCAGCCGCTGGAAGCGGACGCCGTGGCCGGGGCGGAGGCGACCATCCTGGGCAGCCTCGAAGTCAAGCGCCGGGCTGTCCGCGCCGTCGGTGCCGATACGGTGCTGGGACCGGACGCGACCGGTACGCCGGCGGAGAAGGAAGCTGCGGCGCTCAAGGCGCTGGACGCAAACCTCGGCGTCGGGGTCACGCCGGGCAGTGCGATCATCGCCGTGTCCTATGAGGCCGATGATCCTGTCCGGGCCGCACAGGTTCTGAACGCCGTCGTCGATCAGTATCTGGTCCGGCGGCGGCAGGTCTTCCAGGGCTCGACCACCCCGGCCTATGCCGCGCAGCGTGAGGCGTTCGAGACCGACCTCAACACGGCCGACGAGGCCTACAACGCCTTCCTGGCGTCCAATGACATCGGCGACTTCGCCACCTTCAAGGCCAGCCTCGCCGCCAGCTATCAGACCACCCAGGCCGAGGCCCTGTCGCTGCGCGCCCAGCTGAACCAGGCGACCCAGAGGCTGTCGACCCTCGAGGCCCAGCTGGCGCAACAGCCCGCCGAGGTGGTGCTGCAGCAGGACCTGAACATCTCGGCCCAGGACCAGATCCTGACGCTGCGCACCCAGCGCGAGGCCCTGCTGTCGCGCTATACGCCCGAGGCCCAGCCCGTGCGGGACATCGACCAGCAGATCGCCGACCTGCAGGCCTATGTGGCCACCGGCACCACGGTCGGGCCCAGGGAGGTCCGGACCGGGCCGAGCACCATCTTCACCGAGATCGAGACCGCCCGGATCACCGCCGCCGCCGACCGCGACGGTCTGGCCGCCCGGCTGGCCGTGGCCGAGGGCCAGCTGAGCCAGCTGCGCTCGCGTCTGGCCGAGATGACCCGGCTGGAATCGACCAACGCCAATCTGGCCGGCAATCGCGAGGTCCTGACGACCCTGGTCCGCGACTTCCAGCAGCGCGAGAGCGCCGCCCGTGCCGACAGTGCCCTGGTCGCCGCCGGGGCGGACAACGTCAATGTGATCGAGCGCGCCGAGGCCCCGACCCGGGGCACCAGCCTGAAGGCACCCCTGCTGGCGGTGGTCTTCCTGTTCGCGGGCTTTACGGCCCTGTGCGTCGGCCTGCTGCGGGTGTTCACGCGCCGGGGCTATGTGACCCCGGCCTCGACCGGACGGACCCTCGACATGCCCGTTCTGGCCGTCGCCCCGATGAAGGCCCGATGACCCCGCCCGTGTTAGCGTAGGAGCCTGTAACGGGCGCGTAGCGATTCGATGGTCGATCTGACATCCGAAATGGCGGCTCTCTGGGCTGCGCTGGGACCGGCGCGGGGCCATCGCGGCCGCGTGGTCCAGATCGCCGCCGCCTCCTCGGGCGAGGGCGTGTCGACGGTCGCCCGAGAATACGCCCGTCTTGCCGCCGTGCGCGCCCGCCGGCCCGTCTGGCTGATCGACGCTGACCTGGCCCAGCAGGGCCAGATGGAGGCCGTCGCCGCCGAACCCGACCGTTTCGGCACGCTGGGCAAGGCGGCCATCGCCACCCCCGACGGCTCCATCTTCTTCGCCGTCACCCCCCGGATCATGGATCGGGCAGGCAAGCCCGTGCATCCGGCCCGGCTGATGAGCGCCCGGCCCTGCCTCGGCGGGCGGCTGTGGGTGACCCGGTTCGCGGCTGAGCACCTGCGCTCGGGGCAACGCGCCGAGGCAGTCAGCGACGCCCGCTATTGGGACGCCCTGCGCAAACATGCCGACACGGTGGTGATCGACGCCCCCGCGGCCGACCGCAGCGACATGGCCATCACCCTTGCTCCCTATGTCGACGCCACGGTTCTGGTGGTGGCGGCGGAGAGCGGGGCGGCCAATGAGCCGTTGATGCTGCGCGACGAGATCGAGGCGGTGGGCGGCAAGATCGCCGGGGTGGTCGTCAACCGTTCGACCTACAATCCGCCGGCCTTCCTGAAGCGGCTGACCGGCTAGACCTTCGCCGCGTCCAGTCGGGCGACTTCCCGCGCGCCATAGAAGTGCGGCTCGAACCCCTTCATCCAGAACAACTTTCCGACACCGCGCGCGGTGCGGTCGTACATCTCCGCCCGCTTCGGGCTGGCGATGAGGGTCAGGGCGGCGGAGGCCGCGCCCCAGACGGCGGTCTGGGCCGCGCCGATCGCCATCCAGCGCGCCACGCCGGGCCAGTTTCGCGCCGCCGCCGCCGTCTGGCTGGGGCCCTGGCCGTAGGCGAAGGCGCGGGCGAGGGCGTAGTTCAGGGTGGCGCGGTGGGCCGGGGCAAACTCCTCGACCCAGGCGTCCGCGGCCCAGCCGAAGCGGCCGCCACGGGCGGCCAGGGCCGCGAACAGGGCGTCGTCCTCGCCGCCGGCCTGGTCCGTGCCCGCGTCGAACGGCGCCGGGCCGGGCAGGGCGGTGGCGCGCAGCATCAGCGAGTTGCCGCACCCGTACGGGTGGTCGATCAGCCCGGTGCGCGCGGGGCCCTCGCGGCCGAAGAACCGTTCCAGCCAGGGCTTGAGCCAGGGCGCGGCGTCGGGGGCCCGGCCCGTGATCGGACCGAAGACGGCGTCGGCGCCGGTCTCCTGCCGGGCCTTGAGCAGGGCGGCGAGCCAGCCGGGCGAGGCGGCTTCGTCGTCGTCAAGGAAGGCGATCAGGGGTGCGTCCGTCGCGGCCAGTCCGGCGTTGCGCGCCGTGGCCACGCCGGGGCGGGGCGCGTGCACATAGTTGAGGGGCCAGGGGGCGCTGGACCGGAGGCCGTCAACGGTCGCCGCCGCCGATCCGAGCGGGTCGTTGTCGACCACGACGATGGCGGTCACCCGGTCTGCGACATGGGTCTGGACGAAGAGCGAGCGCAGGGCGCGCGTGAGGCTTTCGGGCCGTCTGAGGGTCGGCACGATGATCGCGACGTCCGCCATCAGACGGCGTCCGCATAGAGGGCGGCGCGGTACAGGCGCAGGGAGAAGGCGCGGGCACCGACGGGCAGCCAGGCCGCATCGGCGCCACGCCGCATCATCCTGCGCAGCTTCGGCAGGCCGGGGAGGCGCTTCAGCAGCCGGGCCGCCTTGTAGCTGGGGTAGGCGGCGACGATCGCCGGATGGCGCTCGGCCATGCGGGCGAAATTCGGGGCCGACTGCTCGTATTTGCCGGCGAGGGCCGCCACGGTGTCGAGCCCCATATGGGTCGCGGCGTTGTCGAGGTGGACGACGCGGAACCTGCGCGAGACCCGCATGGCCCATTCGACATCCTCCCAGCCCCAGCCGGTGAAGCCAGGGTCGAAGGCCTCGGACTCGAACACGTCGCGGCGGACCAGCAGGTTGGAAGTGTAGACGTATTTCTCGGGCTGTCTGGCCCGCTCGGTATACGGCACGCACTCCGACTTCGCGGCCATGGCGCGGTGGACGGCGAAGCGGGCGTCGGTGGGGGCCTGCAACAGGGAGAAGCCGCCGAAGGCCACGGCCGGGTCCTCGCGCGCGGCCAGGTCGGCCCAGTCGCGCAGGAAGCGACGGTGGTCGGGTCGCATGTCGCTGTCGAGGAACAGCAGGCTGCCGCCGCGCGCGGCCGAGGCCAGTCGGTTGCGCCCGATCGAACGACCCTCATTGGCGGGCAGGGTGATGAGGCGGACGGGCAGGGCCATGGCCCTGACCTGTGCCGTCAGCCGGGTGGTCAGGGCGGCATCGCGGGTGCCGTCGTCCAGCAGGACGATCTCGACCGCACCGGCGACCGAGGCGGCCTCCTCGTCGAGCAGGCCCAGCAGTTCCGCCGGATCGTCACGCAGGAAGGGGATCAGCACCGAGACGGCGGGCTTCGCCGCCTTCCAGGTGGGGCTGTCGGTCATTCTGGCCCGCGCGCTCATGCCGCCGCTCTCCGAAGTCCGCGCCCGGCCATGAGCCCGAGCGCCACGGTCCGCACGCCGGCGGCATTCAGGGTCAGGGCCGCCGCCGCATAGACGATCGCCCCGACGCCGGCGTCGAGGATCAGTTCACCGAGGCCGCCGATCGCCGGCAGCCGCGAGACCACCAGAGCCATGATGCCCGTGGCGACGCCGCACCGGGCGAGGCTTTCCCACGGGATCGGCAGGGCCACGACGCGCCGTCCGATCAGCAGGGTCGCGACCATGCCGAGACCGAAGCTGGCCGCCGTCGCCCAGGCGGCACCCATCAGGCCGAAGCGCGGCACCAGGATCAGGTTCAGGATCACGTTCAGGCCGGCGGGGACGGCCATGGCGAGCAGCAGCCGCCGGGTCTTCTTGCCGAGGGTGAAGGCCTGTCCGAAATAGTAGGCGGTGAGGCCGAACAGCAGGGCCGACAGGGCGATCCACGGCGTCACGCTGGCCGCGGCCGTGCGAAGCTCCTCGCCGATCAGCACCTCGGACAGCGGCCGCGCCACCAGCGCCACGCCGGCCGCTGCGGGCAGGCCGACCAGCAGGAAGGTCGACAGCTGTTCGCGGGCGGCGACCTTCAGCCGGTCCATCCCGCCCCGCTCCAGCGCCATGACCAGCGCCGGCTGGCCGGCCGTGCCGAGCCACAGGAACAGGACGTCCAGCGTGCGATTGGCGATGGAATAGCTGGCGTGATAGGCGCCCACCGCCGCCTCGCCGAGATACGCATCGAGCACGAAGCGATCGGTCGAGGACAGCACCACGGTCAGGGCCAGGGAGGCGGCGATCGGATAGCCGTACATCGCATAGTCCCGCACCCGTCCGGCTTCGAAGGCGCCGCCGCGCGCCTGTTTCAGCTCGCCGGGCAGGACGAAGGGCAGGGCGGCCAAGGGCGCGAGCCCGAGGCCCAGCAGGGGTGCCGCCGCCCCCGCGCCCGCAAGGGCGAAGCCGACACCGATGGCCAGACCGCCCGCAGTCACGGCCATGTCGAGCCGGGCCGACTTCGACACCTCGCCTTCGGCGCGGAACCGTTCTTGCGCCAGTTTGACCATCGATCGTGCCGGAGCGCCGGCGAGGCCGACCGCGAGCGCCAGTTTGAACAGGGGATCGGTGGGCAGCAGCCAGACCACAAGGCCGGTCACCACAAGGAAGGCGGCGCTGAGCACGAAGGCGGTGCGATACAGGCTGGCGAAATGGCCCTGGGCGGCGCCGGGCGTCTGGGCCGCCCAGAAGCGGGCCATGGCCGCCTCCAGCCAGCTGAAAACCGCCACATGGGCCAGGGTCATGACCGAGAAGGCCAGGGCGTAGCGGCCGAAATCCTCGGGACTGAGCAGGCGGGTGAAAAGGATGATGGCCAGGAAGCCGACCACACCCTGCACGATATTCGCGGGCAGATAGCCCCAGACGCCGCGCCAGAACATCAGCGGGCCTCGCTCAACGGATCGCCGCGCGGTCGCCCAGCAGCACCGGCACGGTGATGGCCATGATCCACAGATCCATCCACAGGGACTGGCGCTCGATATAGTCGACGTCGAGCTGCACCCGACGGCGCACGTCCTGGGCGGTGTGCAGCGGGCCGCGCGAACCGTTGACGGCGGCCCAGCCGGTCATGCCGGGCTTGATACGGTGGCGATGGGCGTAGTCGGCGACCAGACGGGCGCTCTCGACGTGGCCGGTCTTCATGCCGATGGCGTGCGGGCGGGGGCCGACCAGTGACATCTCGCCGGCGATCACATTGAGCAGCTGCGGCAGTTCGTCGAGGCTGGTCTTGCGGATGAAGCGACCGATACGGGTGACCCGGTCGTCGTCATGGGTGACCTGCCGGCTGGCGGTCGCGTCGGCGGCCTCCTGCCTCATCGAGCGGAATTTCCACACCACGATTTCCTCATGGTTGAAGCCGTGGCGCCGCTGGCGGAAGAAGATCGGGCCCGGGCTGTCGAGCCGTATGGCGAGCGCGATCAGCGCCATCACGGGTGCCAGCAGGGCGAAGGCGATCAGGCCGAGAATCATGTCCTGAAGCCGCTTGTTGAAGGCCCGGCGATCGTCGTCGGCCGGTCCCTGGACGTCGGCCAGCGGTGCCGCCGCCAACCGGTCCAGCGCCGACTGTGTTTCAGCCACGCCATCGGGTTCGACCAGCAGGGTGACCTCGTGGGGCAGGTTGCGCAGGGTGGCGTTGAGTTCGCGCACCCGCGCCTCGGCCCGCGGGTCGATGGCGAGGACGATGCGATCGACGTAGGGCGTCATCTTGTGGGTCAGCAGATCGGCCGCCGTGCCCAGCACCGGCACGCCCTCGATGGCGCGCGGGCTGCGCGCCATCCGGTCGTCGAAAATGCCCAGGACATTGAGATCGCGCCGCTTGAGGGCCTCACGGATGAGGGACTCGGCATGGCGGGTCGCCCCGACCAGCACGATATTGGGCGTCAGGGCCCCCGAGGCCCGCCAGCGGCCGACGAGGTCGCTCCAGCCGATATGCAGGGCGTTCAGGGTGATCAACATCAGACCGGCCCAGACGAGATAGGCCGCGACCTGCGCCGCCGTCCCGCCGAGGAGCCAGCCGGAGCTGATGGCCACGAGCGCGCCCGCCCCGACCAGGGCGGCGACCGAGGCCAGATGCCGGGCCGTCTTCTGACCGCGCGCGAACCGGTAGCGGCCCAGTGATCGCATCAGTCCCAGGACCGTGGCCGCGCCCAGGGCGAACGGCAGGACCCGCGAGACCTCGGCATGGACCAGCGTGCCCGGGGCGGTGGCCCAGGCGCACAGAAGGCTGACGGCGACCACGGCCAGGGTGTCGAAGGCGCGGAAATAGTGGGCTGCGAGCCGGGAGGCATGCCGCTGCCGCGCGTTCAGCCAGACCTCGGGGCGGAAGGGACCGCGGCGCGCTGCGGCGTCGGCGACGGCTTCCGGCGGCGCGGACACGGCCGCAGCGGCGAGGGCCTGAAGCCCTGTCGCATCCATCCCGCTGGTTTCCAACCGGGTGGCATCGAACGAATGGCGGCGGACGGCTTCGGTCATGGGGCTCGTGGCGAGGACTTCCCGGGTACCATGCACGCCCGCTCTCACTGTCCCGTTAACGCAGAGTCATTCTCCAGCGCCGTGCGTGTTGACCGTTGCGCCGGTCGGTTTGCTCGGCTAATCACGCCGCCTGCCGGAGACGTGGCCGAGTGGCTGAAGGCAACGGTTTGCTAAATCGTCGTACCCTGTAAGGGGTACCCAGGGTTCGAATCCCTGCGTCTCCGCCAGAACCTCCTTCATGCTGACGGGCTTCGGCGGGTCTGCCGGGCCGGAAGGCCGGGGAAGAGGGTGGGTACGGACGCATCCAGCGCCTCCACCGCCTCATAGCCGTGCACGGCGTCATGGATGTCCAGACCCTCGACGAAGGCACGGTCGACGCAGGAGAAGGACCGCCCGCGCCGCCTGCGCCTAGAGTCCCGGTGGCCCGAGCAGCCAGGTCAGCCAGATGCCGACGGCCAGACAGGGCCCGAACGGCAGGCGATCCGCGGCCGACACCTTTTTCCCCACCAGTACCCGGGCCGCGACCAGGCTGAGGCCGGCGGCCGACGCCCAGAGCAGCACGCCGGGCAGGCCGATCCAGCCCACCCAGGCCCCGCCGGCGGCGAGCAGGAAGGGGTCGCCGTCGCCGAGACCCTCGCGGCCGCGCAGCCGGCGATAGGCGAAGGCCAGCAGCCACAGGCTGGCGAAGCCCGCGGCGGCACCGACCAGGGCGTCGAGGGGGGCGGTGTGATCCAGCAGGAAGGCCGCGAGCCCTCCCGTTGCGAGGAGGGGCAGTGTCAGTTGATCCGGCAGGCGGAAATGTTCGGCGTCGATGACCGAAATCAGCAGGAGCTGCCAGCCGAGCAGCGCCGTCAGGACGGCGGCGAGTGGCGTGGGCTGGGCGAGGGCGGCCCAGACGCCGAGCCCGGCTGCCCCGAGCGCCATGAGCGCATACCGGCGCGGACCCGGGCGCCGGTCGGCGTCGTCCGGCAGCAGGCGCTCGCCCAGCCGGACAAGGCCGCCGCCCGTGATCAGGCCGGTTCCGCCCAACAGCAGGGCGAGGATCGCTGGCGTCACGCTCCGGCCTCCTGCGAAGGGGCGTCGCGCCCTTGCGGCCCCCAACCGGGCCCATGTAGCCCGGACCCGGCGATTGGGCTACGACTGTCGCGGGGGCCGTCGGGGCCGGCTTGGGGAAGCCAAAGTGATCGGCGCAGTGCGGAGTTTCAGCGAGGTGGCGCGTCAGGCGCTGGCGGCGCGGCCGGACCGTGTCCGCGCGGGTGTCGAGCTTGCGCTGGCGCTGGTTCTGGCGGTGCAGCTCGGCCGGCTGATCCTGATCGCCGTGGAGCCCGCGGGTCCGGCTGCGACCAACACACCCCCGGCGGCGCTGAAGCCGGTCGACTATGCGGTCTTCCAGCGTTTCGACGCGTTTTTCCGCACGGGTGGTCAGAGCAGTCTTGCGGAGGCGAGTGCGGCGGGGAGCGGGCAGATGCGGTTGTATGGTCTGCGCTCGGACGGCGCGGGCGGGGGTTCGGCGATCATCGGGCTGGCGGATGGGCGTCAGGTTTCGGTGGGCGTGGGGGAAGAGGTTGAGCCGGGGCTGGTGCTGCGCGGGGTAGGCGCGGATCATGTGACGCTGGCGCGCGGCGGGTCGGTGAGCCGGCTGGTGTTTACGGATCTGCCGATGGGGGTGGCACCGGTGCCGCCGCCGCCGCCGGGCCCGCAGACAGTGACGCCTGCGCCGGCGGTGTCGGTCGCGCCTGCGGGGGCTTCGATTGATCCGGCGCGGTTGCTGGGCCAGGCGGGGCTGCGGCCGCGGATGCGCGGGGCGCGGCTGGACGGGTTTACGGTGTCGGGCGCGGGCGATGCGGCGGTGCTGCGGGCGGCGGGGCTGCAGGCCGGGGATGTGATCCTGGCGGTGAACGGCCAGCCGCTGGACAGCCTCGAGCGGATCGCGGCCCTGCGCAGCCAGCTGGCCAACAGCGCGGGCGCCGAACTGCGCATCGAGCGCGACGGACAGGTACAGACCTCCACCCTGGGAAGCGGCCAATGAAGCGATCGAACCTGATCGGCGCCGTGATGGCCGCCGTCCTCGCCGTGCAGGGGCCGCTGGCCGCCGGGCCGGTGTGGGCCCAGTCGCAGACGCTGAACGTGCAGGGCGCGGACATCCGCGCCTTCATCCAGGACGTGGCGCGCTCGACGGGGCGGACCTTCATCGTCGATCCGGGCGTGAGCGGCACGGTGACGGTGTCCAGCGACCGGCCGCTGAGCCGGACCCAGCTGTTCGAGGTCTTCCTGTCGACGCTGCGGGCCAACGGCCTGGTGGTGACCCCGACGGCCTCGGGGGCCTACCGGATCAGTCCGGCGCAGGGGGCGGCGCAAGGCCCCGCGACGGTGGGCTCGGAGCGGTTCTCGACCGAGGTGTTCCAGCTGAGGAATATCGATGCGGCGGCGGCGGCGGAGACGATCCGGCCGCTGGTGGGGGCGCAGGGCCAGGTGCTGGCCAACCCCGGTGCCAACAGCGTGGTGGTGGCCGACTTCGCCGACAACCTGGTCCGCATCCGCGCCCTGATCGGGCGGATCGACGTGGACCGGACCGGGTTCGAGGTGGTGACGCTGCAGAACTCCTCGGCGCGCGAGATCGCCGCCGTCCTGCAGACGGTGCTGGCCCCGCCCGGCGGCCAGCCCGGCTCCGGCATGGTCAGCGTGACCCCGGTGGAGAGCTCCAACTCGATCGTGCTGCGCGGTGATCCGGCGGCGCTGGCGCGCATCCTGCCGCTGATCGGCGACCTGGACCGCCGGGCCGAGAGCGCCGACGACGTCAAGGTGGTGTTCCTGCAGCATGCCGACGCCGAGGCCCTGCTGCCGGTGCTGCAACAGGTGGTGGGCCAGCCGGTGACGGCACCTGTTCCCAACGCCGCGCCGGGGTCCGGTCGCAGCAGCGCGGTGGACGCCCCCGCCGCAGCGGTTACGCCCGCCGGCGTCCCGGCGGCGGTGATCGCGCGCTTCCCCGGTGCCAATGCGCTGGTCATCTCGGCCTCGGCGGATACGCAGCGGATGCTGGCCGAGGTGATCCGTCAGCTGGACCAGCGCCGTCAGCAGGTGCTGATCGAGGCGATCGTGGTGGAGCTGTCGGACAATGCGGTGCGCGAGCTGGGGGTGCAGTGGCTGCTGGCGGGCGAGGACGGCAATCCCGTCGGCCTGACCAACTACTCCGACCGGGCCGCGCCGCTGGTGCCGCTCGCGGGCGGGGCCGGGGCGGGCCAGCTGGAGGCCGACGACCCCTTGCGCGACCAGCTGCAGACGCTGGCGCTGAACACCCTGCTGGGGGCCAATGGCTTCATCGGCGGGGGCGGCGGGCGGATCGGCGACGGCCTGTTCGGCTTCATCATCAATGCGGCCAAGACGGATGCGGGCTCCAACCTGCTGCAGACGCCGTCGCTGATGACGCTGGACAATGAGGAGGCGACCATACTGGTGGGTCAGGAGGTGCCGATCACGACCGGCGAGACCCTGCTGGACGGCAATGCCAATCCCTTCCGCACGACCCAGCGCCAGGACATCGGGGTCAAGCTGGTGGTGCGGCCGCAGATCAATGCAGGTGGCTCGATCACCCTGTTCCTGCGTCAGGAGGTGTCCAGCATCAACGGCGTGCTGACCGACAGCGCCAATGATCTGGTGCTGAACAAGCGCGAGCTGGAGACGACGCTGGTGGTCGACGACGGCGACATCGCGGTCGCCGGCGGCCTGCTGGACCAGAACGACCGGCTGTCGGTGGACGGGGTGCCGGGGCTGGCCAGCCTGCCTTACGTCGGCGGCCTGTTCCGCTCGACCAGCCGCCAGCGCGGGCGGACCAATCTGATGGTGTTCATCCGCCCGACCATCATCCGCAGCCCGGCCGATGCCCAGGCGCTGGCGGCGGACCGCTGGGGCTATATGCGCCAGCAGCAGCTCAGCAATGCGCCGGGGGTGGAGCCGTCGCTGGACGAGATGCTGCGCGACTATATGCGCACGCAGCCTCCAGCAGCGCCCGACGATACGATCACCGCCCCCGTGGGCGAGGTGACCGCCGCGCCGCTGGCTCCGGTCTCTTCAGGCCAGTGAGGCGGCGGTGATCACCCTGATCAATCCGACCCTGCCCTATGGCTTCGCCAAACGGCACGGGGTGATCCTGCTGGAGGCGGGCGAGGTCTGCGTGGTGGGCCTGCGCGAGGGGGCCGATCCCTCGGCCCTGATCGAGACGCGCCGGGCGCTGGGCCGGCCGCTGCGGGTCGAGCCGCTGGACCAGGCCAGCTTCGACCGGCGGCTGTCGCAGGTCTATGCGGGCGATCACCTGAGCGCGACGGACGGCGACGACCTGTCGATGCCCTCGGGGCTGGAGAGCCTGATCGACGACATCCCGGCCGCGGCCGACCTGCTGGACACGGCCGATGACGCGCCGGTGATCCGGCTGATCAACGGCATCATCGCCGAGGCCGTGCGGGCGGGGGCTTCGGACATCCATCTTGAGCCGTTCGAGACGGCGCTGACGGTGCGGATGCGCATCGACGGCGTGCTGCGCGAGACCCTGTCGCTGAACCCGCGGATCACGCCGCTGCTGGTGTCGCGGATCAAGGTGATGGCGCGGCTGGACATCGCCGAGAAGCGGGTGCCGCAGGACGGCCGTATCCCGCTGGCCCTGGGCGGCAAGACGCTGGATGTGCGCGTCTCCACCCTGCCGTCGCGGATGGGCGAGCGGGTGGTGCTGCGCATCCTGGACCGGGATCAGGCCGGGCTGACGCTGGACCGGCTGGGCATGGCCCCCGATGCGCTGGACGCCTTCCGCGCGGCGCTGAGGGAGCCCAACGGCATCATCCTGGTCACCGGCCCGACGGGCTCGGGCAAGACCACCTCCCTCTACGCCGGCCTGTCGCTGCTGAACGACGCCACGCGCAACATCCTGACGGTCGAGGACCCGGTGGAATATGCCATCGACGGCGTCGGCCAGACCCAGGTCAATCCCAAGGTCGGCATGACCTTCGCGGCGGGCCTGCGGGCGATCCTGCGTCAGGACCCGGACGTGGTCATGGTCGGCGAGATCCGGGACGTGGAGACGGCGCGGATCGCGGTGCAGGCGGCCCTGACCGGCCATCTGGTGCTGTCGACGGTGCACACCAATGATGCGGCCGGGGCTGTGACCCGGCTGAGGGACATGGGGGTGGAGCCCTTCCTGCTGGCCTCGACCCTGCGGCTGATCGTGGCCCAGCGGCTGGTGCGCCGGCTGTGTGGCGACTGCCGGCGGCCGGAAGGTGCGGACAAGGCCACCGCGAAACTGGCGGGGGTCAAGGTCGGCCAGACGGTGTGGCGGCCGCAGGGCTGCGGCCAGTGCGGCCAGACGGGCTATGTGGGACGGGTGGGCCTGTATGAGGTGATCCGGGTCGATGACCGGGTGCGCCGGCTGATCGCCGCCGAGGCCGGCGAGGAGGCGATCAACGCCGTGGCCTTTGCGGGTGCCGAAACCCTGACCCAGCGCGCGCGGACCCTGGTGCTGGAGGGCGTCACCTCGGTCGAGGAGGCGGTGCGGGTGACGCGTCAGGAGACCGCCGAGGCGCATGATGAGCCGGGGCTGGCTGTCGCGGTTCCCGCGGTTGCGACCGGGCGTGAGGATGCGGCCTGATGGCGGTGTTCGACTATGTGGCGGTGGACGCGGGCGGGCGCACGGTCAGCGGGACGCTGAGCGCCGATGACGACGCGGCCGCGCGGGCCCTGCTGGCGCGGCGCAGGCTGATGCCGCTGGAGGTCACGGCGTCGCGCGGGGCGGCCCCGGCGCGGGGGGCGGCCCCGTCGCGGGCCGCCGCTCCGGCACTCAAGGGCCCCGGCAAGCTGGATTCGCGCACCCTGGCGCTGGTCACGCGCCAGCTGGCCACCCTGGTGACCGTCTCGCCGGTCGAGGAGGCGCTGCGGGCCATTGCCATCCAGGCCGACCGGCCGGCGGTGCGCGCCGTGCTGGAGGGGGTGCATGGCGGGGTGATGGAGGGCCGGCGGCTGTCGGACGCCATGGCCCTGCAGGGTCAGGCCTTCCCGCCGCTGTACCGGGCCATGGTGTCGGCGGGCGAGACCTCGGGGGCGCTGGCCCCGATCCTGGAGCGGCTGGCCGAGGGGCTGGAGCGCGACCAGGAGGTGCGGGGCAAGGTGATCACGGCCCTGGTCTATCCGGCGGTGCTGGCGATCGTGGCCATCGGGGTGGTGATCGCCCTGATGACCTTCGTGGTGCCGCGGGTGGTGGACCAGTTCGACAGCATGAACCAGACCCTGCCGCTGCTGACGCGGCTGGTGATCGGCCTGTCGGACGCGATGCGCGACCAGGGCTGGCTGGTGGCGCTGCTGCTGGCGGCGGCGGCCGTCGGCGGCGTGTTCGCCCTGCGCAATCCGGCCGTGCGGCTGGCGGTCGACACCGTCCTTCTGCGCCTGCCGCTGATCGGGCGGCTGGCGCGCGACCTGCACGGGGCAAAGATGGCGCGGACCCTGTCGACGATGATCGCGGCGGGGCTGCCGGTGCTGGAGGGGCTGACGATCACGGCGCGGAC
Source organism: Aquidulcibacter paucihalophilus (assembly GCA_030285985.1). Lineage (NCBI taxonomy): Bacteria > Pseudomonadati > Pseudomonadota > Alphaproteobacteria > Caulobacterales > Caulobacteraceae > Aquidulcibacter > Aquidulcibacter paucihalophilus. Next base: position 1,304,550 of record CP127384.1, read on the forward strand.
GGTGTCCAACCGCCGCCTGCGGCTGGCCACGGAGCGGATGGCCGAGGCGGTGCGCGAGGGCGGCGGCCTGTCGGCGGCCATGCGCCGGGCCGACGTCTTCCCGCCCATTCTGGTGACCATGACCGCCTCGGGCGAGGCCGGCGGCCGGCTGGAGCCGATGCTGGAGCGCGCCGCGGAATACCTCGAGCGGGAGTTCTCCACCTTCACCGCGGTGATGCTGAGCCTGATCGAGCCGGCCATCATCGTGGTCATGGGCGGGGTGGTCGCCGTGATCATCCTGTCCATCCTGCTGCCCATCCTGCAGATCAACACCCTGGCCATGGGGTGAAGGGAATGATGATGAACACTTCTCTGGCTCCAGACCTCCGCCACGCAGCCGCACGCATTGTTGCCTGGGCCGCGGTCACAAGGCTCCGCCTTGTCGACCCGACGCGGCCTGGCGCTTCGCGCATCCCACGCGCTCAAGCAGCGAGCCGCCGCGCGGCGAGCGTTAGCGCCCCCCACAGGGCCGGCTTCACCCTGGTGGAGCTGATGGTGGTGATCGTGATCATCGGCCTGCTGGCCACTGTGGTGGCGATCAACGTCCTGCCCAGCCAGGACCGGGCCATGGTGACCAAGGCCAAGGCCGACATCGCCACCCTGGAACAGGCGATCGAGACCTATCGCCTCGACAACCTCGACTTCCCCGACGACCTGCAGGCGCTGGTCACCGCCCCGCCGACCCTGGCCAGTCCGGACCGCTACCGTCCGGGCGGCTATGTGCGCCGCCTGCCCGAGGACCCCTGGGGCGAGCCCTATCTCTACCGCCGCCCGAGCGCCCACGGCGGCCAGTTCGACGTCTACTCCCTGGGCGCCGACCGCAAGGAAGGGGGCGAGGGCAACGATGCCGACCTCGGAAACTGGGAGACCTAAGGGCGCTACCGCTCGCGACGCGGTCGCTCGCTGCTTGAGCGCGGGGCGGGGCGCCAACGCTCGCCGGGCGTGGCATGCGCGAAGCGCCAGGCCGCGTCGGGTCGACAAGGCGGAGCCTTGTGACCGCGGCCCCCACAAAGAAGGCTTTACGCTGGTGGAGCTGCTGATGGTGGTGGCCATCATGGGGCTGGCCGCCGGGGCCGTGGTCCTGTCCGTGCCCGATCCGCGGCCGTCGGTGGCCGCCGATGCCGAGCGGTTCGCCGCCCGGCTGAGCCGCGCCCGCGAGGAGGCCATCCTGACCAACCGTCCGGTCGCGGTCGAGGCGACCGCCGCCGGCTATGTCTTCACCGCGTTCGACGGCGCCGCCTGGTCGGCGCTGGACGAGGGCCCGTTCGGGCCGGAGACCTGGACGGCGGGCACGAGCGTCACCCCCTCAGCCCCGCCCGCCCGGATCGTGTTCGACCCCACGGGCGTCGCCGACCCCGCGGCCCTCACCCTGACCCGCGACCGCCACAGCCGCACCATCACCGTCGACGGCGCCGGAGAGGTCACCCTCAATGGCTGACTTGAAGGAAGGCGCTAACGCTCGCGACGCGGTCGCTCGCTGCTTGAGCGCGGGGCGTGCGCGAAGCGCCAGGCCGCCCACGGGTCCGACCTTCGGTCGGCCCGAGGACAGGCTCAGGGTCGACAGGGCGGAGCCCTGTGACCGCGGCCTCAACAAGGAGGGCTTTACTCTGATCGAGCTTCTCGTGGCGCTCGCCGTGTTCAGCCTCGCGGCCCTGGCCCTGCTGAACCTGTCGGCCGAGAACACCCGCTCGGCCGCCCGCGTCGAGACCCGCACCCTCGGCGGCATCGTCGCCGAGAACCTCGCCGTCGAGACCATGATCGCCCCCGCCGTCAGCGAAGGCACCACCACCGGCCAGACCCCGCTCGCCGGCCGCCCCTGGACCTGGACCCGCACCGTCGCACCCACCGAAGACCCCGACCTCCTGCGCATCCACATCACCGTCAAAACACCCGAAGGACAGGCCGCAGAACGCACACTGTTCCGCTCGAGAACCCGACCATGAAGCCCGTTCGTCTGATCCTCATCCCGGCGACCGCCGGCCAGCCCGCGCCCTTCCTGATCGTCGGCGGCGACGGTTATGTCCTCGAGCGCGGTACGCTGACGCTCGACGGCGGCCCCGTGCCCGAGCCGATGCGGACGGTGGCGGTCACGCCCGGTGGCGATGTGCTGATCCGCTGGCTCGACCTTCCCGTGGGCCATCCGGTGCAGGTCCGGGCGGCGGCGGCCTGGATGCTGGGCGATCAGGTGGCGACGACGCCCGACCGGCTGGTGACCGTCCTCGGCCCGGCCGCGCCCGCCGGCGAACCGCGGCTCGTCGCCGTTGTCAGCCGGTCGCTGATCCAGGCCTGGATCGACTATCTCGCCGCGCTGGGTGTGCGTGCCGATGTGATGGTGCCCGATGTCCTGACCCTTGCGGGGCCCGACGCCGACGACAGGCTGTCGGCCGTCAGCTTCGGTGAGGGCATGGCGCTGAGAGGCCGCCGGTTCGCCGCCACGGTACAGACCGATCTGGTCGAGCTGATCGCCGCAGGTCGCCGGGTCGAGCTCGTGCAGGACCCCGCCGCCGTCGAACGCGCCCTGTGCGCGGCAGCCCTGGCCCCGGCGATCAATCTTCTGGACACGGGTGAGCGCGAGGGGAGGGCGGTCGGCGGCTGGAGACGGGCGCTGGTTCTGGCGACGTTGGCGGCCCTGTCGCCCCTCATCCTGATCATGGCCGCCGCGGCGCGCGACGGCGTGGCGGCGCAGAAGGCCCGGGCGGACGCGCTTGAGGCTATTGCGGCGGCCGCGCCCGATCTGGCGCGCGAGGCCGATCCGGTTGAAGCCCTGCGCCGTCGGGTCGCCGCAGCCCCCCCGCCGGGGGGGATCACGGCCGCCGCCGCGGCGCTGTTCACCGCCGTCGAGGCCGTCGAGGGCGCGGAGCTGGACATTCTGATCGCGGACCCGGACGACGGGATGAAGGCCACGGTCAGCCATCCCGCCCATGGCGAGATGGCGGTGATCCGGCGCTCCATGGCGGAAGCGGGCATGTCCGTCACCGAAACCGGCACCCTGGAAGACGGCGGCCGCATCGTCAGCGACATCACCATCGGAGCCGGTCGATGAGGCGGATGACGGACCGGCTGTATGCGTGGTGGTGCGCGCGGACCGTTCGCGAGAAGCGGCTGCTGGCCGTGATGCTGGCGCTGCTGGCGGCGGTGTTGTTCTGGCTGGCGGTCGTCCGGCCGGTGCTGGACTGGCGCGGGCAGGCGGCCGCTGACCGGGCGGACGCCGAGGCCGAACTGGCTGGGGTGCAGACGGCACTCCGGCTCGTTACGCCGAAGGCGGCGGCGAGGCCGGTGATCGATTCCGAAGGCTTTGAGTCGCTGGTTCTCCGGACGGCGGAGGGGGCGGGCCTGCACATCTCCACGGGTATTGAGCCGGGGAGAGGGCTCGCCTTCCGCATTCCCGACGCCTCCAGCGCGGGCCTGTTCGGCTGGATGTCCGCCCTCGAACGCGACTACGGGATCACGGTCGTCAGCCTGGGTGTCGTCGAGAACACCGATGCGACCCTGCAGGTGGAGGGCGTGCTGTCGCGTCAGCCCTGACCGGGCCGACCGGGGAGGTGGCGGGCGACCGGTGTTCGTGAACCGGATCCGGTCTGACGGGTTGCGCTGGGTAGTTCTCTCCCTCGCCGGCGACCCGAATGCCCGAAGCGCCTTCCGACCTTGACCAGCTGGTGCAACAGGCGCGCCGGTTCGCGGCGAGCGTCAGACCCCACCACCTCGCCATGGTCGCTTTGGCGACGGCGGTGGGGCTCGGGGTTCTGGCGGCGCGGACCCTGGCATTGCCGGGGCCGCAGCCGATCCTCGATGGCGAGCGGATGAAAATCCAGGTCGTCGCGCCGGTCGAGCCGGAGGTCGCCCCCGGGTCGGTGATGGAGGTCGGCGATCTGGTCGAAGGGTTCGAATACAGACGGCCGCCGCCGGCCATGATCGAAGCCGCGGACCATGGGGCCCGGGAAGATGCGTTCGAGGCCCCGGCACCGCGGCCTGTCTCACGACGCGACGATGACGACGGCAGGGGATATGCGCCGCCGCCGCCGGACGCGCCGGTCGAAAAACCGCCTGAAGACCGGCGTGACCGGCGTGCAGACCGCTGGTTCGGCTTTGATGCGCCGCAGCGGGACTATCGCGCAGAGCGGGAAGCCCGCCAGGCGCGGATCGAGGCAAGGATGGAGCGGGAGCGGGATCGCCGTGAGGTTCGATGGTACCGCTCCGATGGCCAGGCCGTCGGCGAGGACGAGCGCGATGATCGCCCCGGCGCGCCTGTGGGCTGACGGTGCGGGCGGGGGGCGGTCCTCGTTGCTGTCCAGGTGACGGCACGGCGTGAACTTGCAGAACAGGGATACATGACGTCCGTTCCGGAGTATGGTGTACGGGAACACCGATAGCTGTCGGATTGGGTCATGATTGCACTGCTGCTTGCGCTCAGCCTCGGCCAGACTCCTGCAGGCGCTACGGTCCCGCAGCCGCCTCTGGATTCGCAGGAGACGCGGATGCCCTGCGAGTCGACGCCGGAGGGCTGGGTCTGCCGGATGCCGCCGGTGATCCTGCGACCGTCGCCGTCCGGAGCCGTGGTCATGACCGGCCCGCCCGTGATTTCCGCCCCCCTGCCAGCGACTGTTCCCGCCCTGGTGCCGCCGGCCGAGACCAGTTCGGCGGAGGCGGACCGGCAGGCGCGGCTGATTGCGCGCTGCGCCGATGCGTCCTGGCTGTCCCTGTGCTTGCCGGATGACCGCCGTGAGGCCCGGGCGCTGCGTGACGCCGCCAATGTCCGCGCGGCGCTCCGGAGCGACGTCACCCGGCTGTTGAGCGAGGGGAAATGCGATGAGGCTGTTCGGGCCGCCCTGGCCGGCGCTGACATGGCGCTGGCATGGGAGGTGCGGAACATGAATTTCTGTGCGGCCGGACCCGCCACCGCAGAGGTCGCCCCCGACCCGAACTGACGTCGGACCGGGAACATCCGGCAAGACAAAGGCCCGACGCCTTGCGGCGCGGGCCTTTGCTTTTGATGGAGGACGGACCGGCCGGACGGGGTCCGGTCGGTCCTGATCCGGTTCCTAGCCCCGCTCGCCGTCGCCGGAACGGCCCGGTGCGTAGTCGCGGCTCACGGGCGCGCACTCGTGCAGGTCCTCGCAGTCGGAGAAGTGGATTTCCGGCGGCTCGACGGTGACATCGGACGGGCTGATGTGCACTTCGGGAGCGTGCAGGTAGATCTGCGGCGCCTGGATGCGGATCGGCGGAGCCTCGACGTAGATCGGCGGGCCCTGGATATCGATCCGGCCCGAGGCGATGGTCACCGGCCGGCCGCGAACGCGGACACCCGGTCCGCCGGCGCGAACGACGGTCCACGGCGTCGTGGGCCGGTAGAAATCGACCTCGTAGTCGCAGACACAGACCCCATAGGCGTCACGAGGGCCTCCGTCGCGGCACGGCGGCGGCGGGACGCAGCACGGCGGCGGCGGCGGCGGACCGTAGCTCCGGTCCTGGGCGACTGTCGTTCCGGCACTGCCGGCCGTGGCCAGCAGAGCGCCGAAGGCGGCGATGACTATGTGTTTCACTTTAGCTCCCCAAATCCAGTCGAGACGTGGCCCTGAACAACCCCAGAGCCAGGAACCCAAGTATCATCGTTATGGTAACCTTAACGGCTTGGCAAGGCGACCCTTCCCCGGCGGTGGCCGGATTGTTGCGGCCGCTGCGCGTCCTTCCCCGCACGCGCGATTTGTTCGCTCCGGAGGGGAAAAACTCGCGCTCCCGCCGCGATATTTCGCCGCGAAATGTCCCCGCGCTCACACATTGTCCCGTCAACTTGACCCGGCGTGACCTTGGCAGCCGCCCGGGCGCGGTCTAGGTCGAAGGCTCAATCCGATCACCGGCCGACCGGGGATCGCGCAATACGGAGAAGCGCTCATGGCCGACCTGGCTCAAGTCACCGAACACATCCGCGGCGCCGTTGGCGATAACTCGGGTCTGGGCAAGACCGTGAAGATCGATCTGGGCGATGTCGGCAAGATTTTCATCGACGGTGCCTCGGTTCCGAACTCGGTGACCAACGAAGACAAGCCCGCCGACGCGACCGTCTCGATCAACTGGGACGACTTCATGGCCCTGTCGGCCGGGACGCTGGATCCGATGATGGCCTTCATGCAGGGCAAGCTGAAGATCGCCGGCGACATGATGATCGCCCAGAAGCTGGCCCCGCTGCTGAAGCGCTGAGTGTGATCTGAAGCAAGGCATCCCACGGCGCGGTCCCGCAGAGGGGTCGCGCCGTTTTCATCTCCGGAGCAAGACCATGGAATTCCGCCACAGCGACAAGGCCCTGCACTGGCAGGAGCGGGTCAAGCGCTTCCTCGACGACCATGTCCTGCCGCGCGAGGAGGAATACCGCGCCCAGGTCCGCGAGAACCCCCGGCGCCAGCCGCCGGCCATGGAGGAGATGAAGGCGAAGGCGCGCGAGGCCGGACTGTGGAACATGTTCCTGCCCGGCGACCACGGGGCCGGGCTGACCAATCTCGAATACGCGCCGCTGGCCGAACTGATGGGCCGCCATCTGTGGTCGGCCGAGGTGTTCAACTGCAACGCCCCCGACACCGGCAATATGGAAGTCCTCCATATGTACGGGAACGAGGCCCAGCAGGCGAAATGGCTCAAGCCGCTGATGGCCGGCGAGATCCGCTCGGCCTTCCTGATGACCGAGCCCGAGGTCGCCTCCTCGGACGCCACCAACATCCAGACCCGGATCGAACGCGACGGCGACCACTATGTGATCAACGGCCGCAAATGGTGGTCGACCAATATGGCGCACCCGAACGTCGCCGTGACCATCGTCATGGGCAAGACCGACCCCGACGCTTCGGTGCACACCCAGCAGTCCCAGATCATCGTCCCGACGGACACCCCCGGCTTCCGCGTCGCGCGGATGCTGTCCGTGTTCGGCTATGACGAGCTGCCGATCGGCCACGCCGAGGTGGTGCTGGAGAACGTCCGCGTCCCGGTCGAGAACCTGATCGCCGGCGAGGGCCGGGGCTTCGAGATTGCCCAGGGCCGCCTCGGGCCGGGCCGTATCCATCACTGCATGCGCGTCATCGGCATCGCCGAACGGGCGCTGGAGCTGATGGTCCAGCGCCTGCTGTCGCGCACCGCCTTCCGCAAGGCGCTGGCCGAGCATTCGGTCTGGGAGCAGCGCATTGGCGAGGCCCGCACCAATATCGAGATGTGCCGGCTGCTCGTGCTCAAGGCCGCATGGATGATGGACGAGGCCGGGGCGAAAAACGCCAAGTCGGAGATCGCCCAGATCAAGGTCGCGGCGCCGCGCATGGCGCTTCAGATCATCGACGACGCTATCCAGGCGTTCGGCGGGGCAGGGGTCTCGGCCGACACGCCCCTGGCAGAAATGTACGCCATGGTCCGCACCCTGCGCATCGCCGACGGCCCCGACGAGGTTCACAACCGGACCGTGGCGCGGCTGGAGTATGCGAAGCACGGCGGCCGGGGCGGGTAAGCTCGACCAGGTCCTTCCCCCTGAAATGGGGGAAGGACCTTCCGGGCCTCGGTTGCTCCGGCGGTCCCGCCATGCCAGCTTCGCCGCCACAGGGAGACCCACCATGCTGAATCGTCTGGCCGCCGCCGTCGCGCTTTCGCTCGCGCTTGCGACGCCCGCCTTCGCCGACACCCTCGTCGTAACCGCGGCCCGGATGGTCGATGTCGAGCGTGGTCGCTACGTCGACAATCCCGTGGTCGTGGTCACCGATGGGCGGATCGTCTCGGTCGGGACGTCCGCGCCCGCGGATCTGCCGGCTGACGCCCGCCGGCTCGACCTGCCGGGCCTGACCCTGCTGCCGGGCCTGATCGACATGCACGTCCATCTGGCCTCGACGCCCTATGTCTCGGGCTGGAACGAGCTGGACTACGCGGACGACTTCGGGACCATCCTGCAGGTCGGCCATGCCCGCGCCAATCTGATGGCGGGCTTCACCACGGTGCGGAACCTCGGCGGGCCGGATTTTGCCGACGTCGCCCTGCGACAGGCCATTGACGGCGGTTTCGTCGAGGGACCCCGGGTCGTTCCGGCGGGCGTCTCGTTCGGTGCCACGGGTGGCCATTGCGACATCACCGGCATGCCGCGTTCGCTGAACCAGGCCAATGCGTACAACACCGACGGCGTCGAGAATGCCCGCCACGCCGTCCGCGAGGTGCGCAAATACGGCGCCCAGGTGATCAAGATCTGCGCCACCGGCGGCGTCTTCTCGCGCAACACCGAGCCGGGCCAGCAGCAGATGACCCTGGCCGAACTGACCGCCGTCGCTGACGAGGCGCATATGTGGGGCCTGCGGGTCGCCGCCCATGCGCACGGTGCCTCGGGCATCCGCGACGCCATCCGCGCCGGCATCGACACCATCGAACACGCCTCGCTGATCGACGCCGAGGGCATCCGGCTGGCGGTCCAGCACGGGACCTGGCTGTCGATGGACATCTACAACACGGACTTCACCCAGGCGACGGGCACCGAGTTCGGCGTGACCGAGGACAATCTGCGCAAGGACCGCGAGATCGGCCAGCTGCAGCGCGACAATTTCCGCGCCGCCCACCGCGCCGGTGCCCGGATGATCTTCGGCAGCGACGCCGCCATCTATCCGCATGGCCAGAACGCGCGGCAGTTCGCCATCATGGTGGAATACGGCATGACCCCCGCCGAGGCGATCCGCTCGGCGACCTGGAACGCCGCCCAGGCGCTCGGTCGGGAAGGCGACGTGGGGGCGATCGTGACCGGCCGCTACGGCGACCTTATTGCGGTCTCCGGTGATCCGCTCGCCGACGTGCGGATGCTCGAGGCGGTGCCCGTGGTGATCAAGGGTGGCGCGGTCGTCCGGGACGCGCGCTGAGGCGTCTCAGCCGACGTAGACGCGCGGCACCCGCGTATTGATCGCGCTGATCAGTTCATAGCCGATCGTGCCGGCGGCGGCGCCGGCGTCGTCCAGCAGCCGGTTGGCGCCGAACAGCTCGACCCGGTCGCCGACGGCGACGTCCAGCCCGGTCACGTCGACCGCGCAGGCGTCCATCGACACGCGTCCGACGATCGGGCGCAGTTCGCCGGCCACGAAGACCTGACCCCGCGGACTGTAGCTGCGCATGACGCCGTCGGCGTATCCGGCGGCGCAGGTGGCGATCCGGGTCGGTCGCGCCGCCGTGAAGCCGCGCGAATAGCCGACGGTCTCGCCGGCGGGCACCGCGTGCAGCTGCAATACCTCCGCCTCCAGCGTTGCGACGGGTCGGATGCGGGCGTCAGGGCGACCTTCGGGCCCGCCGCCGTAAAGGCAGATGCCGGGTCGTGTCGCGTCGAAGGCATAGTCGGCACCGAGGAAGACGCCACCGGAGTTGGCGAACGACCGCACGACGCCGGGGTAGCGGACCGAGGCCGCGGCAAAGGCGTCCCGCTGGCGCGCGTTCATGGGCTCTGCCGGGTCATCGGCGCAGGCGAGGTGGCTGAGCACCAGTTCGAGCCCTTCGAACGGCTCGGGCGCGGCCTCCGTGCGGAAGCCGAGCCGGTTCATACCCGTGTCGATCTGCACCCCACAGGGCCCGCCGCCTGCGGCGCGCCATTCGGCCAACTGTGCGTCGGCGTTGAGCACCGGGCGAAGGGCTGCGGCCCGGAGTCGGGCCGCGCGTCCGGGCAGGCAGCCGTCCAGCACATAGATAGCCGGTTCGGCGCCCAGGGCCGCGCGCAGCCGCTCGCCTTCGGCGGTCCGGGCCACGAAGAAGGTGCGGGCACCCTCGGCCATCAGCCGCCCGGCGCAGGCCGCGGCCCCGAGGCCGTAGCTGTCAGCCTTGACCACCGGATGCACGGGCACGCCGCCGACCCCCTCCAGCGTGCGGAAATTCGCAGCGAGGGCGTTCAGGTCGACGGTGAGTGTGGCCGGGGCGGGCATCGGACCATCTAGAAGCGTTGCGTTGTGCGACGCAACACGCCTCAGGCCTGCAGCCGATCGAAAGCCTCGCCGTCGGCGTCGAACAGATGCGCCTGATCCGCCGGAACCCTGAGGCTCAGGGTCTCGCCCGTGGCCGGCCGCACATCGCCGGGCAGCAGGACCGTGACCGGCTCCTCGCCCGCGGTCAGATAGGCATAGGTGGCATGACCGAGGGTCTCGACGAAGACGACTTCCGCCGAGATCACGTCGCCCTTGCCGGCGGTCGTCAGATGCTCGGGCCGCACGCCGAGCGTGACCCTGTCGCCCACCCTGGCCCGGGCCGCGTTGACGGCCACCTTCAGGCGGTCACCGGCGGCGGTGCGCACGGTCGCGCCTTTCGCCGTCCCTGTGACGATCTCGGCGGGCAGCAGGTTCATCTTCGGACTGCCGATGAACTCGGCCACGAAAAGGTTCCGCGGCCGCTCATACAGCTCCATCGGCTTGCCGACCTGTTCGATCCGGCCGGCGTTCAGCACCACGATCCGGTCGGCCAGGGTCATGGCCTCGACCTGGTCGTGGGTGACATAGACCATGGTCGTTTTCAGCCGCTCGTGCAGGCTGGCGAACTCATAGCGCATCCGCACCCGCAGGGCGGCGTCGAGGTTGGACAGGGGCTCGTCGAACAGGAAGACCTGCGGCTCGCGCACGATGGCCCGGCCGATGGCGACGCGCTGGCGCTGGCCGCCGGACAGGGCCTTGGGCTTGCGGTCCAGATAGTCGGTGATGTTCAACGTCTCGGCCGCCCCGCGCACGCGCCGGTCGATCTCGGCCTTGTCCGCCTTGGCCAGCTTCAGGCCGAAGGCCATGTTCTCGTAAACGCTCATGTGCGGATAGAGGGCGTAGGACTGGAACACCATGGCGATGCCCCGGTCGGACGGCGACAGGTCGTTGACGACCTTGCCGCCGATGGCGATGTCGCCGCCGGTCGCCTCTTCCAGACCCGCGATGGTGCGCAGCAGGGTGGACTTGCCGCAGCCCGACGGCCCGACGAAGACCACGAACTCGCCGTCGGCGATCTCGAGGTCGACGCCTTTCAGAACCTGGGTGGTCCCGAAGCTCTTGGTCACGCCGGTCAGCCGGACGTCCGCCATGTTTTCCTGCCCGCAGCTTCTTGTTTGGCCAGACGCGCGTCGCGCGCCTTGAGGCCGGGTTTTGCGGTCACCGTAAACGGTTACATCGCGCGATCAATCCTTCGCGCGCAGCAGTCGGGTCCTGTCAGCGCGGCCCCTTGGCCTTGTACGGCGGCTTGGCTCCGGCCGGCTTGCCGCGCGCGTCCTTTGCGGCCCACGGACGATCGCCGCCCTTGGGCTTGCCCTTCCAGGGGCGATCGCCGGCGGCGGCGGCAGGGGCGGTCTCGGCGTCGGAGCGCGGCGTCCAGGGCGTCTTGCCCTCAACCGGCGGCTTCTTCACCCACGGCTTCTTGCCGTCCGGCGTCGGATCGGTCGGCGTGCGCTTGACCCAGGGCTTCTTGCCTTCGGCGGCCGGGGCAGGGGCGTCGTCCCGCTTCACCCACGGCTTCTTCTCACCCTGCGGACGGTCCTCGCGGGCCTTCCACGCAGGCTTTTCGCCGGTCTCCTCGCGCTTGACCCAGGGCTTCTTGCCCTCGGCGGCGGGGGCGGAGTCCTCACGCTTGACCCACGGCTTCTTCGCGCCTTCGGGCCGGTCCTCGCGCGGCTTCCAGGCCGGCTTGTCGCCGCCTTCCTCGCGGGCCTTCCAGGGCTTGCGCTCCGGACGGTCGCCCGAGGGGCGGTCGCCGGCGGGCTTCTTGTCCCAGCGGCTGACGGGCTTCTCGGACGGGCCGGGCTTGACCGCCGGATCGATCTTGACGCCGTCCTCGAGGCCGAGGGCCACGGCGGCCTCGAACTTTGCCTGCATCTCCTGGGTGATCTCGAACTTGGTCTCGCGCTCGAAGATCTTGATCGAGCCGATGTCGCGCTTCGTGACATGGCCCAGCCGGCAGATGGTCGGCATCAGCCATTTCGGGTCGGCGTTCTTGTCGCGGCCGATGTTGATCCGGTACCAGACCATGTCGCCGCCGCGGGCAAAGTCCGTGTACGGAACATCCGGCTGGCCCTTGTCGTTCTTGCCGGTCTCCTGCTGACGCTTCATCCGGTCGTCGTCGTAGACGTCTTCCGGGGCGGGCAGTTTCTGCTGGTAGAGGCGGATCAGGGCGGCCGCGATCTGTTCCGGCGAGCTCTTCTCGAGAAGCTGTTTGCCGAGGGCCAGGACGGCTTCGTCCTCGACCGGCGCGATCAGAACCGGGTCGGCCAGCATGCGGGCCTGGTCGTTGGCGAGGATCATCTCGGCCGAGGGCGGGCCGCTCCATTCGGCCTTGATCGAGGCCGATTGCAGCATCAGCTCGACCTTGCGGCGGCGCGTGTAGCTGACCAGCAGGACGGAGACGCCCTTCTTGCCGGCGCGGCCCGTACGGCCCGAGCGGTGCAGCAGGCCGGCCTTGTTGACCGGGATCTCAGCGTGGATGACCAGCCCCAGATCGGGCAGGTCGAGGCCGCGCGCGGCGACGTCGGTGGCGACGCAGACGCGGGCGTGGCCGTCGCGCAGGGCCTGCAGGGCCTCCGAACGCTGGCTCTGGGTCAGTTCGCCGGACAGGCCGACGACGGAGAAGCCACGCTCGCGCAGGGACGAGGTCAGGTGTTTCACCCGCTCGCGCGTATTGGCGAACACCAGCGCGCCGGGGGCCTCGAAATAGCGAAGCACGTTGACGACGGCCAGTTCGACCTCGTTCGGGGCGACGCGGATGGCCTTGTATTCGATGTCGGCGTGCGAGGCGTTGCCCGCGACCGTGTCGATCCGCAGCGCGTCCTTCTGATAGGTCTTGGCCAGCTGCACGATGTCGCGCGCCAGGGTGGCCGAGAACATCAGCGTGCGGCGCTCGGCCGGGGCCGTTTCGAGGATGAAGGTCAGGTCCTCGTGGAAGCCCATGTCGAGCATTTCGTCGGCTTCATCGAGCACGACGGCCTGCAGGGTCGTCAGGTCGAGCGAGCCGCGCTCGAGGTGGTCGCGCAGACGGCCGGGCGTGCCGACCACGATGTGACAGCCGCGGTTCAGCGCCTGGCGCTCGACCTTGGGGTCCATGCCGCCGACGCAGGAGACGATCCGGGCACCGGTCTTGGCGTAGAGCCATTGCAGCTCGTTCGAGACCTGCAGGGCCAGTTCGCGGGTCGGGGCGATGACCAGGGCCACAGGCGCGCCGAACTCGGCGAATTTCTCGGCCTCACCCAGCAGGGTGGGGGCGAGGGCCAGACCGAAGGCGACGGTCTTGCCCGAACCGGTCTGGGCAGAGACCAGCAGATCGCGGCCCGGTTCGGCCTCCAGCACGGCGGATTGTACCGGCGTGGGCTCGGCATAGCCGCGTTCGGAAAGGGCGCGGTCGAGCGCGGGATGACTGGCGGGGAAGGGCATGGGGCGGTCCAATAGCACGATTCAGCGCGCGAACGGTCGGCGCAGAAGGCGGCGGACGGCGGCGTATGAGGGGAAATAACGGCGGAATGGTGAAAGCCGCCGAATTGAGGCTGCGCCCCATACAGGACGTTGCGCGGCTTTACCAATTGGAGTGCCTGCGGGCAGAGCCTCTGCCCCGGTTCGTCCTCCGTGCCGCCGGCTCCCTGGTCGTTTTACTGGCGGGGATGCCCGGCCATTATCATTCTGGAAAACATCCCGCCTGCAGGAAGGGGCCCCTGGGCGCGCCTGAAAGGCTGCTATGTCGGATCGCGCTGTTCGCAGCCTCGAGTTTCTGGAGAAGTCGGCCTCGACCGCGCGGGTGCTGAACCTGTTCCAGATCTCCAAGGTTCATGGCCATACGGCGGCATGGCGCGAGGAGCCGCTGTTCCAGAGCCCGGGACTGAACCAGGCGCTGCTGATAAAGCACCGGCTGCGTCGCAACGAGACCGACCAGTTCCGGGGCCACCGCCGGGTCGCGACCAAGATTGTTGTGCCGATCGACGGACGCGAACTGAAGGCCGGCGGCCGCTTCGTCTTTGTGGGCCAGACCGACTACGCCCCCATTCTCAAGGAGGTGTTCGGGGTCACCGTGGATCACCCCGATTTCCGGACCCTGCAGCTTCTCGACGAGTTGCCGTCGCTGGATCCATTTCTTTTGCGGGAACAGCTGAGCCGGGCCGGCATCGTGCCGGCACCCTGCTACTTCGCCATCAGCGATGCCGACATGCAGAAGATGCTGAGTTTCGTCCAGGGCGAGATCGAACCCCTGGTCCAGCTCAGTCTCGGCGGGACCAAGGCCTCGACCGGTGCCGTTGCCCGGATGGCCGCCAAGATCCTCTCCAATGCGCCGGGTGACCGGATGGTCGGCCTGGGCGAGGTTCTGAGGCTCAGCCCGGAGCAGTATGAGGAGGGCATCTTCTGCTGGAAGGGGTTCCTCTACTTCAAATGGACGCTCGGCAGCATGGCGGAGGATGTCGCCGGCGTGTTGTCCAAGGTCGCCAGCATCAAGCCGGTCGGGTCCATGGATGGTGACGCCCGGGAATATATCGCCCGCAGCCGCGAGGTGGTCAGCGGACAGATCAAGCGGGCGCGGGCAGAGACCCGCCAGACGATGAAAATCTATGACGAGGCCTATGCGGGTCTGACGGAGAACGGCAATCCATTGATCTTCCGGGACTTCCTGCTCAAGGCGCCCGCGCTGTTCGCGCGCCTGGGCGAGCAGCTCGGTGCCATCCAGCACGTCGTCAGCTTCTGGAATTTCCGCTTCCGGCCGAGGGCCCCGGCACCGAGCCCGTCCGAGCTGATCGACATCTTCATGGATTTCGAAACCAGCCTCAGGGGCCGGTCTGAAGAGGTCTGACCGACGGCGCGGGAACCGTCGGTGTCCGGGGGGGGGGCGTGCTACGTCGCCCCTCGCGTGTCCGGGTCCTCGGCTTGGCACCGAGTTTGGGGATTTCTGCGGGTGTCGCCGGGGGCAGGTTCCGGAGAACGCCGGTATCAACTTACCTCGTGCGGGCCTTGTCGCTAAATTAAGAATTGGGTTCCAATAGCTAAGCTTCCGGTCCAGGCCAGAGGGGCACTGATGTTTGGAATGATCCACAAGTCGGCACGAGCCATGGTGCTCGAGCAGTTCGGACCGGCCGCCTGGGATCAGATCCTTCAGTCCGCCAAGCTTGATGATGGAGACTTCGTCAGCGCCCAACCCTATCCCGATGAGACGACCTTCAGGCTGATTGGTGCGGCGGCCGCCACGGCGGGCCTCACGGTTGACCAGACGCTGCAGGCTTTCGGCCATCACTGGGTCAAGGCCGCCGACCAGGGGCTCTATTCCAACGTCATGGCGATCCTCGGCGGATCTCTTCTGGAAGCCCTGACAAACCTCGACCGGATGCACGCGAGTATCCAGATCGCCCTGCCGGATGCCCAGCTTCCGCAATTCGTGGTCGTCTCCCAGGATGAGCGGTCGATTCATCTGGCCTATTACTCCAAGCGGGAGGGCCTTGAGAGCTTTGTCTCCGGCCTGCTTGAAGGCCTGCTGATCCGGTTCAACCAGCCGGGATCCGTCGTCTTCTCCGGGATGGACGGCGCGGCCAGGCTTTTCACCGTGACGTTTGATCCGCCGGTGGAAGAATAGCGATGGATGTGGTTCTGGCCGGCGGGGATTTTGAAAACTTCTTCCCCTGCTATCTGGTGACCGACGAGGCGTTCGCCATTCAGGGCGTCGGCCGATCCATCTCGAGATTTCTGCCCGACCTGCTTCCCGGCGATCGACTGGACAGATGGTTCATCTTTGACCGCCCCGTTGCGACCCCGGACGCGCGCACCCTGGTGCGCGACCAGACTCCGGTCCAGATCAGGTCGATCGACGGCCGGCTTCAACTGTCGGGCTGCGTGGTCGAACAGGCGTTCGGCTTTGTATTCTGTTTGAGCCACTCCCCGGGGCGGGCCGCAGCCTGGGGCGAGCTCGGCCTGACGGTGAGGGATTTTTCCATAGCCGATCAGTCCCTGGCCGTCGGCACGGCGATCAGCCTGCAGAAGACCTTGATGGCCGAGTTGCAGGAAACGATTGAAAACCTGCGGCGTGCCCGGGACGAGGCGACGGCCGCCAGCCTTGCCAAGTCGACCTTCCTGTCGGTCATGAGTCACGAGATCCGCACGCCGCTGAATGGTATCCTTGGCATGACCCAGGTCATGATCCGCGACACGTCGGAAGAGCAGACCCTCTCCAGGCTCGACATCGTGCAGCAGTCCGGTGAGGGCCTGCTCGCCATCCTCAACGATTTGCTGGACCTGTCTCGTATCGAGGCGGGGAAAATCGAGCTGGAGTCGATCCCCTTCGACATGGGCGAGGTGTTGAGCGGGGCCCACTCGGCCTTCACCGCCCTGGCCAACAAGAAGGGATTGTCCATGCGCCTCGACATCGAGGCGATCCAGGGCCGGTACATCGGCGACCCGACCCGCATCCGGCAAATCGTCTATAATCTCGTCTCGAACGCCCTGAAGTTCACCGAATCCGGAAGCGTGGAGATCAGGGCGCATTCGATCGAGGGGGGACTCGAGATCGTGGTCACCGATACAGGTATCGGTATCGCTCCTGACAAATTGTTGGAAATCTTCCGCGAATTCAATCAGGCGGACACTTCGATCAACCGACGCTTCGGTGGAACAGGCCTTGGCCTGTCCATCGCCCGCGATCTTGCCGCCCTGATGGGGGGCTCGATCAGGGTGGAAAGCCAGCCGGGAGAAGGCTCCCGATTCACGGTCAGGCTTCAGGTTGTCCGCACGGGCGACCCGGAACCCGTGACCGAGCCTGTTGAGGACGCACAATCCGAGACCTTCTCGCTGGGCAGCCTGCGTGTGCTCGCGGCCGAGGACAATGACGTCAACCAGCTCGTTCTCCGGACGATCCTTGAGCAGTTCGGCGTCACCGCGACGGTCGTCAAAAATGGTCGCGAGGCCGTGGATGCCTGGGCCAGACAGCCCTGGGACGTCATCCTGATGGATATCCAGATGCCGGTGATGGGCGGGGTGGAGGCCACCCGGCTCATCCGGATGCAGGAGGCCGAGACCCGGCGTAGTGCGACGCCCATTGTCGCTTTGACGGCGAACACCATGACCCATCAACTGCCCGAGTACGAGGCGGCGGGCTTCTCAGGCCTGGTCGCCAAGCCGATTCAGGTGGGCCTGCTTATGCAGGCCCTGCTCGACACGGCCGCCGCCTCCGGAGCAGACGCGGTGGCGTGAGCCGGGCAGGTTTCCAAAGGTCGACAGCGCGTCCCCGAGCGGGATCGACCCGGAAGCCGGGTCCGCCATTCGGTGCATTGAGGAAGGAATGGTGGATGCGACAGGGATTGAACCTGTGACCCCCTCGGTGTGAACGAGGTGCTCTCCCGCTGAGCTACGCATCCATCTATCGCGGAGGCGGCGACATAGCCCGCGCGTTCGCAGCGCGCAAGGTGTCAGATGGCGGGGGCGGTCGTCCCTGTCGCCGCCTGCTGCAAGGTCGCGACCGCCGCGATCAGATCGGAGAAGCAGTCGATGACGATGTCCCCGCCCAGGTCCGCGAGCGGCACGTCATTGTAGCCGAAGCCGGCGACCACACAGGGCACGCCGGCCGCCCTGGCGCTGCCGGTGTCGGTGGTGGCGTCGCCGACCATCACGGCCCGTTCAGGATCACCGCCGGCCAGCAGGACCGCCTCGCGGACGTGAGCCCCGTCGGGCTTGCGGGCGCTGACACGGTCGGGCCCCGCGACCACGACGAAGTGACGCGTCAGATCGAGCGCGCCGATCAGGGCCTCGGCAAGGTCGGTGCGCTTGTTGGTGGCCACGCAGAGCAGGGCGCCGCGAGTCGCGAGATGGTCCAGCGTCTCAACCACGCCCTCAAACGGGCGGCTGTCGTCGGCGATGTGGGCGACATAGTCCTCGATGAAATGGTCGAAGAGTTCGGGCTCGGCGGCCTCGTCCCAGACGGCACCGGCCTCCGTGAAGCCGTGGCGGAGCAGGGCGCGGGCACCGTGGCCGACCAGATGGCGGGCGGAGGAGAGGGGCACGGCCGGATAGCCGCGCGGTGCCAGCATGCGGTTCAGGGTGCCGATCAGGTCCGGCGCGGAGTCCACAAGGGTCCCGTCCAGATCGAAGGCGATGGTCCAGCCCTCGAGGTCGCGCGCGCTCATCGGCATCTCCCGTCGGTCGCCAGGATGGGCTAGACCGCTGGCGACGACTAGCCGCCGGACTGATTCATGACCAGCACTCCCCTATCTTCCGGTCCGAGGGCCGCCATCATTCTCGCCGCCGGACAGGGCACGCGGATGAAGTCGCCCCTGCCCAAGGTGCTGCACCCGGTCGGCAGCCGCGCCATGCTGGATCACGCCATCGATGCGGCCGAGGCGCTCGGGTGCGAGCGGATCGTGGTGGTGGTGGGCAATCACTCACCCGAGGTCCGCGCCCATGTGGTCAAGCGGCTGGGCGAGGCGGCGATCGCCGTGCAGGATCCGCCGATCGGCACCGGCCATGCGGTGCGGGCCGCCGAGGCCGCGCTGGCGGGGTTCGCCGGCCAGGTCGTGATCACCTATGGCGATGTGCCGCTGTTGAAGGCCGCCGACATCGAGCCGGTGTTCGGTGTGACCGCCGGCGTGACCGTGGTCGGGTTCGAGGCGCGCGACCCGAGCGGCTACGGCCGCCTGATGGTTGACGCCGACGGGGGGCTGGAGGCGATTGTCGAGCACAAGGAAGCCTCGCCCGACCAACTGAAGGTCACCGCCTGCAACTCGGGCGTCATGGCCGCACCGGCGGCCCTGCTGTTCGACCTGCTGGCCGAGGTCAGGAACGACAACGCCAAGGGCGAATACTATCTGACCGACGTGGTGGCGCTGGCCCGGGCCCGTGGCGAACCGACCCGGACCGTGTTCGCGGATGAGGACGCGGTCATGGGGGTCAACGCCCAGGCCGAGCTGGCCGTGGCCGAGGCCCTGTTCCAGAAGGTCCAGCGCGAGACGTTTCTCGCCGCGGGCGTGACCATGCCGGCACCCGAGACGGTGCATTTCTCGTTCGACACCGAGGTCGGCGGCGGAACGACGATCGAGCCCTTTGTCGTGTTCGGACCCGGCGCGAAGATCGCGAGCGGGGCCCGCATCCGCAGCTTCAGCCACATCGAGGGGGCGACGGTCGCCGCCGGCGCCGAGGTCGGGCCCTATGCCCGGCTTCGTCCCGGCGCGGACCTGGGCGAGGGGGCCAAGGTCGGCAACTTCGTCGAGGTGAAGAACGTCCGCATGGGCAAGGGCGCCAAGGCCAACCACCTGTCCTATCTGGGCGACGGCGAGGTGGGGGCGAAGGCCAACATCGGCGCGGGCACGATCTTCTGCAACTACGACGGCTTCTTCAAACACCGCACGACGGTGGGAGAGGGGGCCTTCGTCGGTTCGAACAGCTCGCTGGTGGCGCCGGTGACGATCGGCGCGGGCGCGATGGTCGGATCAGGGTCGGTGGTCACCGCCGATGTCGCGCCGGGCGATCTGGCCCTGGCGCGGGGCGTCCAGACGGCCAAGGCAGGCTGGGCCGCGCGCTTCATGGAAACCATGCGGGCGAAGAAGGCGGCGAAAGCGAAATGAGCGCGGACGATCAGAAGCGCCACGCCGGCGAAGCCGCCGCCCTGCGCGTCGAGGCGGGCATGGTCGTCGGCCTCGGCACCGGCTCGACCGCGGCCTGGTTCGTCAAGGCGCTGGCGGCGCGCGGGCTGGACGGGCTGCGCTGTGTGCCCACGTCCGAAGCCACCGCCGAACTGGCGCGCGACCTGGGCCTGACCCTGTCGACGCTGGAGGACACGCCGCGTATCGACCTGACGGTCGACGGCGCCGACGAGGTCGGGCCGGGGCTGGCTCTGATCAAGGGCGGCGGGGCTGCCCTGCTGCGCGAGAAACTGGTGTGGGAGGCCTCGGCCCGCTGCATCGTCATCGCGGACAAGGCCAAGGTGGTGCCTGTGCTGGGTGCCTTCGCCTTGCCGATCGAGGTGGTCGCCTTCGGCCACAAGACCACGGCCAACCGCATCGCCGACGTCCTCGCCGACCATGACATCGCCATGCCGGCGCGGGTGCGGACGGCCGAGCGCGGGCTGGTGCGCACCGACGGCGGCAATCTGATCTACGACGCGAAATGCGCCGCCATCCACGACCCGGTGCGGCTGGCCGATGATCTGAAGCTGATCACTGGCGTGGTCGAACACGGCCTGTTCCTCGACCTTGCGGACGAGGCGATCATCGGCACGGACGACGGGGTCGAGGTGCTGACGCCCTGAGGCCGGCCTACTGTTGCGGGGCGGGCTCTTCGGCCTCTTCATCGCGCAGCCGCTCGTGGGACCGCCGGATCGAATTGGCGATCTCATTGCGATCCGCCTGGGTCGCCAGATGGTTGCGCTCGGCGTCGTAGAGGCCATCAAGATAGGCCAGGTCCCAGTCCGTCAGACTGTCGCTGACCTCGGGCGCGTCGAAGACATTGAGAATGGTGGCGTAGCCGCTGGTGTCGGCCTTTGGGTCGATCTGGGCCAGCGACACCATGGCGATATAGTCGGCCAGTTGAAGCACCGAGACCTCCGACACCTGGTCGACGTCGACGATGACGATGGCGCGGGTCAGGTTGTCGACGATCTGGGTGGTCAGGCGGGAGGCCGAGGCGACGGCGATCTGTGGGGCGTAGTCGCTGGCACTGACGCAGGCACCCGTGCAGACGCCGGGAATGCGGACCGCGATGTCGCCGGTCTCGGAATCCACCGGGATGGCCATCTGCCACCAGCGCACGGGCCGGTCCGTCTCGACGAAGTCGCGCAGGGCCGCCCCGCCCCGGTCCATGCCGGCACCACCCATGCGGAAGGCGCGGCGGCGTTCCTCGGTGAGCTGACGGGCGAGGTCGCCGGCGTCGGCGGTCGCGATGACCATGATATTGGGGGTGCAGCCGGGTCCGCCCACGGAAAGACCGAGGTCGGTGGCGACGGTCGAAATCCGGTCGGACAGGTAGCGGGCGATCTCTCCATCAAGATTCGCCACGCCGACACAGACGCGATCATTCCAGCGGGCAAGGCCACGGTTGCGATTGGGCTCGGCCACCTCGCCCACGAAATCGCGGATCAGGGTGTCCAGCGTGCGGCCGGAGACAATGACGTCTTCCAGCTGAACCGGGTCCTGGCTGGCGGGGGGTGTCTGGGGCGGCGACAGGAGCAGCGCGCCCGCCAGGAACAGTTCGATCATCATGCTTGCCCTGATTTGAAACTCTTGCGGCACTAAGGAGAGCGGGACGGACACGGTCAACGCGAAACGGCGCGGATTGCCGTCTCTGTGGTGAATTGCGGTCCGCACGACACGGCCGGACGAGGTCTTGTACGGGCGCGCGCGGCTATTCCGGCGCGGGGCGACTTGCCGGTCGGGGAACGGATGGCTACCTGCCACGGCGAACCATCCGGGAAATGCGCCGTGTCTGACACCTACGACTACGACCTGTTCGTCATCGGCGCCGGCTCGGGCGGTGTGAGGGCGGCGCGGCTGACGGCGCTCGGCGGCAAACGGGTCGCCATCGCCGAGGAGCACAGGGTCGGCGGCACCTGCGTGATCCGCGGCTGCGTGCCCAAGAAATTCATGGTCATGGCCAGCGACTTCGCCCACCAGTTCCATACGGCGGAAGGGTATGGCTGGACCGTCGAGGCCAGTTTCGACTGGCCCAAATTCCTCCAGGCCAAGGATGTGGAGATCGCCCGCCTGTCCGGCATCTATGCCGCCAACCTGGGCAAGGCAGGCGTCGATCTGGTTCACGGGCGTGCGGTGCTCAAGGACGCGCACACGGTCGAAATCCTCGGCAAGGACCAGACGATCACGGCGGAGAAGATCCTGGTCGCCACGGGCGGCCGGCCCTGGGTTCCGGAAGGGCTGCCGGGCATCGAACACGCCATCACCTCGGAAGAGGCCTTCCACCTGCCAGAACTGCCGAAGCGCATCCTGATCGCCGGCGGCGGCTATATCGCCGTGGAGTTCGCGGGCATTTTCGCCGGCCTGGGCGTCGAGACGACGCTGATCTATCGCGGCCCCAACATCCTGCGCGGCTTCGACGACGACGTGCGCGCCCACCTGGCCGGCGAGATCGAGAAGCGGGGCATCAAGGTGATCCTCGGCTGCCAGCACGAACGCATCGAAAAGACGGAGACCGGCCTGCTCAGCGTGCTGGAGAACGGCATGAAGATCGAGACGGACGTCGTCATGTTCGCCACCGGTCGCGTGCCACACGTCAAGGCGCTGGGGCTGGAGACCGCCGGGGTCGAACTGAACGACGACGGGGCCATCAAGGTCGATGTTCATTCGAAGACGACGGCGGAGAACATCTGGGCCATCGGCGACGTCACCGACCGGATGAACCTGACGCCCGTGGCGATCCGCGAGGCCGTGGCGTTCCATGAAACCGTCTATCGCGACAATCCGCAGGCCTTTGACTACGAGGCCGTCGCCAGCGCGGTGTTCAGCCAGCCACCGGTCGGTACCGTGGGCCTGACCGAGAGCGAG
Source organism: Aquidulcibacter paucihalophilus (assembly GCA_030285985.1). NCBI lineage: Bacteria > Pseudomonadati > Pseudomonadota > Alphaproteobacteria > Caulobacterales > Caulobacteraceae > Aquidulcibacter > Aquidulcibacter paucihalophilus. The sequence goes on from CP127384.1 coordinate 1,327,030, forward strand.
GCGCGGCACAGCTGTCCGGGCGAGGTCGATGTCTATGTGACCCGGTTCCGTCCGATGAAATACGCCTTCACGGGCTCTGATGAGCGGGTCCTGATGAAGCTGGTCGTCGACGGGCAGAGCCAGAAGGTGGTCGGCGTCCATATCGTCGGGCCCGAGGCACCGGAGATGATCCAGCTGGCCGCCATTGCCGTGAAGGCCGGCCTGACCAAGGCGCAATGGGACGCGACCTGCGCGGTCCACCCGACCATGGCCGAGGAACTGGTGACGCTGAAAGAGAAGCAGCGGCCCGGGAATATGTCGGCGGGCTGACAATCGCGACACCGCGTTCATTGTCCCGGAAGGACCATCCGCCTATCTTGGCGGCATGAGTACGCGCTGGACGCCTGAAAGCTGGAGATCGAAGCCCGTCGTGCAGATGCCGATGGACTATCCGGACATGGATGCGCTGCATCGTGTCGAGGATGAGCTTCGGGCCCTGCCGCCGCTGGTGTTCGCCGGCGAGGCGCGGCGGCTGACCGCCAAACTGGCCGAGGTTGAAGCCGGGAATGCCTTCCTGCTCCAGGGCGGCGACTGTGCCGAGAGCTTCAAGGAGTTCTCGACCGACAACATCCGCGACACCTTCCGGCTGATCCTGCAGATGGCGGTGGTCCTGACGTTCGCGGGCCGAAAGCCGGTGGTGAAGGTCGGGCGTATCGCCGGCCAGTTCGCCAAGCCGCGTTCGTCCTCGATCGAGCAGATCGACGGCGTGGAACTGCCCAGCTACCGCGGCGACATCATCAACGGCATGGCCTTTACGCCGGAAGAGCGTCTGCCGGATCCGCAGCGCTTGCTGCGCGCCTACAACCAGTCGGCCTCGACCCTGAACCTGCTGCGTGCCTTCGCCGGCGGCGGCTATGCCGACCTGTACAACATCCACCGCTGGACGATGGGCTTCGCCGCCGACAGCGCCTATGGCCACAAATACCGCGAACTGGCCGACAAGATCACGGAAGCACTGGCCTTCATGGAGGCCGTCGGCGTCACGCCCGAGAGCCATCCGGATCTGAGCCGGGTCGAGGTCTTCACCAGCCACGAGGCCCTGCTGCTGAACCTTGAGAGCGCCCTGACCCGCCTCGACGGCGCGACCGGTGAATGGTTCGACACCTCGGCCCACATGGTCTGGATCGGTGAGCGCACGCGCCAGCCGGACGGTGCCCATGTCGAGTTCGCGCGGGGGATCAGGAACCCGATCGGTCTGAAATGCGGGCCGACCATGGAGCCCGACGATCTGCTGACCCTGATCGACCTGCTCAATCCCGACAACACGCCGGGTCGCCTGACACTGATCGGCCGGTTCGGCGTCGACAAGGTCGGAGACCGTCTGCCGCGCCTGATGCGGGCGGTGAAGGAGAACGGCAAGCGCGTGGTCTGGTCGATCGATCCGATGCACGGCAACACCCTGAAGGCCGGCAACGGCTACAAGACACGACCGTTCGAACGCATCCTTGGCGAGGTGAGGGGCTTCATCGATGTGGCCGAGGCCGAGGGGGTCCACCCCGGCGGCGTCCATCTGGAGATGACCGGTCAGAATGTCACCGAATGTCTCGGCGGAGCGCAGGCCCTGACCGAGGACGACCTGTCGAGCCGCTATCACACCCATTGCGACCCGCGCCTGAACGCCGATCAGGCGTTGGAGCTGGCCTTCCTGGTCGCCGAGCGGCTGAAGGCCGGGCGGCGCGCCCAGTCGGAAGCGGCCTGAGATGGAGGGCGTCGGCAGGGCCGGGGGCGGACGCTGCGCCTATCAGGGCGCGCCGGGGGCCTTCAGTCACGAAGCCTGTGTTGATCTGCGGCCCTGGGACGAGGCGGTCGCTTATGACTCCTTCGAGGCCGCCATTGCCGCGCTGAAAGCCGGCGAGGTCGGTTGTGCCCTGATCCCGGTCGAGAACTCCACCATCGGCCGGGTGGAGCCGGCGGCCACGCTGGTCGAAGGAGCGGACCTGACGGTTGTCTCCGAGGTCTGGCGGCCCATCCGTCTGGCGCTCATGGCTCCGGCCGGAGCGAGCCTGCGGACGGTGAAGACCGCCGAAAGCCATCCGGTGGCCCTGCGGCAGTGCCCGGCCTCGCTGGCCGCCCTCGGGATCACGGCGGTCGAGGCCTTTGACACCGCCGGGGCTGCCCGCGCGGTCGCGGAAGCGGGTGATCCCAGCCGTGCCGCCGTGGCCCCGGTGCGTGCCGCTGAAGTCTACGGATTGTCGATTTTGCGCAACGACATCCAGGATTCCGAGGACAACCGCACGCGTTTTGTCCTGTTAAGCACCAAAGCGGCTTGACGCAGCACGATCCGTGCGTCCTTTGAGGCTCATGGTCCGTTCGCAAGCCATCGCTGCGACTGCATTCGCCCGCTCTTACGCGGCCGCGGACCTGTATTTCTACGGCTTTCGATACGCCGGCTGAGGCGTTCGGGACATCGTCCTGACGACCTCGCCGGCGACCGCCCCGGGACGGGGCGGCGGCTCGCAAAATCCTCATTGCCGCTCATCGAAATCGAAAGCCCACGCCCGTGTCCAATTCCTGTACCAAGCCCGCCCTCCAGCAAGTCTGGCCCGTCGCGACCGACATCTCGCCCGAGCATATGGCGCTCGCCGCCCTGCGCCACGAGATCGACCAGATCGATGACGACCTGCTGGCCCTGTTCGAACGCCGTCTGGCCATCGCCGCCCGCGTCGGCCAGGCCAAGGATGCCCCTGCCGGGCCCCATGTGAAGCTGCGGCCCGACCGCGAACAGGCCGTTCTGGCGCGGATGCTCGAGCGCGCCCGACCTGACAACCACGAGGCGGTCGGAAGCCTCTGGCGGCAGATCGTCGGCTGGGGCCTGGCCCGTCAGGGCCGGATCAAGGTCCAGGTCTGGTCGCCGGTGGAGCCGACCCGTGCGTTCGACGGCGCGCGCCTGCGCTTCGGCGCGGCGGCCGATATGCGCGCGGTCCGTGATCCGCAGGCGGCCCTCGCCTGGGCCGCCGAAGGTCACGGGGTCGCCGTGCTGGCGGTCAATGCCGATGACGCCTGGTGGACGGGTCTGCGTCGCGAATGGTCGATGCTGAGCGTCTTCGACGGGTTCGGGGGCGATACGCCCACGGCGCTGGCCGTCGGCCGGATCGATCCCGCGGCCCTGCCGACCGGACGGCGGGTCATTGTCGATGCGGGCGGCGACGCCGGTGACGGAGGCGGCATCCGCCGGCTGGGTCTCGCGACCCATCACGGCTGGACCCTGTCCCTGACCGACGCGAAACTGCCGGTTGGCGGCGACGAAGGCTGCGTCGGCGCGATCGTCTGACCGGACAGCGCCTCCGGGTCAGGCCGCCTTGGCGGCCCGGATGGCGCGGTCGATATCCGCCGGCTGGATGCTGGCCATCGCCCGACCGTTGATGAAGAAGGTCGGCGTGCCCTGAAGGCCAAGGCTGGTCGCCGAGAGCTGGATATCCGCCAGGTGGCGGGCGATTTCCGGGCTGGCCATCGCCGTCCGCGCCGAGGGCAGGGCGACGCCGTTGGCGGCGAGGATGCGGTCCACGGCGGCACGGGTCAGGGCCGGCTCGGCCATCAGGGCGCGGAAGACCGGCAGATATTTGCCTTGCCGATGCGCCGCCTGGGCCGCGCGGGCGGCGTAGTGCGAGGTGTCGTCGCTTCCGCGGTCCAGGATGGGCCAGTCCTTGAAGACGAAGCGGACGTCGGGGTGCGCCTGCATCAGTTGCAGCACCTCGGGCGCGGTCGATTTGCAACCCGGGCAGCGGAAGTCGAAGAACTCGACGACCGTCACCCGCGCATCGGTCGGCCCGAATGAGGGATCGCGCGCATCGATGGCGAGAAGGGAGGGATTGGCCGCGACACGGGCGGTCATTTCCTGCGCATGCACCCGCGTCTGGGCCATCTGGGCCTGCTGGGCCTTCTCTTCCAGCTTGAGGCTGACCTCCTGCAGGATCTCGGGGTTCCTGAGCAGGTAAGAACGAACCCGGCCGTCGAAATCACCGCCGGTCGCATAGGGCGCAACCGCCAGAACGAGGGCGATGACCGACACGGCCAGGGCGGCCATGCCGGCGCGCGGCCCCGTCAGGAAGCCGCCGCGGGGTGTCTCGGGCGTTTCGGTCATGCGGTCTCTCGGTACGAAGGCTCAGCTGGCGGGAATGACGCCGCCGCGGTCACGACGGCTGTTGCGGCGGTCGACGTCATCAATGTCCTGCTGGGTCGCGCCCGATGCGAAGACGATGTCCATGGCGCGGGTCCATTCGGCCGTGCCGGGCTCCAGCATGTCGCGGGCGCGCAGGGCGAACTGGGTGGCCTGCACCTCGGCACCGCCGGCGAAATACATCTCGGCGGAGGCCAGGCGCGCTTCGCCCTCCTTGCCCTGGGCGGCATAGGCCTGGCTCATCAGCCGCCAGGCCATGGTGTTGTCGCTCTCGAGCGCCGTGGCGCGCTTCAACTCGCCGATCGCCGGATCCAGCAAGGCCCGGTCGTGGGTCTCGATCATGGCGTGGGCGAGATTGATGCGTAGAAGGGGCGCGTCAGGCCGAAGCTCGACCGAGCGCTGGTGCGCGCCGATCGCCTCGGCGGGCCGGCCTTCCTCAAACAGGATCTGGCCCCTCAACTCCCAGAAATACGGGTTCTCGGGTTGCTCGGTCAAAAGGGCGTCGACGGCAGCCACGGCCTTGTCCGTCTGGCCGTCGCGGTACCAGGCGATGGCGCGGGCGTAGCGGCCGGGCAGGGAGACGTCGCTCTCCGGATAGTCCCGCAGGGTCTGGTTCGGCTCGTCCATGAAGGCGTGGATCTTGGCCAGGATCAGGGCGTGCTGGGCCACCCGTTCCGGGCTGTCCGTCCGGTCGTAGTTGGACTGTTCGGCAACAAAGCGCCGCAGGTTCTCGATCCGGTCGGACGAGAGGGGGTGGCTGCGGAAATAGGGGAAGCGCCGGGCGTCGGAGAAGACTTCCTGCGAGCGGAAATTCTCGAAGAAGCTGACCAGGCCACGGCCGGACTCGCCGGCGTTCTCCAGGGCGCGGGCACCGGTGTTGTCGGCTTCGCCTTCCTGGTGGGTCATGTAGCGCAGGGCGCTGAGGGTGCCGAAATACTGGCTGTTGCCCAGCAGCACGGCGCCGGCCTGGGGGGCACCGGCCGCGATGGCGAGCGCGCCGAGGGCCATGGTCATCAGCATGGGCTGCATGCCGGCACCCTGGGCCCCGTCCCGCAGGGTGTGGCGGTTCTTGATATGCCCGGCCTCGTGAGCGAGCACGCCGAGCAGTTCGTTGGCGGTCCGGGTCTTCAGGATCAGGCCGGTGTTGACGCCCATGATCCGGCCGCGGGTCGCGAAGGCGTTCAGATCATTCTCGTTGATCAGCAGGATCTCGACCTCGGTCGGCTCGAGGCCCATGGCGACGAGAACCGGGTCGGCCCATTCGTGAATGATGCCCTCGATCTCGGTGTCGCGGATCGCGTTCTGGGCCGAGGCGGGCGAGGCCGCCGCCAGCACAAGGCCCATGGCGGCGACGACGCCCGTTGCACGGAAGGCGGTGCGGGACAGCCAGTTCACGTCGAACTCCTCATACCCGGAACACCCCCCTGCAACGACCTCACTATCTAATCACGGCCATTCAGCGGCGCCACCATCCACGTTTCGGCTTCTCGGGCGGTGCGACGATCTGGTTCGGGTCTTCCGCGATCAGGGCGGCGACGTCGACTTCAGGCTGGGGTGCGGGCTTCGGCTCGGCCACGGCGGCGACCTTCGGCTCGGGCATGGGCTCAGGCACGGGCTCGGGGGCGGGTTCGGGCTCGACCTCAGCGGCGGCTTCCGCGGGGGTGACGTCAAGGACGGCCGGTTCGGCCATGCTCTCGATCTCGTTGGGTTCGACCTCCGACGTCGCGCTGCCCGAGACCTTGCGACGCACGCGGCGACGTTTGGGCTCCTCGGCGAGGGCGACCGGAGCGGCCTCCGCTGCGTCGTCGACGATCACGGCCATCGGGGTGTCCGGCGAGCCGTCCGCCGGCATGCCTTCGTTGGTGGCGCGGGTCTCGACCTTGACCTCGTGGGTCAGGCCCTGCTCGCTGCCACGATCCCGGCCGCGACCACGTCCCCGGCGGCGACGCGAGCGCGGACCGCGCTCTCCGCCGGTTTCGCCTTCGGGACGTTCGCCGATCACTTCATCGACATCCGCCGCGCTGGTTGCGGCGACGGCGCCGGCCGGGGCTTCGTTCCGTTCCGGATTGATCGGGTCGAACCAGACATAGGGATCCTCGAGCGACGGCGTGCGGCCGCGCACCCAGTTGAACCCGTCCCGCTCGCCGCCTTCTTCACGCACCCGGCGTCCGCCGCGGCGGCCCCGGCGACGGCGACGGCCGCTTTCGCTGTCGTCGTCGTCCTCGCCGGCTGCAGGCGCAGCGACGGCGGCTGCGTCGTCGGTCGAGGCGTCTGCGCTATCACGGCGTCCGCCACGACGGCGGCGTCCACGGCCACGTCCGCCTTCGCCCTCGGTGCGTTCCGTCCGCTCGCGCGGCTGGTCGTCGTCGGAGTCCTCGGCGTCGAGGTCGGACTCGTCGTCTCCGGCGATGAATTCGTCGTCGCCGTCGTCTTCATCCGCATAGGCGCTGTCGTCGAAATCGTCGTCGAGGTCGACGAAGGCTTCGGGGCGTTCGAGGGGGACGAAGTCCTCGTTGGTTTCGGTGCGTTCGACGGCGTGCTCGCCCTGGCCGAGGCTGTCGTCGATCAGGATGACGACGTTCAGGCCGCGCTGGGCCAGCATGCGCTGCAGATAGTCGCGCTTGTGGTTCAGGATGTAGAGGGCGACGGCGGTGCAGAGGCGCAGGTTGATCGAACCCGCGCCGTTCTTGCCGGCTTCGATGTCGACGGCGCGCAGGGTCATCAGGGCGGCGCTTTCCGCCGAGCGGACGCGTCCGGCGCCCTGGCAGTGCGGGCAGACCTCGGTGGCACCCTCGATGACGCCGAGACGGCGGCGCTGGCGGCTGATTTCCATCAGGCCGAAGCCCGAGATGCGGCCCATCTGGATACGGGCGCGATCCTTGGCCAGCGCGTCCTTCAGGGCTTTTTCGACGGCGCGGTTGTTCTTCGACTCATCCATGTCGATGAAGTCGATGACGATCAGGCCGGCGAGGTCGCGCAGACGCAGCTGGCGGGCAGCCTCGACGGCGGCCTCCATATTGGTCTTGGTCGCGGTGGCCTCGACGTTACGTTCCTTGGTGGAGCGACCCGAGTTCACGTCGATGGCGACCAGGGCTTCGGTCTGGTTGATGACCAGATAGCCACCCGAGTGCAGCGGCACGACCGGCTGGTGGATCTGGGTCAGCATCTCCTCGATGCCGTTGGTCGCGAACAGCGGACGGGCACCCTGGTACAGGTGCACCTTCTTCGATTGCGAGGGCATCAGGACGCGCATGAAGTCGCGCGCTTCCTTGAAGCCCTCGACGCCCTCGACCTGGATGCCGTCGAAATCCTTGTCGAACATGTCGCGCACGGCGCGGCGGACGAGGTTCTCTTCCTCATAGATGACGGAGGGGGCGTTCGACTTCAGCGTTGTTTCGCGGATCGTTTCCCACAGGCGCAGCAGATATTCGTAGTCGCGCTTGATCTCGGCCTTGGTGCGTTTGGCACCGGCGGTGCGGATGATCAGGCCCATGCCCTGGGGCACATGCAGGGCCGCCGCGGCGGCCTTCAGGCGCTTGCGGTCGGTGGCCTGGGTGATCTTGCGCGAGATGCCGCCACCCTTGCCGGTGTTGGGCATGAGGACGCAGTAGCGGCCGGCCAGCGACAGCCAGGTGGTCAGGGCCGCGCCCTTGCCGCCGCGCTCGTCCTTGACGACCTGGACCAGCATGACCTGACGGCGCTTGATAACGTCCTGGATCTTGTAGCGGCGCATGAGGCGGCGCTTGAGGCGCTCTTCCTCGGCCATGCCGCCTTCGGACTCGTCGTCGCCTTCGCGGGCGTGTTCGTCGTGATCGTCGTCCTCCGAATGCGCTTCGGCCATGATGGCTTCGCGGTCGGCGACGGGGATCTGGTAGTAGTCGGGGTGAATTTCGCTGAAGGCGAGGAAGCCGTGGCGATTGCCGCCGTATTCCACGAACGCAGCCTGCAGGCTGGGCTCTACGCGAACGACCTTGGCGAGATAGATATTGCCGCGAAGCTGGCGCTTCGCGCGGGATTCAAAGTCGAATTCCTCGACCTGACGGCCCTCGACGATGGCGACCCGGGTCTCCTCGGGATGCGCGGCATCGATCAACATGGTCTTTGACATGGGATATTTCTCTCTGGCGCGCTCGGCCATCCCCGCGAAGGGGGCAGGCGGCTCGCCGAATGGGATTGGGGGCGAACGCAGGCGCCATCCCGTCGCCGCGGCGGATGCCGTGGGCGAGGTCGGTCAGATCAGACCGGAAGGGAGCGCAGGCGATAAGGCCCATGGGGTTTCGTACGGTCCTGGGCCCGGACGCCGTCTGGGGCGCCCCGAACCCGGTCGTCGAACAGGCGGGGGAAACCCGGCCGGCTCTCGGATCAGTGAAAGTCATGCCGCGAAGAGGGCGCGTCCAGGCCTGAGAGTTCAGGGGACGCGATCGGTCGCGAGCCGTTCAAGCATAGTCATGCCGCACGCGAATTAAAAGCGTCGTGCGCTTTAACCGGTTGTCGACGACGTTGCGTCATCATGGCCCCAACCAAGAAGGTGGGTCTCCGTCGAAATGCACGGACTGTCGCGTATAAACCTGACGCAGTGGCGCGCGCGCGAATGGGCGATGACGGCGATTGCCTTCGTCGTGATTTGCGTCGTTCTGCTCGCGGCCGGCCGGGGCCTGGCCTCCGGGGCAATGGGCGAGGTGCTGCGCGTCCGTTTCGGCGGCGATGCTGAACACACCCGCGTGGTGCTCGATCTGGACCGGACATCGCGCGGCGAGGTGGTCCAGGCCGGCGACGACGGCCGGGTGGTTGTGTCGCTGGCGGGTGTCGCACCGGCCAGCCGCGGCCTGACCGGTGCCGGCACGGGGCTGGTGCGCGGTTGGCGGGTCACCGGCGCGGGTGCCGCCTCGCGCGTTGAGCTGGACCTGGCGACCAGCGCCGAGATCGAGCGCCGTTTCCTGCTGCCGCCCGGCGACGGCATCGCCCACTTCCGCTATGTGATCGACCTCAAGGCCACGGGCCGCGCGCCGACGCCGCGCCCGGGTCGCGTTCCGCCCGCCGCGCCCCGCAGCGCCCAGCGGCCGACCGAACGGCCCCTCATCTTCATCGACGCCGGCCACGGCGGTCGCGATCCGGGTGCCCACGGCGCTGAATCCCGCGAGAGCGCCGTCACCCTCGCCGCCGCCCTGGCGCTGAAGCAGGAGCTGGAGCGGACGGGCCGCTATCGTGTGCGCCTGACGCGGGAGAGCGACGCCTATGTCGCCCTGTACCGGCGCGTGGCCATCGCCCGTCAGGCCGATGCCGACCTCTTCATCAGCCTGCACGCCGACGCCGGCGCCGATCCGGCGACGCGCGGCGCATCGGTCTACACCCTGTCCGAACAGGGCGCGGGCCGTGCCGTGCGCGAGTTCACCCGCGGCGAGAACTGGCACCGCAGCCTGAACCTGCCGGGCCGCGACCCCTCGGTCGACCGGATCCTGCTGGATATGACCCAGCGCGCCACCCAGAACCGCTCGGCCCAGCTGGCCCGCACCCTGCTCGGCGAGCTGGAGGGGGCCGACCATGCCATGCTGCGCCGCAGCCACCGCGACGCCGGCCTGGCCGTGCTTCTGGCCCCCGACGTGCCGGCGGTCCTGCTGGAGATGGGTTTCATCACCAATCCCGAGGACGAGCGGATGCTGAACGACAGCCGCGCCCGCCGCCGCCTGATGCGCGCCGTGGCCGACGGCATCGACCGCTATTTCCGCGAGCCGTCGGGCACGATGCAGATGGCCTCGACCGGCGGAGCGTCCGGCCAGCCCTGAGGCGAGTCTCAACGACCAATTGACGCGCGAGCGGGGACTTCCATTCGGAGACCGCGGCGAGTAGTGGGCACAGCGTGTCGTCCCGTTCACCCGAGCACTGGTCGCTGATGCGGTCGCTGGCCTTCCTGGCCGCGACGTTCGCCATCGTGTTCGGCTCTCTGCTGCCCTCCGCGGTCGCAGCCTCGGCAGCGACCGGCGATCCGGTCGTGCTGTGTTCCGGCGACCAGATCATGGTCGTCTATGACAAGGACGGCTCACCGCGGCCTTCCGGGCCGATGGACAGCCTGAGCTGCGCCGACTGCGTCCTGTCGGCGCTGACGACCCTGCCGCCCCCGCCGCCGCCGATGCATCCCGTGGCCCCGCCGCGGATCGTGGTGGTGCTGCCCGACCTTCTGCCGGCCGCGATTCCGCCCAGTGGCCTGCGCGCCGGCCTCCCGCCGCCCTCGACGGCCCCCCCGACCGCCTGAACCAGCCGAATGCCTGCGTGCCGACGCCCCGTCGGCGCGCGCCTTTCCCTGTTCAGGATTCAAGAAATCATGTCTCTCAAGACCACCGCAGCGCCGTGCGCGCTGCTGCTCGCGGCCGCCTTCGCCGTCCCTGCCCATGCCCAGACACCGCCGACGTCTCAGGACGTCCAGACGCTGGACACCGTCATCGTCACCGGGGTTCGCGATCCCGAGGATCCGCCCGTCGTCGCCGACGCGCGGGCGCTGCTCAGCCGCACGCCGGGCTCGGTCGCCGTCGTCTCGTCCGAAAGCTATGCGACCCGCTTCGCCCAGGGCTTTTCCGACAGTCTCAGGAACGTCCCCGGCGTTCTGGCCCAGAAGCGGTATGGCGAGGAAAGCCGTCTCTCCATCCGCGGCTCGGGCATCGCCCAGGGTTTCCACCAGCGCGGCGTTCTGTTCGCCCAGGACGGCGTCCCCTTCGCTGACGCCGACGGCTTCTCCGACTTCCAGGGCATCGACCAGCTCAGCGCCCGCTACATCGAGGTCTACAAGGGCGCCAACACCCTGCGCTTCGGCGGGGCCCAGCTGGGCGGCGCGATCAACATGGTCACCCCGACCGGCCGCACCGCTGCGGACGATCTGGTGCTGCAGCTCGAAGGCGGCTCCTTCGGCTTCCGCCGCCTGCACGGCGAGTTCGCCGGCGAGCGCGGCGACTGGGACGCCTTCGTCGGCGTCACGGCGCTGGAAACCGACGGCTATCGCCAGCAGAGCGACCAGAGCCAGGGCCGGCTGACCGCCAGCGTCGGCCGCCGCTTCGGCGAGGACCGCGAGATCCGTCTGATCGCCCAGGCCGCGGACATCCAGCAGTCGGTGCCGGGGGCGCTGAACCTGACGCTCGCCCTGACGACGCCCCGCGTCGCGCCCGCCAACAACATCCTCAACGACAACGCCCGCGACCAGACCCTGAAGCGTGTCACCCTGCAGACGCGCTGGCGGTTCGATGACAGCACCCTGTTCGAGGGCGCGATCTGGGGCTGGGAGAAGTCGCTGTACCACCCGATCTTCCAGGTCGTGGATCAGGAGAGCGAGACCCGCGGCGCCTTCGCCCGGATCGACTGGACCGGAACGGTCGGTGGCATGCGCGCCGACGCCTTCTATGGTCTGAGCTATCGCGACGGCCAGATCGACGCCCTGCGGTACGTCAACGTCGGCGGCTTCCGCGGCGCCCTGACCGCCAACGGCTTCCAGGAAGCGGACGGGCTGGACGTCTTCGCCGAGGGCCGCCTCTTCGTCAGCGACCGTCTGGCCCTCGTCGCCGGGGGCTCGTTCGGCCGGGCCACCCGGGACTATGTCGACCGCCGGAACGCCCTGAACAATGACGGCATCAGCTACGAGTGGTTTTCGCCCCGGCTCGGCCTGTTGTGGGAGTCGGAAGACGGCGCCCAGGTCTTCGCCAATGTGACCCGTTCGGTCGAGCCTCCGGCCTATGGCGCGCTGGTCCAGGCGCCGCTGGTCGGGTTCACGCCGATCGACATCCAGGACGCATGGACCGCCGAGATCGGAACCCGCGGCCGTCGCGGCGCCTTCGCCTGGGACTTCACCGTCTATCGTAGCCAGATCGACGGCGAGATCCTCAACTTCATCGTCGGCCCCGACATCCCGGCCGCGACGTTCAACGCGGACAGGACCATTCACCAGGGGATCGAAGCCGGTCTGGACTGGCGGCTGCCCGTGGAAATCGCGGACGGCTCGCTGCTGCTGCGCCAGACCTATGCGTTCAGCGACTTCCATTTCGTCGATGACGCACGGTGGGGCGACAACACCCTGCCGGTCGTGCCCGAGCACCAGTACCGGGCCGAGCTGACCTGCCGGCATCCGTCCGGCCTGTTCGTCACGCCTTCGGTCGAGTGGCGCCTCTCGGATGTCTGGGTCGACTACGCCAACACGCTGAAGGCACCGTCCTATGCCTTGGTGGGTGTGAATGCGGGCTTCAAGCTCGGCTCCGGCGCGACGGTCTATCTCGACGCCCGCAACCTGACCGACGAGCGCTATGTCGGTGAGTTTTCGGCCGTCACCGACGCCCGCACCGCCTCAACCTCGGTCTTCTTCCCCGGCGAGGGCCGCTCGGCGTTCGTCGGCGTGCGCCTGACCTACTGATCCGAAACCGGGGCGGGTCGTGAGGCCCGCCCCGACGGAGTTGAACATGACATCCCAAGCTGCCGACCAACCTCTTTCCGGCGCCTTCCGCGCCGTCTGGCGCTGGCATTTCTATGCCGGCCTGCTGGTTCTGCCCTTCCTGATGCTGATGGCGCTGACCGGCGCTCTCTATCTGTTCGCCGACGAGATCGACGGGGCGGTCTATCGCGACCTGTCCCGGGTGGAGGTCCGCACCGCAACCGCTTCTCCGGACCGCTGGGTCGCCGCAGCCGAGACCGGGCTTGGCGGCAAGGTCGCCAATGTCCTGTTGCCGGTCGGGGCCGATCAGGCCGTGCGCCTGACCGTCGACCTGCCCGACGGCGGCCAGCGCACCGCCTTCGTCGATCCGTATGACGCCCGGCTCATCGGCGACACCGGCTTCGGCGGGGTGATGGAGACGGTCAAACAGTTGCACAGCCTCATCCTGCTGGGCCGCTGGGCCAACTATGTCGTCGAGATCGTCGCCGGCTGGGCCATCATCCTGGTCGCCACAGGCCTGTTTCTGTGGTGGCCGCGTGGGCGGGGCGTCGGCGTGGTCGCGATCCGGGCCGCCGATCCGAAGCGGCGACCCTTCTGGCGCGACGTCCATGCCGTGACCGGCCTCTACGCCGGCGCGGTCATCGCCTTCCTCGTCATCACCGGCATGCCCTGGTCGGCCTTCTGGGGCGACCAGTATATGGCCGCGGTCAAGGCCAATGGTCTGGGCCGCCCCAAGGCCCCGGCCGCCGCGAGCCCCTTCATCCATGCCGAACATCCCGCGGACGCCCCCGTCGGGGTCGGCTGGACCATGGAGGGTATGGTCATGCCCACGCCCCACGCCGGGTCGCCCAGCCTGTCGCGCGTGATTGAAGCGGCCGACGGGCAGGATCTGGCCCGGCCATATCTGGTCTCGATCCCGTCGAACCCCGCCCTGGCCTTTACCGCGGCCCGCCAGGTCAAGCAGGTCGAGGACACCCGCACCCTCTATATCGATGCGGCCACCGGCGCCGTGCGGGCCGACATCCGCTACGACCAGTTCGGCGTCGGCGCGAAGGCCTTCGAATGGGGCATCGCCGTCCACCAGGGGACCCAGTACGGCTGGATCAATCGCTATCTGATGCTGGGCGGCTGTATCGCCATCTGGCTGCTGGCGATCAGCGGCGTCCTGATGTGGTGGAAGCGCCGGCCGCCGAAACTGTCCAAAGGCCGCATCGGCGCGCCTGACGCCCCGCCCGGCCCCCGCGTCCGCGCCGCCGTGCTCGGCATCGTTCTGCCGCTCGCCATTCTCTACCCCCTTACCGGTCTGAGCCTGATCGCCGCCCTGGCGATCGAGCGGGCCGCAACCCTCGTGCGCCGTCATCTCGACGGCCGCGCCACAAGGACCATCTGATGAAACGCCTGCTGATCCCCGCCGTCCTTTTGACCCTCGCGGCCTGCAACCCGGCACCGACGCCGGAAGCGCCTGCGGTCGTCACGACCACGGACGCCCTGTGCCGCCCCACGCCCAACGGTCGCGCCATGACCGGCTGCTATCTGACCCTGACCGCCAGCCGCGACGACCGGCTGGTCGCGGTGTCCAGCCCCGTGGCCGGGGACGGCCAGATCCACGAGATGAAGGTGGCGAACGGCATGATGTCGATGGCCGAGCTCGAAGACGGACTTGTCTTGCCGGCCGGAGAGGCTGTCGCGCTCCAGCCGGGCGGCAACCACCTCATGCTGATGGCCCTGAAGCAGCCGCTGGCCGAGGGTGAGATGGTGTCACTGACCCTGACGTTCGAGCATGCACCGCCGATGGGCGTCCGCGCGGTCGTCGGGCAGCCGCCGGCGGGCTGAGTCCCTCCGGCTCGCGCTGCGCCGCCAGAACCCCTATCTCCGCCGGATGCGTCTGCGAGTCGTCGATCTTGAAACCTCTGGCGGGGACCGGTCCGCCGAAATCCTCGAGGTCGGGATCGTCGATGTCGTGCCCGACGGGGCGGGGGGCTGGACCGCCCTGCCGCCTGTCACCAAGCTGTTCCGGCCGCGCGGGGAGATCTCGTTCCACGCCATGGCGGTGCATCACCTGACGCCTGAGCATTTCTGCGACGATGATCCGCACTGCGACGAATACCGGCTGCGGGAGATGTTCCTCCCGACGCCCGCCGATGTGATGGTGGCGCATTCGGCGCAGTTCGAGCGCGGGTTCATTGCCGATACGGCGCACGGCGGCCTGCCGTGGATCTGCACCGTGCGCTCGGCGAAGAACGTCTGGCCGGAGGCACCCGGGCATTCGAATCAGGTTCTTCGGTACTGGCGCGGCCTGCGACTGGATCCGGCCCTGGCCGATCCGGCGCACCGGGCGGGGCCGGACGCCTGGGTGACCGCGCATCTTCTGATCGACATGCTGAAGGTCGCCACGGTCGAGCAGATGCTGGCCTGGACCAATGAAAAGCGGCGCATCGACCGGATTCCGTTCGGCAAGCATCGCGGCAAGGCATGGTCCGAACCGCCGGACGACTACCTGCGCTGGATGGCCGGGCAGGGGGATATGGACGCCGATGTCGTGGCCGCGGCGCGACAGGAGCTGGACCGTCGCGTCACGGCTCTAGCCGGGGCCTCCGACGCGGGCTAAACCAGCCCATCGGGCCCGTCCTTCGGAGTATCAGGTGAAGATTGCCGAACGCTGGTTCGTGATGGCGGGCGTGGCCCTGCTGGGTGGAATCGCCCTCGCCGGGCTGATTGTGGCCATCTATGCGGCCTGGCTGTTTCATGACCTGCCCGACGCCTCGGAACTGGCCGACTATCGGCCGGCGACCGCGACGCGGGTCTACGCCGGCGACGGGACGCTGATCGGCGAATTCTCGGACGAGCGGCGCATCTATGTGCCCTATGAGCAGATCCCGCTTCCGGTGATTCAGGCCTTCCTCGCGGCCGAGGATCGGAATTTCTTCAACCACGGCGGCATCGATGTGGGCGGTCTGGGCCGGGCCATGTTCAAGAACGTTCTCAACGCGGCCACGGGGCGGCGGCTCGAGGGCGGCTCGACCATCACCCAGCAGGTGGCCAAGAACGTCCTGCTGACCAACGAGAGCAGCATCAACCGCAAGGTCAAGGAAGCCATCCTCGCCAACCGGCTTGAAGCCACCCTGACCAAGCAGCAGATTCTCGAGCTGTATCTGAACGAGATTTTCCTCGGCTACCGCTCCTATGGCGTGGCCGCGGCGGCCTACAACTATTTCGGCAAGTCGCTGAGCCAGCTGACGCCGGATGAGGCGGCCTTCCTGGCGGCCCTGCCCAAGGGGCCGAACAACTACCACCCCAAACGCCACCCCGAGGCCGCCCTCGGCCGCCGTAACTGGGTGCTGGGCGAGATGAACCAGAACGGCTTCATCGATGACGCCCAGCTGGCCACGGCCCTGGCCCGGCCCCTGTCGGCCCAGGATGCGCCGCGGCGGGCCCAGTACGCCGACGCTGACTTCTTCGTCGAGGAGGCGCGCCGCCAGGCCATCGCCCGCTTCGGCCAGGAAGAGGTCAATCGCGGCGGCTACTATATGCGGACCACGCTGGACCCGACGCTGCAGTCAGCGGCGCGCGACGCCCTGATGCGTGGGCTGGAGAACTACGATCGTCGCCACGGCTGGCGCGGGCCGTGGGGCAGGACCGACTTCGCCGAGGGCTGGCGCGAGACCGCCGTGCGCGGCCAGCGGCCGCCGGAACGCCGGGCCTGGGAGGCCGCGGCCGTTGAGTCCGTCGCCGGCAACAATGTCCGTATCCGCACCGCCCGCGACAACCGCTCCGGCGCCCTCGTCACCGCCGACGCCGCCTGGGCCAATGCCAACCGGCCGCTGCGCCGGGGCGACCTGATCTTCGTCGAGGCGCGGGGCGGACAGTACCTCTTGAAACAGGTGCCCAACGTCAACGGCGCCCTGGTGGCGATCGAGCCCCAGTCCGGCCGGGTGCTGGCCATGGTCGGCGGCTATTCCTACGCCCTGTCCAGCTTCAACCGCGCGACCCAGGCGAACCGCCAGCCGGGCTCCGCCTTCAAGCCCTTCGTCTATGCGGCGGCGCTGGAGGGCGACTATACGCCGGCCTCGATCGTGCTGGACGCGCCCATCAGTTTCGCCGGTGGTCCGAACGGCACGCGCTGGAGCCCCGAAAACTACAGCCGCGAATACTATGGACCGCAGAGCCTGCGGCGCGGACTGGAGCTGTCGCGCAACGTCATGACCGTGCGGCTGGCCGAGGACGTGGGCATGCGCAACGTCGTCGATCTGGCCCGCCGTATGGGCGTGTCCGACACCCTGCAGCCCAACCTGTCGGTGTCGCTGGGTGCGGGCGAGACCACGCCCTATCGCCTGACGGCCGCCTACGCCGCCTTCATCAACGGCGGGCGGCGGGTCGAGCCCTATCTGATCGAAATGGTCCAGGATCGGGACGGCGAGACCATCTTCCGGGCCGACCGGCGCCGCTGCCGCGACTGCGGCCGGGCCTTCAGCGGGCAGGAGTCGCCGCGGCTTGAGGGACGGGGGACGCAGGTGATCGATCCGGTCACCGCCTATCAGATCAGCTCGATGCTCGAAGGCGTGATCCAGCGCGGCACCGGTGCCAGCGCCCGCGGCCTCGGCCGCTGGGTCGGCGGCAAGACGGGCACGACCAACGAATACCGCTCCGCCTGGTTCGTCGGCTTCTCGTCGGACATCGTCGTCGGGGTGTTCATCGGCTTCGATGACAACCGGCCGCTGGGGTCTGGCGAGACCGGAGCCACCGGCCCGGTGCCCGTGTTCACCGAGTTCATGCAGGCCGCCCTGCGCGAGCGCCCGGCGCGGCCGTTCGTGCGTCCCCGCAATGCGGTCTTCCGCACGGTCAACGGCATCGAGGAGGCCTTCCGCCCCGGCACTGAACGCCGCCGCGAGGAAGAGGCCCCGGCGGAGGAAACCCCGATCGGGCCGCAGAACTACAATGAGGTGATCCGCCGCGAGGAGGAGGAGGCGTCGGGCCAGACGCCGTCCACCACCCCGGCCCCGCCCACGACGCCACCGGCACCGAAGAAGGAGCCGGCGGAGGATCTGAGCGGGCTCTACTGAGTGGCCAGTGGCTAGTGGCTAGTGGCTAGTGGCTGGCCACCGCTTCAGAGGCCGTGCTGGCAGCGTCGTCCTTCCGCCGACAGGGAGGCAGCAATCGCTAGCCACTAGCCACTGGCCACTAACCACTCTATGTCCGCGCCTCACCTTGTATCGCAGGAGTTCGCGATGAGACCGGATGTCGAGGCCATGAAGGCCGACATCGAGCAGAGCATCGCTCTGCTCAGGAGGCGTCTTTGACTGGGATGTCGCGCTTCGAAAACTTGATGAGCTGAACGCGCGGGTCGAGGACCCGACGCTGTGGAACGACCCCGAGGCGGCCCAGGCCGTTTCGCGCGACCGCTCGCGCCTGGCCGCCCAGATCGACACCGTCCGCGAGATGGAGACCGGTCTGGAGGAGGGCGTGATGCTCGCCGACATGGCCGATGAGGAAGGCGACGAGGCGACGCTGGAAGAGGCGCGTGCCTCGCTCAAGGCGATCAAGGATCGCGCCGGCCGCGCCGAGCTGGAAGCCCTGCTGTCCGGCGAGGCCGACGGCAATGACGCCTATCTGGAAGTGAACTCCGGTGCCGGCGGCACCGAGTCCTGCGACTGGGCCGGGATGCTGCTGCGGATGTATTCCCGCTGGGCCCGGGCCCACGGTTATGAGGTCGAGCTGGAGGCCGAGGAATCGGGCGACCAGGCGGGCATCAAGTCGGCCACCATCCTGATCACCGGGCCCAACGCCTATGGCTGGCTGAAGTCGGAATCGGGCGTGCACCGGCTGGTGCGCATCAGCCCGTATGACGCGGCGGCCAAGCGGCACACCTCCTTCGCCTCGATCGGGGTTTCGCCGGTGGTGGACGACGCCATCGAGATCGACATCAATCCCTCGGACGTGCGCACCGACACCTATCGCGCCTCGGGCTCGGGCGGTCAGCACATCAACAAGACGGACTCGGCGGTGCGTCTGACGCACATTCCGACCAATACGGTCGTGGCCTGCCAGGCCGGCCGGTCGCAGCACCAGAACCGCGAACAGGCGTGGAAGATGCTGCGGGCGCGTCTCTACGAACTGGAACTGCAGCGGCGTGAGGCGGCGGCCCAGGCCGTGGCCGATGCCAAGACCGACATCGGCTGGGGCCACCAGATCCGGTCCTACGTCCTGCAGCCCTATCAGATGGTCAAGGACCTGCGGACCAACGTCGAGACCTCGGACACCCAGGGCGTCCTGGACGGCGACCTGGACATGTTCATGGGCGCAGCCCTGGCAGCCAGGGTCGGCGAGACGCGCGGCAGCACCGTGGAATAGAAAAAGGCCCCGGATCGCTCCGGGGCCTTTTGTCTTTCAGACCTGATGGATCAGGCCGAAGGACCCTTCATGTCGATGATCTGCGGCGCGGGCTCGTGCGCGGCGGGACGCGGGGCCGGCGTCGGAGCCGGGGCCTCGCGGCGGCCTTGCAGGACGCGGCCCTGGAAATAGGCACCGATGTCGATCGACATCTGTTCGGCGGTGATGTCGCCGTCGACATAGGCGGTGGCGATCAGTTTGACCTGCTTGCCCGAGATGCCGCCGACGATACGGCCGCGAACCTCGACATAGTCGGCCGAGACATTGCCCTCGACGGCGCCGGTTTCACCGACGATCAGCCGGCCGACGCGGACGTCGCCCTTGATCGAGCCGTCGATCTGCAGATCGCCGCCACCGGTGATGCCGCCCTCGAACTGGAGATCGGCCGACAGGGTCGACAGACCGCGGGGGCTCGGCGCGGCCGGAGAGGCGGCGCGGGCAGGGGCCGCCGACGAACCGCCCGGCATGGGCAGATCGGGCAGCGGCGGGATGGATGAACCGTTGTCAGCGCGGGGCTGGGGCGACGGGGCGGGGGATTTAGTCTTGTTGAACAAGTTGGTCTCCGGCTCTCATGAAGCGGGCGGGGTTTTGGGGGCGGCCGTTCATCCACACTTCATAGTGCAGATGCACGCCCGTGGAGCGTCCTGTGGTTCCCATGGCGCCGACACGCTGGCCGAGCGTGATCCGCTGGCCGGGCTGGACAGCAGTGGCGTTCAGGTGGGCGTAGCGCGTCTTGAAACCGCGACCATGATCTATCTCAACGGTGTTGCCATACCCTGAACGAACGCCGACGAAAGACACGATCCCGGGCGCCGGGGCGTAGATGGGCGTGTTCAGCGGGGCCGCGAAGTCCTGACCCTGATGCAGGGCGGGGCGGCCGTTGAACGGGTCGAAGCGGACGCCGAAGCCGGAGGTGGTGCGGGCCTGGGTCGGGCGGCGGAAGGGCATGCCCTCCGCGGCATTGGCCAGCGAGCGCATGTCGGACAGATTGTCCGCGGCGTGCCGGATGCGCACGGCGAAGGCCTCATCCACATCCAGAACGGCGGCCAGGGCCCGGGGATCGCGCGCCTCGACCAGCGGCCCGCCCAGCGCGGCGTCATGCGGGGTGTAGGCGGCCGGGTTCAGGCCGGCGAGGCGGAAGGCCAGCCGCAGCCGTTCGGCGCGGGTCTGGGCCTCGGTCTCGGCGCGGGCGATCAGCCGCTCCTGGTCCATGCGCACGGCGATCATCCGCTGGACCGGCGAAGAGCGATCGGGATTGAGGGCCGGGGCGGGGCGCAGCGCCTGCTCGGCACCCTCGACGCCGCGGAACATGCCCATGACCTGGGTCAGGGCCGCGTGGCGGCGCTCGACCATCTGGGCCATTTCATCGAGCGAGCCGGTGGTGGCGGTCATGCGCACCACGGCGCTGTCCAGTCGGGCCTGCAGGTCGGCGTTCATCCGCTCGGAGGCGGCGCGGGCGCTGGCGACGGTTCGATCCGTCTGACTCTGCGCCACCATGTCGAAGATCATGCTGCCCGAGGCGAGGGCGGTCCAGCCGCCCAGCAGGACCGCGGCGACCGCGGCGGCCGCCTGTTTGCCGGGTGTCAGGGCCCAGGCGCGGACGGACTCGCCATCGCGCAGGTAGAGATATCGGGTCGGAAACCACTTTCCGATCAGAGACCGCCTGACAGTCGGCTCTTGTTCGGTCATCACGCAACGCCCCCAGAACGTACGACGAGGGGTTATGCGCCATGGTCCAGCTTGGGTACAAGTGTGTTCACGTCTTGTTAACCACGCTGAATGGTGTTCACGCGAAGAACGACGGTATTCAGTCCGATTATTCGCTTGTGAGGCGAGTCTGCGAATCTATGGAACGCCGGTTACATCTCCGGCGGTGTCGGTTCAGAGAGATTCGACCGCCGCCAAAACTTCCGCAGCGTGACCCTTGACTGACACCTTGCGCCAGACGCGCCGTACGACGCCGGCGCCGTCGATCAGGAAGGTGGCCCGTTCGATGCCCATGTATTCGCGGCCGTAGAGCTTCTTCTCGACCCAGACGCCCCAGGCCTCGGTCACGTCCTCGGGTTCGTCGGAGGCAAGGATGACCTTGAGGTCGTATTTGGTCCGGAAGCGGTCGAGCTTCTTCACCGGGTCACGGGAGACGCCGATGACGGTCGCGCCCGCCGCGGCAAAGGCGTCGATGTGCTCGGAGAAGTCCCGCGCCTCATTGGTGCAGCCCGGCGTGTCGGCCTTCGGATAGAAATAGAGCACGACCTTGCGGCCCTTGAGCCCGTCGAGGGACACGCGGCCGCCGTCGGCCGTGGCCATGTCGAACGCGGGAGCTTTCGAACCTTCGGTGATGTCAGTCATTGCGGGCTTTCAAACGGGACGGACGAGGACGATCTTCTTCTTGCCGGCGGCCAGTTTGAGCACGCCGTCGGCATTGACGTCGGACGCCTCGATCAGCCGGGCGCCATCGGCGATGGCGGTGTCGTTCAGACGCAGGCCGCCGCCCTGGGCCAGACGGCGGGCCTCGCCGTTGGAAGCGGTCAGGCCGGCCTTTGTGGTCAGGGACGCGATCATGGCACCGATCACTTCGTCCGCGGGCAGTTCGACGGTGGGAAGGCCCGCCGACGTTTTGCCGTCCTCGAAGGCCAGCTTTGCCGTTAGTTGGGCAGCCAAGGCTTCAGTTTCGCCATGCAGAAGCGTGGTGGCCTCTGTGGCCAGCCGGATCTTCGCATCATTGATGCCGGCGCCCTCAAGCACCTCCAGCCGGGCGATCTCATCGAGCGGCAGGTCCGTGAACAGGCGCAGGAATTTGCCCACGTCGGCATCGTCGACGTTGCGCCAGAACTGCCAGTAGTCGTACGGCGACAGCTGTTCGGCGTTCAGCCAGACGGCACCCTGGGCCGTCTTGCCCATCTTGCCGCCGGAGGCGGTGGTCAGCAGGGGGGTGGTCAGGCCGAAAGCGGCCTTCTGGTCCACGCGGCGCACCAGATCCACGCCCGAGACGATGTTGCCCCACTGGTCGGAGCCGCCCATCTGCAGGGTGCAGCCATGGGCGCGGTTCAGCTCGAGGAAGTCCACCGACTGCATCAGCATGTAGTTGAACTCGAGGAAGGTCATCGGCTGTTCGCGTTCCAGCCGCAGCTTGACCGAGTCGAAGGCCAACATCCGGTTGATTGTGAAATGCGTGCCGTATTCGCGCAGGAATTCGACATAGCCGTAGGTCGACAGCCACTGGTCGTTGTCGAGCAGGATGGCGTCGGTCGGGCCGTCGCCGAAGGTCAGGAATTTTTCGAACACCGTCTTGATGGAGGCAATGTTCGACTGGATGGTCTCGTCGGTCAGCTGGGGACGCGAGGCATCCTTGCCGGTCGGGTCGCCGACCTTGGTCGTGCCGCCGCCCATCAGGACGATGGGCTTGCCGCCGGCCTGCTGCAGCCGGCGCAGCATCATGATCTGGATCAGGCTGCCGACGTGCAGCGACGGTGCAGTGGCGTCGAAGCCGATGTAGCCGGTGACCACGCCGTCGGCGGCCGCCGCGTCGAGCTCGGCCGGGTGGGTGATCTGATGGATGTAGCCGCGCGCCTGGAGGGTTCGCAGGAAGTCGGACTTGAAATTCTGGTCGCTCATGGCGGCTCCGTTAGCAGGGATGCCGGCGGGCGTCATGGGAGTTTGCGCGCCGGTGTGGGCGGCGCGTGGGTTCGCTGGCCGCTCGTCAGATCGAGAGGCGGTAATACAGGCCGGGAGTGATGGCGCGGGCGAACATGAGCCTTGGCGTAGCCGTCACCGTTGACCGGCGTCAAGGGCGCGCTATCGAAGGAGGATGCTGGTCACCCTCAAGCCGCACCCGGACACGCCGGGACCCGCGATCGAGATTGCCGTCGAGGTACTGCGCCCCCGCACGGCCGGCGTCGCGCTACGCTACCTTATGTCCGGCGATGTCTCCCGGGTCGTCCTGCCCGCGTCCGTCCGGCCGTCGCAGGCCGACGAACTGTGGCGGACGACCTGTTTCGAGGCCTTTATCGAGAAGCCCGGCGGCGGCTACTGCGAACTCAACCTCTCGCCGACCGGGCGGTGGGCGGCCTACGAATTCACGGGCTATCGGGAAGGCATGCACGGCCACGCGGGCGTCGAGAAGCGCGACCCGCGGCGGGTGCAGGACGAGACGAGTTTCGGCCTCTGGGCCACCTTTGATCTGGACCGTGTGCTCGGCGACCAGCCGAGGCCATGGCGTATGGGCCTGTCGGCGGTCATTGAAGATGTCGACGGCGGCATCTCCTACTGGGCCCTGGCCCATCCGCCCGGTAAGCCGGACTTCCACCATCCCGACTCTTTCGCCCTGACCCTGCCGCCCCCGGAGCCCGCATGAAATTCGGCATCGACCGCCTGCTGACCGAGCCCGCGCTCCAGGCCGATCTGAAGGGCCGCCGTGTCGCCCTGCTGGGGCATCCGGCCTCGGTGACGGCCGACCTGACGCATTCGCTGGATGCGCTGATGGCCTGTCCCGACCTGAACGTCACGGCGGCCTTCGGGCCGCAGCACGGCATGCGGGGCGACCTGCAGGACAATATGATGGAGAGCCCGGACTTCACCGATCCGCGGCACGGGATTCCGGTGTTCAGCCTCTACGGCGAGGTGCGGCGGCCGAGCGGGCAGGCGATGGGGACGTTCGACGTCCTGCTGGTCGACATGCAGGACCTGGGCTGCCGCATCTACACCTTCGTGACGACGCTGCTCTATGTGCTCGAAGAGTCGGCGAAGCACGGCAAGGCGGTCTGGGTGCTGGACCGCCCCAACCCCGCCGGCCGGCCGGTCGAGGGCACCACCCTGCTGCCGGGTTGGGAAAGCTTCGTGGGGGCCGGGCCGATGCCGATGCGGCACGGCATGACCCTGGGCGAGATGGGCCGCTGGTTCATCGACCACTTCAAGCTGGATGTGGAATACCGGGTCATTGAGATGGAGGGCTGGGCACCGGATCAGGGGCCGGGCTTCGGCTGGCCGATCGGCGAGCGCAGCTGGATCAACCCCAGCCCCAATGCCGCCAACCTGTCGATGGCGCGGGCCTATGCCGGCACGGTGATGCTGGAGGGGACGACCCTGTCCGAGGGGCGCGGCACGACCCGGCCGCTGGAGCTGTTCGGGGCCCCGGACATCGACGCCCGCGCGGTGATCGCCGAGATGCAGGCCTTTGCGCCGGCGTGGCTGGAGGGCTGTCGCCTGCGCGACTGCTGGTTCGAGCCGACCTTCCACAAGCACGTGCACCAGCTTTGCAACGGTGTGCAGATCCACGTCGACGACCGGGCCTATGACCATGCGGCGTTCCGGCCGTGGCGGCTGCAGGCGCTGGGCTTCAAGGCGATCCGTCGGCTGTATCCGGACTACGCCCTGTGGCGCGACTTCCCGTACGAATACGTCTTCGACAAACTGGCCATCGACGTGATCAACGGCGGGCCGGGGCTTCGCGAATGGGTGGACGATCCGGCCTCGACGCCGGCCGATCTGGAGGCGCTGGCCGGACCGGACGAGGCGGCGTGGGTGGAGCTGCGGCGGCCGTATCTGCTCTACTGATGGTCGTACGTTCGCCGTAATCGGCGGCTGTTCTCGTCTGCCGGGGAGGACATCATGATCGCACTACTGCTAGCAGCGCTTTTGGCTTTTCAGGAGCCCGCAACGCTGAGCCCCGAGGCTCGCGCCCTGATCGCGCCGGTGGCGGAGGCGATCGCCGCGGAAGAGGCGAGGCAGGCGGCGTTGCCGCCAGCGGCCAACGATCGCGAGCGGCTGGAACGGATGGGCGTGCTGGACCAGGTGGGTCGCCGCGCCTTGAATCCTATCGATCTCACTCTGCTTCCGGAGTCAGAGCGCGCGGCGGCCAACTCCGCGATGTGGGCGCCGCTGGTGGCGACGGATGAGCGATTGATGGCCGAGCTTCTGACCATGGTGCCGCCCGAAGGCTGGTTCCTGAAGAGCGCCTATGGCGAGCAGGCCGCCAGCGCCGCCTTCCTGATCGTGCAGCACTCGGATCTCGAGAACTGGCGGCGCTTCGTGCCGATTCTGGAGCCGCTGGTGGCGGCGGGCGAGGTCGACGGGCAGTCGTACGGGTTGATGTATGACCGTCTGGCCCAAAACGAGGGCAGGCTGCAGCGCTACGGCACGCAGGTGACCTGCAAGGCCGGCAAATGGGTAATCGACCGGGAGAATCTGGAAGACCCGGATAACGCGGACGCACGTCGACGTGAAATGGGCTTCCGCTGGACATTGGCGGAATACGAACAGGTATTCGCCAACCACCCGCCGTGCGAGGTCGGGCGCTAGGCCGTCAGGCGACCTAGGCCGGCTTTTCCGTCAGCCGCTTGTCCAGATAGGCCCCGACGCGGGTGTCGACGGCGCCGATGTGGTCCTGCCAGAAATGGGTCGCGCCCTCTTCCAGCTCATAGTCGATGATGATGCCCTTCTGGGTGCGCAGCTTGTTGACCACGCGCTCGACCTCGACCGGCGGGACGACGGTGTCATTGGTGCCGTGCAGGAACAGGCCCGAGGCCGGGCAGGGGGCCAGGAAGCTGAAGTCGTACATGTTCGAGGGCGGCGAGACCGAGATGAAGCCGTCGGTCTCGGGGCGGCGCATCAGCAGCTGCATGCCGATATAGGCGCCGAACTGATAGCCGGCGACCCAGGTCTGGGAGGCGCCGGGGTTGTTGGACTGGAGCCAGTCGAGGGCGGTGGCCGCATCGGCCAGCTCGCCGATGCCGCTGTCGAACTCGCCCTGCGACTTGCCGACGCCGCGGCTGTTGTAACGCAGCGTCGCGAAGCCGCGCTTCTGGAACAGCTGGTAGAGGGTCACGGTGACCGGGTTGTTCATATGCCCGTTCGCCTTGGGGTGCGGATGCAGGATCAGGGCGATCGGCGCGTTCGGGCGTTTGCCGGGCGAGTAGCGGCCTTCGATACGGCCAGAGGCGCCGGGCAGGATGACTTCAGGCATATGCGTCGAATTCCGTGTTCAACTGTCGTTTCGCAACTGCGTAATACTTGACTGCAGGGGTAGGACTTTCTAAGTCCCCCGTGCGCGCCGACGCCTTTGTGAAGGCGCGGGTTCTAGCACAGGACCCCCGAAAAGCGCGCGATTTTTGAAGGTGTGCGATGCGTCTGTCGACCAAGGGACGATACGCCGTGATGGCGATGGCCGATCTGGCCCGGAACGGCCATGCCGACGGCGTGGTCCGGGCGGTGTCGCTGGCCGAGATTGCGACGCGTCAGGAGATTTCCCTCAGCTATCTGGAACAGCTGTTCGCGCGGCTGCGGAAGGGCGGCCTGGTGCAGAGCGTGCGCGGTCCGGGCGGCGGCTACCGGCTGGCCAAGGGCGCGCATGAGACGGTGGTGGCCGAGATCGTGCTGGCCGTCGACGAGCCCATCCGCGCCACCCGCTGTATCGGTCATTCGTCGCCCAAGGGCTGTATGATGGCCGGCGAGCGCTGCATCACCCACAATCTCTGGGAGGATCTCGGCGACGAGATCCATCGCTATCTGGCCGGGGTGTCGCTGGAGGATGTGGTGATGAACCG
The DNA here is from genome assembly GCA_030285985.1 of Aquidulcibacter paucihalophilus. NCBI lineage: Bacteria > Pseudomonadati > Pseudomonadota > Alphaproteobacteria > Caulobacterales > Caulobacteraceae > Aquidulcibacter > Aquidulcibacter paucihalophilus. The sequence continues at coordinate 1,353,518 of CP127384.1, forward strand.
CACCGGGGCGCGGCGCCGGACCAGTGTATCGGACGCCGGGACCGGCATCGGAGTGGCGGCGTGAGCGGCATCTATCTGGACTACAATGCCTCGGGCCTCGTCCGGCCCGAGGTTCAGGTGGCGATGGCCGAGGCCTTGGCCGACGGCGGCAACCCCAATGCGGTCCATGCGGCCGGGCGGCGGGCGCGGGCGCGGGTCGAGACGGCTCGGGCCCGGGTGGCCGATCTGGTCGGGGCTGATCCGACGGCGGTGGTCTTCTCCAGCGGCGGCACGGAGTCGAACGCCCAGGCGGTGGCCAGCGCCATCGCGGCGGGCTGCGAGCGGCTGATCGTCAGCGCCACCGAACATCCCTGCGTGGCCGAGGCGGCCAACGTCAGCGGTGTGCCGGTCGAGATCCTGCCGGTCGATGCGAACGGCGTGGTCGATCTGGTCTGGCTGGCTGCCGCGCTGGGACGTCCGGGCCGGGCGCTGGTGGCCATCCACCATGCGAACAATGAGAGCGGTGTGATCCAGCCGATCGCCGAGGCGGCGGCTCTGGTGCGGGCGGCCGGCGGCTGGCTGCACGTCGACGCCATCCAGACGGCGGGCAAGATCCCGGTCGACATGCGTACCCTGGGTGCCGACACCCTGACCCTGTCGGCGCACAAACTGGGCGGGCCCCAGGGCGTGGGCGCGCTGATCTCGAAGGACGGCGCGCCGATCGTCCGCACCCTGCACGGGGCGGGGCAGGAGCGGGGGTTGCGCGCCGGCACGGAGAATGTACCCGGCATCGCCGGCTTCGGCGTCTCGGCTGACTGCGCGGCGCGCGACCTGTCCGAGGCCATGGCCCATGTGGCCTGGCGCGACGCGGCCGCTGACGCCGTCGCAGCCGCCGGGGCGATCATCATCGGCGGGGCGGCCGAGCGCCTGCCCAACACCCTGTTCATGGCCGTCGAGGGCTGGGACAGCCCGCAGCAGTTGATCACCCTCGACCTGCAGGGCGTCATGGTCTCGGCGGGCAGCGCCTGTTCCTCGGGCAAGACCAAGCCGTCCAAGACCATCATGGCCATGGGTCTGGACCATCTGGCCACCGGCGGCGTGCGCGTCTCGGGCGGCTGGGGCACGACCCGGGAGGATTGGGAGCGGTTCGCCGCCGCCTGGGTCGAGGCCTATGCCAAACACCGCGTGCGCACTGCCGAGCGCCAGAAAGCCGACGCTTGATGGCCGCTGTCCAGAAGACCATCGACGCCGTCGCCGCGCTGGAGAAGTACGAGCACGGCTTCACCTCGGACATCGAGATGGAATACGCCCCCAAGGGGCTGAGCGCCGACATCGTCCGCTTCATCTCCGAGAAGAAGGGTGAGCCGGAATGGATGCTGGAATGGCGTCTGGCCGCCTATGAGCGCTGGCTGGCGATGGAGGAGCCGACCTGGGCGTCGGTGAAATACACGCCGGTCGACTATCAGGACCTGTTCTACTACGCCGCGCCGAAGGAGAAGGCGGGGCTGAAGTCGCTGGACGAGGTCGATCCGGAGATCCTCGCCATCTACGCCAAGCTGGGCATCCCGCTGAAGGAGCAGGAAGTGCTGGCGGGCGTCGAGGGCGCGGCGCGCTACGCCGTCGACGCGGTGTTCGACAGCGTCTCGGTGGTCACCACCTTCAAGGCAGAGCTGGCGAAAGTGGGTGTGATTTTCATGCCGATTTCCGAGGCCTTGCGCGAACATCCTGAGCTGGTGCGCAAATATCTGGGGTCGGTGGTGCCGGTCTCGGACAACTATTTCGCGGCCCTGAACAGCGCTGTCTTCAGCGACGGCTCGTTCGTCTACATCCCGCCGGGCGTGAAATGCCCGATGGAGCTGTCGACCTATTTCCGCATCAATGCGAGCCAGACGGGGCAGTTCGAACGCACCCTGATCATCGCCGACAAGGGCAGCTACTGCTCCTATCTGGAGGGCTGCACGGCCCCGATGCGCGACGAGAACCAACTGCACGCTGCGGTGGTCGAACTGGTGGCGCTGGACGACGCCGAGATCAAATATTCGACGGTCCAGAACTGGTACCCCGGCGACGCCGAGGGCAAGGGCGGCATCTACAACTTTGTCACCAAGCGCGCCGACTGCCGCGGCGACCGGTCGAAGGTGTCATGGACCCAGGTCGAGACCGGCTCGGCCGTGACGTGGAAATATCCGTCCTGCATCCTCAAGGGCGAGGAGAGCTCGGGCGAATTCTATTCGATCGCCATCACCAACGGGCATCAGCAGGCCGACACCGGCACCAAGATGATCCATCTGGGCAAGAATTCGAAGAGCCGGATCATCGCCAAGGCGGTCTCGGCGGGCAAGTCGGACTCGACCTATCGCGGCCTGGTCTCGGTGCATCCCAAGGCGACGGGGGTGCGCAACTTCACCCAGTGCGACAGCCTGTTGATCGGCAAGGACTGCGGCTCGCACACCGTGCCCTACATCGAGGCCCGCAACGGCTCGGCCCAGCTTGAGCATGAGGCGACGACGACGCGCCTGTCGGATGACCAGCTGTTCTATGCGCAGCAGCGCGGCCTGTCGCAGGAGGAGGCGGTGGCCCTGCTGGTCAACGGCTTCGTCCGCGACGTGATGCAGAAGCTGCCGATGGAGTTTGCCGTCGAGGCGCAGAAGCTGGTGGCGATCTCGCTGGAGGGGTCGGTCGGATGACCCCCCACACTCCGTCATCCTCGGGCTTGTCCCGAGGACCCATGGTACGGCATGCTCACAACCATGAGCAGAGAGCGCGTCCTGATCGCCGTCTACATCATGACCAACGCGCCGTACGGCACGCTGTACGTTGGGGTGACGAGCAATCTGTACAAGCGCGTCTATCAGCATCGCGAGGGAACGTTCGGCGGCTTCACCAGCAAATACGGGCTGAAGCGGCTGGTTTGGTACGAGACCTTCGAGTTCATGACCACTGCGATCAAGCGCGAGAAGTCGATCAAGCGGTATCTGCGCGACTGGAAGATCAATCTGATCGAGCGCGACAATCCGCATTGGGAAGACCTGTCGCTGGACTGGAATCGCCCGGCGGTGTGGACGCACGGGCCGACGGACGAGTAGCTCTCTCCAGCATTCCCCTCATCCGTCATCCTCGGGCTTGTCCCGAGGACCCATCGTTCCTCGGCGTGGCTGGTTCGTGCTTGCCGCACAAGTTCACGAACACTGACCTACGGTACGTGCACGCTGACAAATGGGTCCTCGGGACAAGCCCGAGGATGACGGAATTTAAGGTGGCGATCAGTCTGGAAGGGAGCGTGGGGTGACATTTCCCAGCACCGAAATCGACAAAATCGGACTCGAGCTTCATGAGCTTGCCAAGGCATATGCCGAAAAAGCGGCAGGGCTGGCGGCTGACCCGTATTTTCGCGACGCGATAATGAAAGCGGCCGTCTCCGGCTTTGTCTGGGCTCTCTATGACGCGTTCGACGACCGCGGCCGTGCCGTCCTCGCTGAGGAACTTGTCGAGCAAACCAATGCGGTCCGCCGCGCCGTTGATCCCACCGAATTGGCTAACTGAATGCTGTCGATCCAGAACCTCCACGTTTCCGTCGGCGACAAGCCGATCCTCAAGGGCCTGACGCTCGACGTTCCGGCGGGCGAGGTGCACGCCATCATGGGGCCGAACGGGGCCGGCAAGTCGACGCTGGGCTACGCCGTGGCCGGACGGCCCGGCTATGAGGCGACCGAGGGCGGCGTGTCGTGGAAGGGCGAGGACCTGCTGGGTCTGGAGCCGGCCGAGCGAGCGGCGAAGGGCGTCTTCCTGTCGTTCCAGTATCCGATCGAGATCCCCGGCGTTCCGGCTCTGACCTTCGTGCGCACGGCCCTGAATGCGCAGAAGCGCGCGCGCGGCGAGGAGGAGGTCTCGGCCCCGAATTTCCTCAAGCTGGTCAAGGCGGCGGCGACGGCGCTGAAGATGGATTTCGACATGTTGAAGCGGCCGCTCAATGTCGGCTTCTCGGGCGGCGAGAAGAAGCGGATGGAGATCCTGCAGATGGCCCTGCTGGAGCCGTCGCTGCTGATCCTCGACGAGACGGATTCCGGCCTCGACATCGACGCCCTGCGGATCGTGTCGGAAGGCGTCAACGCCCTGCGCAGTCCCGACCGCGCCATGCTGGTGATCACCCACTATCAGCGGCTGTTGGACTACATCAAACCCGACCGGGTGCATGTGCTGGCCGCGGGCCGGATCGTGGCCTCGGGCGGGCCGGAACTGGCGCTTCAGCTCGAGGCCGAGGGCTACGACAAATATGCGATGGAGGCGGCGTGAACGCCCTGCCGCTCATCGATCTGAAGGACGCCTCCAGCTTCCCTTCGCGCCGGGTCGAGGCCTGGAAATACAGCGACCTCAGGAAATACCTGCGCGACGCCCCCGCGCCTTCGCCGTCGGCGACGGTGCCGCTGGCCGGCGGCGGGCCGTTCGAGGCGCTGGGCGGCGAGGCCATGGTGTTCGTCAACGGCCGTGCCGTGGGCGAGCCCACCCTGTCGGTCTCCGGCGACAAGACGGTGCGTCTTCGCCTGATCTCGCGCGCCGAGGGGACGGGCCACGCCCTGACGGCGCGCATCTCGGTGCGGGCCGGGGCGAAGCTGCTGCTGCTGGAGAGCCACGAGGGCGAGGGTTCAGCCTGGGTGGCGAACAACCGGCTGGAGCTGGATGTGGCGCGCGGTGCCGAAGTGACCCGGATCGTGCTGGCCGACGAGCCGGCGGATGCGATCTCGATCACCCAGGCCCAGGTCCGGGTGGAGGCGGGCGGCTTCTACCGCCAGACCATTCTGACGACTGGCGCCAAGCTGCAACGGCTCGAGACCCAGGTGGCCCACGGGGCGAAGGGCGCGGATGTGCGGCTGGACGGGGTCTATGTGCTGTCGGGCGAGCGGCAGGCGGACCTGACGACGGTGGTCGACCATGTGGCCGCGGATGGTGTCACCAGCCAGCTGACCAAGGGCGTGGTACGCGACACGGCGCGCGGCGTCTTCCAGGGCAAGATCGTCGTCGAACGCGGCGCGGACGGCACCGATGCGCGCATGGGCCATCATGCCCTCATCCTCGGCGAACGGGCCGAGGTGGACGCCAAGCCCGAGCTGGAGATCTACGCCGACGACGTTCAGTGCGCGCACGGCAATACGGTCGGAAATCTGGACGAGAGCGCCCTGTTCTACATGCAGCAACGCGGCATCCCCGCGGACGAGGCGCGGGCGCTTCTGACCGAGGCCTTCCTCATCGAGGTCGTGGACCGGATCGCGCACGAAGGCGCGAGAGAGGTGGTGCGGGCATGGCTGACGGATCGCCTGTGACCCTGTTTGACCCCTATGCGGCGCGTGCGCAGTTCCCGATCCTGTCTCGGACGGTGAACGGCAAGCCGCTGGTCTATCTGGACTCGGCCGCCTCGGCGCAGAAGCCGCGGGCGGTGATCGACGCCCTGACGACGGCGATGGAGCACTCCTACGCCAACGTCCATCGCGGCCTGCACACCCTGGCCAATGAGACGACCGAGGCCTTCGAGGCGGCACGCGAGAGCATGGCGCGGTTCCTGAATGCGGAAAGCCCTGAGCAGATCATCTGGACCAAGGGCGGGACCGAGGCGATCAATCTGGTCGCGGCGGGTCTCGGCCAGTCGATCCAGCCGGGCGACGAGATCGTCGTCACCCAGATGGAGCATCACGCCAATATCGTGCCCTGGCACATGCTGCGCGAGCGCTTCGGTGCGGTGCTGAAATGGGCTCCGGTGACCGGCGCGGGTGCCCTGGACATGCCGGCGCTGGCGGCCCTGATCGGGCCGCGGACCCGCCTCGTTGCTGTGACCCATATGTCCAATGTTCTGGGCACGGTGAACGATGTGCGCGCCATCGCGGATATGGCCCATGCGGCCGGGGCGCTGATCCTTGTCGACGGCTGCCAGGGGGCGGTGCACTGCAGCCCCGACGTCCAGGCGCTGGGTGCCGACTTCTATGTCTTCACCGGTCACAAGCTGTTCGGCCCGACCGGCATCGGTGGGCTGTACGGCAAGCGCGCGGTGCTGGAGGCCCTGCCGCCTTACCAGGGCGGGGGCGAGATGATCGCCACGGTGACCGAGGAGGCCGTGTCCTATGCGGGCCTGCCGCACCGGTTCGAGGCCGGCACGCCGCCGATCCTCGAGGCCATCGGCCTCGGCGCAGCGATCAACTGGATGCAGCAGTTCGACGCCAATGCGGTGCGGGCCCATGAGCAGGCCCTGATGGACCGGTTGCGCGAGCGACTCGACGGCCGGAACTGGCTGACCGAGATCGGCACGGCGAAGGGGAAGGGGGCGATCTTCACTTTCACCGTCGAGGGGGCCCATGCCCATGACATCGCCCAGGTGATGGACCGCTACGGCGTGGCCGTGCGGGCCGGCCTGCACTGTGCCGAGCCCCTGTCGCGCCGGTTCGGGCTGACGTCGAGCGCCCGCGCCAGCTTCGCCCTATATAACACCCTCGAGGACGCCGACGCCTTCGCCGACGCCCTGATCAAGGCCCGTGAGTTCTTCGCATGAGCGACCCGACGACCGAAAAGACCGACAGCGCGGCCTTCGCCGAAGCCTGGGACGCGCCGCAGAAGAGCGCCCTGGCCCAGGCCGAGATCGACCGGATGACGGACGATATCATCGAGGCGCTGAAGTCGGTGTTCGACCCGGAGATCCCGGTAGACATCTATGAGCTGGGGCTGATCTACAAGGTCGACCTGTCCGACGATCGCGATGTGGTGGTCGAGATGACCCTGACGGCACCGGGCTGCCCCGTGGCCGGCGAGATGCCGATCTGGGTCGAGCAGGCGGTGATGAAGGTCGACGGCGTGAAGTCGGCGCGCGCGGAGCTGACCTTCGATCCGCCGTGGGACGCCTCGAAGATGAGCGACGAGGCCAAGCTGGCCCTGAACATGTTCTGATGGACCGTCCGATGACCGAGCTTCAGACCACGCCCCGTCCGCGTCGCCCGCGCCCCGCTGTCGTCACCCTGACCGAGGCCGCGGCCGAGCGGGTGCGCGCCCTGACCGAGGCCGGCGGACACAAGGCGCTGCGCGTCGGGCTGAAGAATGCGGGCTGCGCGGGGCAGGAATACACCTTCGCCTTCGCCGACGAGCTCGGCCCGCTGGACGAGGTGGTGGTCGACAAGGGCGCGACCATCGTCGTCGATCCCAAATCGATCCTGTTCCTGATCGGATCCGAGCTCGACTACGAGACGACGAAGCTGGCCTCGAAATTCGTCTTCCGGAACCCGAACCAGACGGATGCCTGCGGCTGCGGCGAGAGCGTCACCATCATTCCCGCGAAGGCGCTGGAAGCCGACTGATGATCCGACTGGATGGAGTGACGAAGCGCTTCCGGAGCGCGGCGGGCGAGCGCGTGGCGCTGGACGCGGTCGATCTGACCGTGGCCGCCGGCGAGGTGTTCGGCGTGGTCGGCCGGTCGGGCGCCGGCAAGTCGACCCTGATCCGGACGATCAATCTGCTGGAACGTCCCGACGCCGGAACGGTGACTGTCGACGGTCGTGAGATTACGGCGCTGGGACCTGCGGAGCTGCGGGCTGCGCGGCGACGGATCGGCATGATCTTCCAGCATTTCAACCTGCTGAACGCAAAGACGGTGGCCGAGAACGTCGCCTTCCCGCTGCGCCTGGAGGGGCGGCCGGCGGCCGAGGTCGATCGGCGGGTCGCGGACCTGCTGGAGCAGCTGGGCCTGTCCGAGCATGGGAAGAAGCATCCGGCGCAGCTGTCGGGCGGGCAGAAGCAGCGGGTCGGCATCGCCCGGGCCCTGGCCTGCGAGCCGGGGGTGCTGCTGTGCGACGAGGCGACCAGTGCGCTGGACCCCGAGACGACCGACGAAATCCTGTCGCTGCTCGACCAGCTGAATCGCGACCTGAAGCTGACCATCGTCCTGATCACCCACCAGATGGAGGTGGTGCGCCGCGTCTGCGACCGGGTGGCCGTGCTCAAGGACGGGCGGGTGGTGGAGCAGGGGGCGACGGCCGATGTCTTCCTGCATCCGCAACACGCCGCCACCCGCGCCATGCTGGCCGAGGGGGAGGACGGGTTCGAGACCGCCGATGTGCCGCCGGGCGGCCGACTGGCGAAGCTGACGTTCCGGGGCGGTTCGACCTATGAGCCCGAACTGAGCCGCGTCGCGCGGTCGGTGGGGGTGGACTATTCGATCCTGTCGGGCCGGATCAGCCGCATCCGCGGCGAGCCTTACGGCCAGTTGGTTGTGGCCTTCACGGGCGGCGATGCGGAGGCGGCGGTGGCGCAGCTGACCGCGCGTGGCGTCACGGTGGAGGGCGTGTGATGGAAGCCTTCTTCGTCAACATTGACTGGCCCGAGATTGCGCGGGCGAGCCGCGACACCCTGCTGATGCTGGGCGGATCGATGGCCCTGACGGTGCTGTTCGGCATTCCGCTGGGTGTGCTGCTTTACCTCTCCGGCAAGGGCCGGCTGGCCGCCAATCCGTTGGTCAATGCGGTGCTGTCGCTGGTCGTCAACATCCTGCGGTCGGTGCCCTTCATCATCCTGCTGATCGTCATGCTGCCGGTGACGGTGCTGCTGGTCGGGACGTCGCTGGGCGTGGCGGGTGCCATTCCGCCGCTGGTCGTCGGGGCCGCGCCCTTCTATGCGCGCCTGGTCGAGACGGCGCTGCGCGAGGTCGACAAGGGGGTGGTCGAGGCGACCCAGGCCATGGGCGGTTCGACCTTCCAGATCGTCACCCGCGCCCTGCTGCCGGAGGCCATGCCCGGCATCCTCGCCGGGGCGACCGTCACCGCCATCGCCCTGGTCAGCTACACCGCCATGGCCGGGGTGGTCGGTGCGGGCGGCCTGGGCGACCTGGCCATCCGCTTCGGCTATCAGCGGTTCCAGACCGATGTCATGGTCGTGACCGTCGTTCTCCTGCTCCTGCTGGTGCAGGTCCTCCAGATGCTCGGTGACCGGCTGGTCGCCGCTGTTTCCCACCGCTGATCGCTCCCCCGAAAGGCCCGCCCATGATCCGCCGCTCGCTCCTGACCCTCGCCGCCGCTTCGCTGCTGCTCGCCGCCTGCGGACAGGGGGCCGCGAAGAAGGCCGACGCCGATGCGCCGCTGGTCGTCGGGGCGACCGCCGTGCCGCATGCGGAGATTCTGGAGCACATCAAGCCGCTGTTGGCGGCCGAGGGAATCCAGATCGAGATCAAGGTCTTCAATGACTATGTTCAGCCGAACACCCAGCTGGCCGAGGGCCGGCTGGATGTGAACTATTTCCAGACCAAACCCTATCTGGATGAGTTCAACGCCTCGCGCGGTTCGGACCTGGTCACGGTGGCCGGTGTGCACGTGGAGCCGCTGGGCGCCTATTCGCGCCGCTTCCGCACGCTGGCCGAACTGCCGGACGGGGCGCAGGTGGCGGTGCCGAACGACGCCTCCTCGATCGGCCGGTCGCTGATCCTGCTGCAGAAGGCCGGACTGATCCGGCTCAAGGACCCCTCCAACCCGCTGCAGACCCTGCGCGACATCATCGCCAACCCGAAGAACCTGCGCTTCCGCGAGCTGGAGTCCGCGACCCTGCCGCGGGTGCTGGACCAGGTCGACATGGCGGTGATCAACACCAACTACGCCCTGGACGCCGGCCTGAAGCCGCGCACCGACGCCCTGGTGCTGGAAGGCGCCGACAGCCCGTATGTGAACTATCTGGTGGCGCGGTCGGACAACCGGACGGACCCGCGCATCGTTGCCTTGGCGGCCATGCTGCGCAGCCAGGCGGTCAAGGATTTCATCGCGCAGAAATACGACGGCGCGGTGATCCCGGCGGCCTGATCCCAAGCGCCGGTCCGCGCCTGGATGTATTGATCGATTTGACGATTTCCTGGCGAGTTTGATCAGGATGTTTGATCAGTTTGACACAGGACCGGCACTGGCCCGACGGACCTCATCCGGCGCCAGCACCCGCACCGCCGGTGTGACCGGCTGACCGGTCGCCTCAGCAACCAGCTCGGCGGTCTTGCCTTCGACGGCGGCTTCAAGCCGGGCGAGGAACTCCTCCTTGCCCAGTCCGGTGGGGATTGGATCGAGGAACTCCAGCGTCGCGGTCCCCGGGTTCTTGCGGAATTCCTCCTGCGGCCAGAACAGGCCGAGGTTGGTGGCCAGGGGCACCACCGGCATGTCGAAGTCGCGGTACATGTGCCAGACGCCGGAGCGGTAGCGGAACTTCTCTCCCACCTTCGCCAGATTGCCCTCGGGATAGATCAGGATCCTGCGGCCGGCGGCGTGGGCGTCAGCGGAACGGTGCTTCAACGCCTCACGCGCTTCACGCCCGCCGCAGTTGTTGACGACGATGGCACCCAGTTTGCGCAGCACGGTTCCCAGCAGCGGGAATTTCTCCAGATGGTCGCCGGTGACGAAGGCGAGGTCGTCGAACTGGTCGTAGGTGGCGAAGCCGTCGCCCCAGCTCTGGTGCTTGGACGCGATGATGAAGGCTCCGGCCGGCAGTCGTTCACGACCGCGGACCTCGATCCGGATTCCGGCGAAAACACGCATGGCCTGCACCATCCGCTTCACATAGCGGCGGATGATCCAGCTGGTCGCGCCTCGCCCGGGTGCCAGGGCCGCGAAGGCTGCCGCCGAGGCATAGAGGATGGACAGGAGCCAGTAGGCGACGTTGAAGGCGAGGCTGCGCATCGGTCCACTATGACGCGAAACGACCGGGACGAAAGGCCTCAGGCTGCCTGTTCGAGACGGTCGGCGCTGGTGACCCGGTTCCGGCCAGCGTGTTTGGAGGCGTAGAGCGCCGCGTCGGCGCGATCCAGCAGTGCAGAGGCCGTCTCGCCCGGACGGCGCCGCGCAAATCCGGCGGACAGGGTCACGGCCCCGAGTTCATCGTCCGTCGAACGGCGACGCAGCGAGCGGGAGCCGATCTCCTTGCGGACGGCCTCCAGCGCGCTCTCGACCTGGCCGAGAGATTCGTTCGGGAAGATCATCGCGAACTCCTCGCCGCCGTATCGGGCTGCGATGCGAGGGTCCTTGGCCACCCGGCCCATGACGCTGGCGACATAGCGGAGCACCTGGTCGCCGGTCTGATGGCCCCAGGTGTCGTTGAACCGCTTGAAGTGGTCGATATCGAGCACGGCCAGCGTCAGGGCGCCGTCCTCCGCGTCCGCCCGGGTGCAGGCGGCTTCCAGATGTTCGTCGAACGCCTTGCGGTTGGCCAGATTCGTCAGGGCGTCGGTCATGGCGTCGCGGCGCACCTGTTCGAGGTGCTCGCGCAGACGGGCGACCTCGCGGGTCGAAGCGTCGAGCCGCTTCTCCAGCGTCTCGTTCTCGCTCTGGACCTTGCGGGTGGCCGAGGTCAGTCCGGTGACGATGGCCTGCAGTCCGGCCCCGTCGCCGACGGACTCAATGCTGGTGGCGGCCTGGTCGAGGGTCTCGCCGTAGGCGGCCTGTGATTTGTGCGCCTTGGAGATGGCCTCAGAGACGCTGGACAGCTCACGGTCCAGAACGCGACCGGCGTCGCGAATTTCCTCGGTCAGCCGCCCGCGCGGCAGATACTCGGCGGCCAGCATATCCGCCGTCGCTTCGGTGAACGGCTCGGCCGCCGCCAGGATGCGTTTGATTTCACGGCCGAGCGGCCCTTCGGGATCGCCCAGGTAGTGGACCCAGATCTCGAAATTCAGCGGGGTCGGCCAGACGCCCGCCGATTCCATCGCCTCAATGACCCGACGCGCCAGACCGTAGGCCTCAGGTCCCCGAAGAGTGGTTTCGAGCTGAGCCGCCATACGTAATCATTCCCCGCCGGGCCGCTCCGGGGCGACCGATTTCGCGGGTAACGCTATGCGGGGTTCCGTAACGACGGGTTAAATCCGGTTCGGTGACCGTCGATTTGGGAGATATTTCAGCCCTTGATCGACACCGGGCGGCGCAGGAAGGCGGGGATGTCGCCTTCGCCGAACGGACGACCGTTCGACCGCTGCGGCTCCGCATTCGCATTGTCTCCACGACGGTCCGACTGCCGCAGGTGGGTTTCCTGCACGGGTCGGTCCTGGGACGGGGTTGCAGTGCCCGGAGTCGCCGGGGTGGGGGCCGCAGCGGCAACGGCCGGGGCGACGATCGCTTCGGCGCCCTCGGCGTTTTCCGTCGCAGCCGATCTGGAACCACGGCGGCTGCGCGTCCGGCGCGGCTTGGGCGTATCCGCCGTCAGGGTCCCGGTCGCGGGGGCCTCGAAAGCGGCTTCGGTCATCGCCGGCTCGGCGGTGGGCACGGGCGCGACGACCTCGGCGGGCGCTGCCGTCGCGTCCTGCGGCGTTTCGCGAGGGCCTCGACCCCGGCCGCGGGCGGGTGCCCGTTCGGGGCGATCCGAATCACGACGCGGCTGGGCCTTGCCCGGCGAGAAGTCGACGCCGTCCAGCGTGAGCTCGATCGGATCCATCTTGATCAGCTTCAGGACCTTGTCGAGCGAGCGGTCATCCGCCGGCGTGACGATCATGAAGGTCTGGCCCAGCTTGCCCGCGCGGCCGGTGCGGCCGATGCGGTGGACGTAGTCGTCGGCGTGGTGCGAGACGTCGTAGTTGAAGACGTGGCTGACGTCGGGAATGTCCAGACCGCGGGCGGCGACGTCGGAGGCGACCAGCAGCTTGAGCTCGCCCGAGCGGAAGGCGGCCAGGGTCTTCATGCGCAGGGACTGGTCGAGGTCGCCGTGGATCGGGGCGGCGTCGAAACCATGCTGCTTCAGCGACTTGGCGACGACGTCGACTTCGGATTTACGGTTACAGAAGACGATGCCGTTGCGCACGTCGGCGCGGCCGATCAGGGCGCGCAGGGCGGCGCGCTTGGCCTTGGGATCGGTCGAGGGAATGCGGACCAGATACTGGGTGATGGTGTCGGCGGTCTGGGCCGGGCGCGAAGCCTCCAGTCGCGTCGGGTCCTTGAGGAACTGGGTCGTCAGCCGGGTGATCTCCGGCGGCATGGTGGCCGAGAAGAACAGGGTCTGCCGGCGCGGCGGCGTCAGTTTGAAGATGCGCTCGATGTCGGGGATGAAGCCCATGTCGAGCATGCGGTCGGCTTCGTCGATGACCATGATCTCGACGCCGTTGAGCATGACCTTGCCGCGTTCAAACAGGTCCAGCAGGCGGCCGGGTGTGGCGATCAGGACGTCGACGCCCTTGTTCAGCAGGGTCACCTGGTCACCCATGGAGACGCCGCCGATCAGCAGGGCCCAGCTGAGTTTGGTGCCCTTGGCGTATTTCTCGAACGAGGAGGCGACCTGGTCGGCCAGTTCGCGGGTCGGGGCCAGAACGAGGGCGCGCGGCATGCGGGCCTTGGCCCGGCCCGACGCGAGGCGGTCGATCATCGGCAGGGTGAAGGCGGCGGTCTTGCCGGTGCCGGTCTGGGCGATCCCGAGTACGTCGCGTCCCGCGAGGGCGACCGGGATGGCGGCAGCCTGGATCGGGGTGGCGGTGGTGTAGCCGGTATCAGCAACGGCTTTGAGAGTCGTGGCCGAGAGGCCCAGCTGGGAGAATTCGGTCATGGGTCCTTGGGACTGGTAAGGACGGCCCGCGCATCGGGTCGTCGTGCGATGTCGCGGAACCGCCCTGTCTCTGGGCGAGCGGGCGGCGCGGATTCGCCAGTCCTGTCCCGAACGTGCGCCGGATATAGAAGCCCCCACGCCAGAGTCAACTATTCGTGTACCGGGAGTCAGGGGTTGGCATTTCCTAACCGATTGTTAATAGTCGCGCTCGCGAAGGGCTGAGTAGGGGTGCTCGAATGCTGCGAACGGCTGCCGTAGCGACATTGGTTGTCGCGTGTCTGGCTGCGGGCCCGGGTCGGGCCGAAATGAATTCCGTCTTCGGCAATACGGTCTTGTCCCGTTACCCGGATGGCGGCTGGGTCAAGCACTGGTTCAATCCGGACGGCTCCTATGCGGCGCAGTTTTCTGATGGCCGCCGGCTGGCCGCGCGCTGGTCTGTCGCCGGTGAGCAGGTCTGCCTGACCAATATGCGGCCCTATATGCTGATCCCGCGCTTCTGCACCCAGATGGTCGAGGCCGAGGTCGGCCAGACCTGGCAGTCCCGCGATCCGCTGGGCCGCCGGGTCCAGAATGTGCTGGTCGCCGGCCGGAACCCGTAGCCGTCATCTCCCCCACGGGTTGCGAGCGCTCGCTGGACCGGGTGCGGCCGGTAGCGTGCGGGCCTGAAACCTCGGGGGAGGATCTGTGCGTCTGTTCCTGATCGCCCTGACGGCTGCCTTTGCCGTCTGGCTGCCGCGCGCGCCCGCGGTGAGCAGCGAGGTTCCCTATACGCCCCCGGCGACCGCACAGGCGGGCCAGGCCCTGCTGACGATCGAGCCGGGACGCTACGGCTCCATCCAGCACCTCCGGACGCCGCTGCCGCCCGGGGCCATCGCCCTGACCTTCGATGATGGCCCCGGCCCGCTCTACAACAGGCAGGTGCTCGACATCCTCGACGAGCGGGGGATCAAGGCCACCTTCTTCTTCGTCGGCCAGTATGTGCGGGCGAACCCTGAGCAGGTGCGGGAGGTCGTGCGTCGCGGCCATAACGTCGCCAGCCACAGCTGGTCCCATCCGACCTATCTCCGGTACTGGGCCCGCGAGGCCCAGGTCAGCGAAGTGCGCCGGAGTTTTGCGGCACTGGAGGCCGCCCTGGCCGACGCGCCGCCTGAGGAGCGCGCCCGGATCGAGCCGATGTTCCGCTTTCCAGGTCTGGGCGAGGGGGCCTGGATGGCCGACTGGCTGAACCAGCGGGGCGTCATCGTGGTGTCAGCCGAAGCCGGCACCGACGACTGGCGCGGCTATTCCGCGGACTCGATCACCCGCGTCACCCTGAACGCCATGGAGAGCAATCGGGGCGGGGTGCTGATCCTGCACGAGACCCGGCCGCAGATGATCGCCGCCTTGCCGGGCCTGCTCGATGAACTGACCGCGCGCGGCTTCACCTTCGTGCAGATCACCGCCGGGGCGGAAGGGCGCGAACAGGCGCTGGCGGCCGAAGGTGCGGTGCTGATGCTGCGGTGAAGGGGGGCCGGTTCACACCGGCGGGGCCGCGCCATTCCCTGAAATCGATTTCAAAGGGAATGGCGCGAGTGACGGGACTCGAACCCGCGACCTCCGGCGTGACAGGCCGGCACTCTAACCAACTGAGCTACACCCGCGTATTCCCGACGCGAAGCAGTGCTCCGCGGCGAGGGGCGTCGTTTAGGCGGGGGGGCCTCGCACTGTCAAGCGCGTCCGGGAAGGAAATCGACGATCAGCGCTTCGGGACTCCCGGACCCGCCACGGCGGCGGCTTCCGGGGGTGCCACCGGGCCCGTGATGCCGCCGTCCACGGGCAGCTGAACAGCCACCGCAGGCGGGGGCGCAGAATAGTGCACGCCGACGCCCGGCCCCAGCGGCAGATCCAGCGCGACCCAGAGCGCCACCATGCTCAGGCCCGCGATCAGGAAGGCCCCGGCGTAGGGCAGCATCGTCGACATGAGCGAGCCGAGGCCGAATCGCGGATCCCAGCGCTGGGCAAAGGTGAGGATCAGGGGGAAGTAGCTCATCAGCGGGGTGGCGATGTTGGTGACCGAGTCGCCCATGCGGTAGGCGGCCGTGGTCATCTCGGGGCTGATGCCCAGCAGCATGAACATGGGCACCACGATCGGCGCGAGGGCCGACCATTTGGCCGAGGCCGAGCCGACGAACAGGTCGAAGAAGCAGGAGACGAGCACGACGCTGATCAGCAGCAGGGGAGCGGGCATGTTGATCTGGCGCAGCTGCTCGGCGGCGTGAATGGCCAGGATCGGCCCCAGCCCCGACCAGTTGAACATCGCCACGAAATGGGCGGCGAAGAAGACGAGCACGAGATAGGGGGCGAGCTGGACGATGCCCTCGCGCATCATCCGCACGAGATCGCGGTGGCTGGTCACGCTGCGCGCGCCGATGCCGAAGGCCGCGCCCGACATGAAGAAGGTCAGGGCAAAGAAGGCGGCGAGAGACTTGTAGAGCGGGTTGAACCGCTGCGCGGGCTCGGCCTCGGGATCGATGAAGGGCGAGCCGGGCAGGGCGGTGATGAGGGCCCAGACGGCGATCATGGCAAGGATGGTGAGGCCCGCGAAGGCGAGACCGCGCTTCTCGTCGGCGGTCACCACCTGTTTCTCGTCAGCCGTCGCCGGGGGCGCGTCCTTTGAAACCCACGGGCCGAGGCGGGGCTCGATGATCCGGTCGGTGATGAACCAGACGATCGGGGTGAAGACCAGCACGACGCCGACGATGAAGAACCAGTTGCCGGCGATGTTCACGGAATACGACGGATCGATCAGGTGGGCCGCCGGCTCGGTGATGCCCAGCAGCAGCGCGTCCTGGGCGCCGGGGAACAGGTTTCCGGCATAGCCGCCCGAAACCGCTGCGAATCCGGCTGCGAGGCCTGCCAGGGGGTGACGGCCGACGGCGGCGAAGATCACGGCGGCCAAGGGGATAACCACGACATAGGCGGCGTCAGAGGCGTGGTGGGAGACCATGCCGGTGATGACGATGACCGGAGTCAGGATCGCCTTGGGCGCATTCAGCAGGGCGGCGCGGATCGCGGTGGTGAACAGGCCGCTGCGTTCGGCAACCGAGGCGCCGTAGATGATGGTCACCACGATCCCCAGCGGCGGGAAGTCGGTCAGGGTCGAGGGCATGCCGATGATCAGCCGCTCGAGGTTCTCGGGTGCCAGCAGGCTTTTCGCGGCCAGGGTATCGCCTGTCACCGGATTGACCGCCGACCAGCCCAGGCCAGCGCCGACAAGGCTCAGGACGATCAGACCGCCGATCAGCCAGAGGAACAGAAAAACGGGATCGGGCAGTTTGTTGCCGATGCGTTCGATGCCGTTCAGCACCCGACTGCCAATGGTCATGCGTCCCTCCCGGACGGTTCCTGGAACAGCGTGCCATAGGGCGGGAGCGGGGCTCGCGAGGCAAGGCTGGGGGCCTGCGACATGCTGTCCCTGAATCTGCGAACCATTCTCAAGAAAAACCTTTCGTCACATGGGTTTGAACGGGCGCGGTTCCGGGGCTAGAAAGCGCCGAATCCGCCCCTCCCTCTGGCGACGGACAAGGTCCCTTCCGGATGAATGCATTCCTGCTCGAATATCTGCCGATCGTGATCTTCCTCGGGATCGCGGCGGTTCTCGGCGTCGGTTTCATGCTGGCGGCCTGGGTGCTCGCGCCCAAAAACCCGGACAGCGAGAAGCTGTCGGCCTATGAGTGCGGCTTCAACGCCTTCGACGACGCGCGCATGAAGTTCGACGTGCGCTTCTATCTGGTCTCCATCCTCTTCATCATCTTCGACCTTGAGGTCGCCTTCCTGTTCCCGTGGGCGGTGTCGATGTTCGACCTGTCCCGCTCGGGCATGGTGTTCGCCTTCTGGTCGATGATGGTCTTCCTCGGCGTGCTGACCGTCGGGTTCATCTACGAATGGAAGAAGGGCGCGCTCGAATGGGAGTGACGACCAATACCGTCCCGCTGATCGGTGTCGGCAACCAGGGCACCTCGCCCGTGGGGCCGGCGTCCTCACGTCTGGCGACGCCGATGAGCACGACCATGTTCAACACCGGCGCGCGGTCGTCGGTGGAGGGCTATGACCCGGCCATCCACGACAAATTCTTTGAGGCCGTGAACGCCGAGCTGGGTGAGCGCGGTTTCATCACGACCTCGCTGGACGACGTCATCAACTGGGCCCGCACCGGTTCGCTGATGTGGATGACCTTCGGCCTGGCGTGCTGCGCCGTCGAGATGATGCAGGCCTCGATGCCGCGCTTCGACATGGAGCGGTTCGGCATGGCCCCGCGCGCCAGCCCCCGTCAGTCCGACCTGATGATCGTGGCAGGCACCCTGACCAACAAGATGGCTCCGGCCCTGCGCAAGGTCTACGACCAGATGCCGGACCCGCGCTATGTGCTGTCGATGGGCAGCTGCGCCAATGGCGGCGGCTATTATCACTACAGCTACAGCGTCGTTCGCGGCTGCGACCGGGTCGTGCCGGTCGACGTCTATGTGCCCGGCTGTCCGCCGACGGCGGAGGCGCTGCTGTACGGGCTGCTGCAACTGCAGAAGAAGATCCGCCGCACCGGGACGATCGACCGATGAACGCGCTGGCCCGCATCACAGAGATGGAAACGGCGCTCACGCCGCTGGGCGCCGAGATGGTCGGCGCGCTGGGCGTGCAGGCGCAGGTGGCCTTCGGCGAACTGACGCTGATCACGGACCGCGACAGCATCCTTGAGGTGCTGACGGTCCTGAAGGAGCGGTTCGGCTTCCACCAGCTGCTCGACCTGTGCGGCGTCGACTTCCCGGATCGCGAGGAGCGGTTCGAGGTGGTCTATCACCTGCTGTCGATGACCCGGAACGCGCGCGTTCGGGTCAAGCTGACGACCGACGAGGTCCAGCCTGTGCCCAGCGCCGTGGGCGTCTTCCCCTGCGCCGACTGGTTCGAGCGCGAGGCGTTCGACATGTACGGCATGCTGTTCTCGGGTCACCCCGACCTGCGTCGCCTGCTGACCGACTATGGCTTCCAGGGGCATCCGCTCCGCAAGGACTTCCCGATGACCGGGTATGTCGAAGTGCGTTATGACGAGGAGCAGAAGCGGGTTGTGTATGAACCCGTCAAACTGACCCAGGAGTTCCGGAACTTTGATTTCCTGTCGCCCTGGGAAGGTGCCGAATACCCGGCGACCATCCTGCCCGGCGATGAGAAGGCGGGATGATCCATGAAGATGAATCGCGCAGCCATCCGTTCAGCGTCATCCTTCTTTCTGGTGACCTTTTCGACGGCGTTCCTGTTCACGCTCGGGGCACGGCTGACCGGCTGGTTCACGCGGGCCCCAGAGGTGGAGCCGGCGCAACTGCAGTCGCTGGGCGTGGCGATCATGGTCGCCGTGGTCTGTCTGGCGGTCGGGGCAGGCATCCGTCGCCTGTCGGCCGGCGAGCTGCAGAGCGCGCTTCTGGGCGCCTCGGCGGTGCTGCTGTCGACGCCGCTGGCGCTGGCGGTGCTGACCGGCAACTGGGAGATTTCGACTGCAGCCGTTTCGGGCATGGGCTTGTTGACGCTCGCCCTGGGCTGGCTGGTGGCGCTGGCCCGCAAGGGGCGCTCGCACGACGAGGATTCGATTGATGGCTGACGGCCACGCCCCCACCACGCCGATCGGCGCGACCGACATCTTCGATGACGGCCTGACCGACCACGCCCGCGCGCTGGACGACCGCAAATTCACGATCAATTTCGGCCCGCAACACCCGGCTGCGCACGGTGTGCTGCGTCTGGTGCTGGAGCTGGACGGCGAGCTGGTCACGCGCGTCGACCCGCACATCGGCCTGCTGCACCGCGGCACCGAAAAGCTGATGGAGGCCCGCACCTACCTCCAGAACGTGCCCTATCTCGACCGCCTCGACTATGTCGCGCCTATGAACCAGGAGCACGCCTTCTGCCTGGCCATCGAAAAGCTGCTGGGCGTGGATGTGCCGTACCGGGCCCAGCTGATCCGGGTGTTGTACTCCGAGATCGGCCGCATCCTCTCGCACCTGCTGAACGTGACCACCCAGGCCATGGACGTGGGTGCCCTGACGCCGCCGCTGTGGGGCTTCGAGGAACGCGAGAAGCTGATGGTGTTCTACGAGCGCGCCTCGGGCGCCCGTCTGCACGCCAACTATTTCCGGCCCGGCGGCGTCCACCAGGATCTGCCCAACGACCTGGTCGACGACATCGGCCGCTGGTGCCGCGAGTTTCCCGCGGCGCTGAAGGACATCGAGTCCCTCGTCACCGAGAACCGCATCTTCAAGCAGCGCAACGTCGACATCGGCGTGGTGTCGAAGCAGCAGGCGCTGGACTGGGGCTTCACCGGGGTGATGCTGCGCGGTTCTGACATCCCGTGGGACCTGCGCAAGTCGCAGCCCTACGAATGCTACGCCGACCTCGAGTTCGACATCGCCGTCGGCAAGAACGGCGACTGCTGGGACCGTTATCTCTGCCGCATCGAGGAGATGAAGCAGTCGGTGCACATCATGGAGCAGTGCATCCACAAACTGCGCAACTGCCCCGGCGAGCCGGTGATGACCGTGAACAACAAGATCGTCCCGCCGCGGCGCGGTGAGATGAAGCGGTCGATGGAAGCGCTGATCCACCACTTCAAACTCTACACCGAGGGCTTCCGCACGCCCGAGGGCGAGGTCTATGCCTCGGTCGAGGCGCCCAAGGGCGAGTTCGGCATCTATCTGGTCTCGGACGGCACCAACAAACCCTATCGCGTCAAGATCTCGGCCCCGGGCTTCCGCTCGCTGCAGGCCATGGACTGGATGAACCGCGGCCACATGCTGGCGGACGTCTCGGCCATCCTGGGCTCGCTCGACATCGTTTTCGGAGAAGTAGACCGATGAGCGTTCGTCGTCTCGCCAAGGTCCAACCTGCCTCGTTCGCCTTCTCCAAGGCGACGAAGACCAAATGCGACTGGTGGATTGCCAAATACCCGGACGACCGCCGTCAGTCGGCTGTAATCCCGATCCTGTGGCTGGTGCAGAAGCAGGAAGGCTGGGTTTCCGAGCCCGCCATCCGCGCGATCGCCGAGCTGCTGGGCATGCCCTGGATCCGGGTGCTCGAGGTCGCGACCTTCTACACCATGTTCATGCTCGAGCCGGTCGGCTCGGCCGCCCTGATCCAGGTCTGCGGCACCACGCCCTGCATGCTGCGCGGCGCGGGCGAGCTGATGGCGGTCTGCAAGTCGAAGATCGGTCCCAAGGACGTGCTGAGCGCCGACGGCCGCTTCACCTGGCAGGAAGTCGAGTGCCTGGGCGCCTGCGCCAATGCGCCGATGGCCCAGATCAACGACTATTATTTCGAGGACCTGACCGCCGACAGCATGGCGCAGATCATCGACGACTTCGCCGCCGGCAAGAAGCCCAAGCCGGGCAGCCGCGTCGGCCGCACCAGCTCGGAACCGGAGGGCGGGGCCCTGACCCTGACCGATCCGAAGCTTTATGACGGCTCGGCATCCAGGAAGATCAAGAAGCTGCCGAACTCCGATCCGGTGACCGCATGACGCGCCCTGATCTGTCAGACGAGGCGAGGATCGCCGAATACCGCGCCGAGCTGCGGCTGGTCGGCCGCAACCAGCGCCTCGCCGGCTTCGCCCTCGTGGTCGGCGGAGCCATCGCGGTCTGGGCCGCCGGTTACGCCGGCGCCCTCGGGCCGATGGTGCAGTGGGCCGGCTATGCCGCGCTCGCCTTCGGCTGGGCCCTGATGCTGGCCGCCATCTTCCTGCGCACCCGCTATCACCGCCAACGCATGCGGGAGACGAACTGAACCATGGTCGGCATCCTCGAAGACAAGGACCGCATCTTCACCAACCTGTACGGCTTCCATGACTGGACGCTGGAGGGGGCGAAGTCGCGCGGCGCGTGGAACGCGACCAAGGACATGCTCGATCTGGGGCGTGACTGGATCATCACCAACGTCAAGAACTCGGGCCTGCGTGGACGCGGCGGTGCCGGCTTCTCGACCGGGCTGAAGTGGTCCTTCATGCCGAAAGAGGTGAAGGATCGGCCGCACTATCTGGTCGTCAACGCCGACGAGTCCGAACCCGGGACCTGCAAGGACCGGGAGATCATGCGCCATGATCCGCAGCTGCTGATCGAAGGCTGTCTGATCGCCAGCTTCGCGATGCAGGCGCACGCCTGCTACATCTATCTGCGCGGCGAATATGTGCTGGAACGCGAGCGCATGGAGGCGGCGGTCAAGCAGGCCTATGAGGCCAGGCTGATCGGCAAGAACAACGTCCATGGCTGGGATTTCGACGTCTACATCCACCACGGCGCCGGTGCCTACATCTGCGGCGAGGAGACGGCTCTGCTGGAGTCGCTGGAGGGCAAGAAGGGCCAGCCGCGACTGAAGCCGCCGTTCCCGGCCGGCGCGGGCCTGTATGGCTGCCCGACCACGGTGAACAACGTCGAGTCGATCGCGGTGGTGGGCACCATCCTGCGCCGCGGGGCAGAGTGGTTCGCGGGCTTCGGCCGACCGAACAACACCGGCACCAAGATCATGTCGATCAGCGGCCACGTGAACCGGCCGTGCAATGTCGAAGAGGCGATGTCGATCCCGCTGCGTCAGCTGCTGGAAGACCATTGCGGCGGCGTGCGGGGCGGCTGGGACAATCTGAAGGCCATCATCCCGGGCGGCTCGTCGGTGCCGTTGATCACGCGTGAAATGTCCGAAGTCGCGCTGATGGATTTCGACTCCTTGCGCGAAATGCGCTCGGGCCTCGGCACGGCGGCAGTGATCGTCATGGACCAGTCGACCGACCTGGTCCGCGCCATCGCCCGCATCAGCTATTTCTACAAGCATGAGAGCTGCGGCCAGTGCACGCCCTGCCGCGAGGGCACGGGCTGGATGTGGCGCGTTCTGGAACGGATGGCCGTCGGTGAAGCCGACCCGTCCGAGATCGACCTGCTGCTGGAAGTCTCGACCCAGATCGAGGGTCACACCATCTGCGCGCTCGGCGACGCCGCCGCCTGGCCGGTGCAGGGCCTGATCCGCCACTTCCGTCACGAGATCGAGGAGCGCATCTCCTCCTACCGCAGCCGCCGCGCGAATTTCGCCGGCCATGCGATCGCGGCGGAGTAGGGATGCGTCTTCACCCCGCCCTGATCGTGCTCCTGGCGCTGGGGGCCTGCAACGCGCCCGCCGCGCCCGAGGCTGCCGAGAGACCCTCGTCGGGGCCGGAGGCGACGACGTCTGCGCCCGCCGCGCCCACACCCGGGCCATTGATCCGGCCTGCGGCGCTTCTGGAACAGGCCTGCCGTGACCGCGTGTCCGAGCAGTTCGGCCAGGCAGGGACGTCCGTCCGCTATGAGGCGCAGGGCACGGCCCGCGCGACCGTGTCCTGGGCGGCACCCGTGGATGGCGGCGTGTTGAGTTTCGAATGCCGGATGGGCGAGGCCGGTGCGGATCTGTTCCGCGATGGTCAGTCCGTAACCGTGAATGTACCGACGGCGGCCGATGCCGCCGAACAAGAGGCCCGCTGATGCCTATCGCCAAAGTCAACGGCGTCGAAGTCGAGTTCGAGCCCGGGATGACCGTGCTGCAGGTCGCCGAACGCGCCGGCCAGGAGATCCCGCGCTTCTGCTATCACGAGCGACTGTCGATCGCCGGCAACTGCCGCATGTGCCTGGTCGAGGTGAAGCCCGGACCGCCGAAGCCGCAGGCGTCGTGCGCCCTGCCGGCCGCCGAGGGCCAGGAGATCTTCACCGACACGCCGATGGTCAGGAAAGCGCGCGAAGGGGTGATGGAGTTCCTGCTCATCAACCACCCGCTGGACTGCCCGATCTGCGACCAGGGCGGCGAGTGCGACCTGCAGGACCAGGCCATGGGCTATGGCCGCGACGGTTCCCGCTATGCGGAGAACAAGCGCGCGGTCGAAGAAAAGAACATGGGTCCGACCATCAAGACCTTCATGACGCGGTGCATCCAGTGCACCCGCTGCGTGCGGTTCGTGACGGAAGTGGCGGGCGTGCCGGACATCGGCATGATCTCGCGCGGCGAGGACGCCGAGATCACGACCTATCTGGAGAAGGCGGTCGACAGCGAACTGTCGGGCAACGTCAACGACCTGTGCCCCGTCGGCGCCCTGACCCACCGGCCGTGGCAGTACCACTACCGCCCGTGGGAGTTGAAGAAGACCGAGACCATCGACGTCATGGACGCCCTGGGCTCGAACATCCGCGCCGACGCCAAGGGTGCCGAGGTGATGCGCATCCTGCCGCGCGTCAACGAGGGCATCAACGAGGAGTGGCTGTCGGATATCAGCCGCTACGCCGTTGACGGTCTGCAGCGCCAGCGGCTGGACAAGCCCTATGTGCGCGAGAACGGCAAGCTGCGCGCCGCGTCGTGGGACGAGGCCCTGGGTCTCGTGGCGGCGAAGCTCAACGCCGCAGCTGCGGACCGGATCGGCCTGATCGCGGGCGATCTGCAGGACGCGGAATCGATGAAGGCGGCGCTGGACCTGTTCCGCGCCCTGGGATCGGCCAACACTGACTGCCGTCAGGACGGCTCGGCGCTCGGCCATGGTCCGCGCGAAGGCTGGCTGTTCAACTCGGGTCTGGCCGGCGTCGAGAATGCCGACGCCGTGCTGATCGTGGGCGCCAATCCGCGCACCGAGGCACCGCTGCTGAACGCCCGCCTGCGCAAGGCGTGGCTGAACGGCAAGATGGAAATCGGCCTGATCGGCGAACAGGCCAACCTGACCTTTGACTACAACTGGCTCGGTGCCGGCTCGAAGACCCTCGCCAAGCTGCCCAAGGCGGCGATGGACTTCCTGACCAGGGCCGAGCGGCCGGCGATCATCGTCGGCGCGGGCGCGGTGTCGGGCGCGGACGGCGCGGCCGTTCTGAATGCGCTGGGCGCGCTGGCGAAAAAGGTCGGCGTGGTCGCGGATGGCTGGAACGGCTTCAACGTTCTGCACAGCGCAGCGTCGCGCGTCGCCGGCCTCGACATGGGCCTCGTCCCGGGCGAGGGCGGCAAGTCGGCGGCGGAGATGGCGGCCAAGGGCGCGCTGGACGTGCTGTTCCTGCTCGGTGCCGACGAGATCGATCTGTCGAAGTCGAAGGCCTTCCGCGTCTATCTGGGCAGCCACGGCGATCGCGGCGCGCACGGCGCGGACGTGATCCTGCCGGGTGCGGCCTATACCGAGAAGTCCGGCCTGTATGTGAACACTGAGGGCCGGGTGCAGTTGGCCGAACGCGTCGTCTTCCCCAAGGGGCAGGCGAAAGAGGACTGGGCCATCCTGCGCGCCCTGTCGGCGATGGTCGGCCAGACCCTGCCTTACGACACGCTCGACGCCCTGCGCTCGAAACTGATGGCGGATCAGCCGACCTTTGGTCGAATTGACTACCTGCCGGCACCCGCGTCGTTTGACGTGGCTTCGCTCGGCAAGAAGGGCGACCTCGGCGACACGGCCTTCCTTTCGGCTGTGCGCGACCCCTATCTGAACAACCCGATCACGCGCGCCAGCGTGACCATGGCCGAGCTGTCCGCCCTGCGGATCGCCCCGGTCGCGATGGCGGCGGAGTAAGGCGCGATGGACTTCTGGACCACTCCTCTCGGCTGGACCCTCGCCACGGCGGGCGGCATCCTGCTCGTCACCGTCGGCATCCTGATCTCGCTGGCCTTCCTGCTGCTGGCCGACCGGAAGATCTGGGCCGGCGTGCAGATGCGCAAAGGGCCAAACGTCGTCGGGCCGTTCGGCCTGCTGCAGTCGTTCGCCGACTTCTTCAAATTCGTCCTGAAGGAAATCATCGTGCCGGCCGGTGCCGACAAGGTGGTCTTCCTGCTGGCACCGCTGCTTACCTTCATCCTGGCCTTCATCGCCTGGGCGGCCATTCCGTTCGCGCCGGGCTGGGTGATCTCCGACCTGAATGTCGGCATCCTGTACATCTTCGCGATCAGCTCGCTGGGCGTGTACGGCATCATCATGGGCGGCTGGGCTTCGAACTCGAAGTATCCGTTCCTCGGCTCGCTGCGGTCCGCGGCGCAGATGGTGTCCTATGAGGTCTCCATCGGTCTGGTGATCATCAACGTCATCCTGCTGGCCGGGTCGATGAACCTGACCTCGATCGTCACGCAGCAGCAGGGCATGTTCTGGAACTGGTTCGCCTTCGGCGGCGGGGCCGGGACCTGGCCGACCATCGCGGTGATGTTCCCGATGGCGATCATCTTCTTCGTCTCGGCCCTGGCCGAGACCAACCGTCCGCCGTTCGACCTGCCCGAGGCGGAGTCCGAGCTCGTGGCCGGCTACCAGGTTGAATACAGCTCGACCCCGTACCTGCTGTTCATGATCGGCGAATACGCCAACATCGTCTTCATGTGCGCCATGATCACCCTGCTGTTCTTCGGCGGGTGGAATCCGGGCGTGCCGCAGGACTGGCTGGACATGCTGCCGGGCTGGCTGGAGCAGGCGATCTATCTGGTCACCTTCCTCGGCAAGACCGTGTTCTGGTTCTGCATGATCGCCCTGGTGAAGGCCTTTGTGCCCCGCTACCGCTATGACCAGCTGATGCGCCTGGGCTGGAAGATCTTCCTGCCGACCTCGCTGGTCTGCGTCGTTGTGGTCGCCGCCTGGCGCGTGTTCGCGGTGGGCTCATGATCCGCGCGCTTGTCCTGCCCGGCCTGGTCCTGTCGGCAGTGGCCGTGGGCGGTTGCACCTGGCGGTATGACCCGCGGGTGGAAGAGACGACCTCGGTCGGCACGCTCGAGCGGGCGGAACGCGCGCGCACGGCGGCGGACCGCATGCACCCCGCCTGCCGCGACGGCCGCACGGACCGCGATCAGCAGCCGGAAGGTTGCGACGTTGTGGTGAGGCGGGACTGATGCGTCGTACCCTGACCCTCATCCTGGCCGCCGCATCGCTGTCGGCCTGCGCCCCTTACGAGCCTGAGCCGGTGTCACCGTATCAGTGGCAACAGCGCCAGGAGCGCATCCAGCGGCAGGAGGCCGAGCGCCTGCGCCGCTGCGAGACCATGGACCAACAGAGCGAGCGATACGCCCGCGAGTGCGCCCGCACCGGAGCCAGCCAGTAATGTTCAACCGTATCGTCCAGGCCGCGAAGGGCGCGCTTCTGATCGACGCCGTCGGCGCGATCGGCCTGTCGCTGAAATACATGGCCCGTCCCAAGGCCACGGTGAACTATCCGTTCGAGCGCAATCCGCAGTCGCCGCGCTTCCGCGGGGAGCACGCCCTGCGTCGCTATGCGAACGGCGAGGAACGCTGCATCGCCTGCAAGCTGTGCGAGGCGATCTGCCCCGCCCAGGCCATCACCATCGAGGCCGAACCGCGCGCCGACGGCAGCCGCCGCACGACCCGCTACGACATCGACATGGTCAAATGCATCTACTGCGGACTGTGCGCCGAGGCCTGCCCGGTGGACGCCATCGTCGAAGGCCCGAACTCGGAGTTCACGGTCGAGACGCGGGAAGAGCTGCTCTACGACAAGGACCGGCTGCTCGCCAACGGCGACCGCTGGGAACGACTGATCGCGAAGAATCTGGAACTCGACGCGCCTTACCGTTAAGGCGCAGACGCTGAACAGGACGGCGATTCCGAACGGGGTCGTCCTCCACTAACCGAAAGGGGCCGAGGCCTCCGATGTTGCAAGGCATTGCCTTCTATCTGCTGGCCACGGTGGCCGTGCTGGGCGGCCTCATGGTCGTCACGGCGAAGAACCCCGTGCACAGCGTGCTGTGGCTGATCCTGGCCTTCTTCTCGTCGGCGGGACTCTTCGTCCTGCTCGGCGCGGAGTTCCTGGCGATGCTGCTGGTGGTCGTCTACGTCGGCGCCGTCGCGGTGCTGTTCCTGTTCGTCGTCATGATGCTGGACGTTGACTTCGTGCGGCTGCGTGAGGGCTATGCCCGCTATCTGCCGCTGGCGGCCATCGTCGCGGGGATACTGCTGGCCGAGATGATCATGATCTCGCTGGCCGTGGTCAGCGGCGGTGCCGCCGCCGATGCGGCCGGGCCGGTCGCGGCCACGCCGGACATGACCAATGTCGAGGCTATCGGGCGTGTTCTGTACACGGACTATGTCTACATCTTCCAGGCGGCGGGGATCGTGCTGCTGATCGCCATGATCGGCGCCATCGTCCTGACCCTGCGCCACAAGCCCAACATCAAGCGCCAGAACGTCGCCCGCCAGGTCGGCCGTGACGCGAAGACGGCCATGGAGGTCAAGTCCGTGACCACCGGCGCCGGCGTGACTCCCGAGGATCTGGTCTGATGGAAATCACCCTGCAGCACTATCTGGCGGTGGCCGCCATCCTCTTCACCATCGGTGTCTTCGGCATCTTCGTGAACCGCAAGAACGTCATCATCATCCTGATGTCGATCGAGCTGATCCTGCTGGCCGTGAACATCAATTTCGTCGCCTTCTCGGCCTACCTCAACGACGTGCAGGGGCAGATCATGGCCATGTTCGTCCTGACCGTGGCCGCGGCCGAGGCCGCCGTCGGCCTGGCCATTCTGGTGACCTTCTTCCGCAACCGCGGCGACATCGCGGTTGACGACGCCTCCGTGATGAAGGGCTGACCGTGGATCTCGTTCTTCTCGTCACCCTCGGCGTCTTCGCTCCGCTGCTCGGCGCGGCCATCGTCGGCCTGAGCGGCCGGCGGCTTGGCGACCTGGTGTCCAAATCGATCACCACGGGCCTGTTGTTCTTCTCGTGCGCCGTGGCCTGGATCGTGTTCAGCCAATGGACCTGGGGCGGGCTTGAGGCCTTCACGGTCGAGCTGTTCCCCTTCATCAACGTCGGCGATTTCCAGTCGGTCTGGTCAATCCGCATCGACGCCCTTTCGGCGGTCATGCTGGTCGTGGTCACCAGCGTGTCCTCGCTCGTCCACCTCTATTCTTGGGGGTATATGGCCGAGGATCCCGACAAGCCGCGGTTCTTCGCCTACCTCTCCCTGTTCACCTTCGCCATGCTGGCGCTGGTCACCGCCGCCGACTTCATGCAGCTGTTCTTCGGCTGGGAAGGGGTGGGGCTGGCGTCCTATCTGCTGATCGGCTTCTGGTACAAGAAGTCGACCGCCAGCGCCGCCGCCATCAAGGCCTTCGTGGTCAACCGGGTCGGCGACTTCGGCTTCGCCCTGGGCATCCTGACCGTGTTCTGGATGTTCGGCACGATCCAGTTCGCCGAACTGTTCCCGATGATCGCCGCCAAGGCCGGAACGGGCTGGGTCTTCCTCGGCCATAACTGGTCAGCGCTCGACCTCGCGGGTGCCCTGCTGTTCGTCGGTGCCATGGGCAAGTCGGCCCAGTTCTTCCTGCACACCTGGCTGCCCGACGCCATGGAGGGCCCGACCCCGGTGTCGGCCCTGATCCACGCAGCCACCATGGTCACCGCGGGCGTCTACATGGTCTGCCTGCTGTCGCCGATCTATGAGTACGCCCCGGTCGCCTCGGCCATCATCGCCCTGACCGGCGCGGTCACCGCCCTGTTCGCGGCGACGGTCGGTCTGGCCCAGAACGACATCAAGCGGGTCATCGCCTATTCGACCTGTTCGCAGCTCGGCTACATGTTCTTCGCGGCGGGCGTCGGCGCCTATCAGGCGGCCATGTTCCACCTGTTCACCCACGCCTTCTTCAAGGCCCTGCTGTTCCTCGGTGCCGGCTCAGTGATCCACGGCATGCATCACGAGCAGGACATGCGGAAGATGGGCGGGCTGTGGAAGCTGCTGCCGGTCACCTATGCGGTGATGACCATCGGCACCATCGCCATCACCGGCCTGGGCATTCCCGGCGTCGGCGGTCTGGCGGGCTTCTATTCCAAGGACTCCATCATCGAGAGCGCCTTCGCCTCGTTCACCAGCGGCCATTCGGCCATGGGCCTGTTCGCCTTCTTCGTCGGCATTCTCGCGGCCGGCCTGACCGCCTACTACTCCTGGCGTCTGGTGTTCATGACCTTCCACAACACGCCGGTGTGGAAGGACGCGCATCACGATGATCACGCCCACGACGACCACGCCTCGCACGCCCAGCTGGAAACCCATGCCGAGCCGATCGCGGACGATCATGCGCATGACGACCACGCCCACCACGGCCCGCTGAAGCCGCATGAGAGCCCGCTTGTGATGCTGGTTCCGCTGCTGCTGCTCTCGGTCGGTGCCATTGCCGCCGGCTTCGTCTTCGCGCCCTGGTTCATCGGGGATCACGAGCATGGCTTCTGGCGCGGCGCGATCTTCGTGGCCGAGACCAACCACGTCCTGCACGAGAGCCACTCCGTGCCGACCTGGGTGAAGTGGTCGCCGCTGATCCTGACGCTGATCGGGACGTTCGCCGCCTTCTGGCTCTATGTGATGAAGGAAGGCATGGCGCGCCGCATGGCCGACCGGGGCGGCGTCGTGCACGCCTTCCTCTACAACAAATGGTATTTCGACGAGCTGTATGACGTCGTGTTCGTGAAGGGCGCGCGGGCGGTCGGTGACCTGTTCTGGAAGGTCGGCGACGTGAAGATCATCGACGGGGGCGGGCCCAACGGCATGGCCTGGCTGTCGCGGAAATTCGCGGGCGGTCTCGCCCGGTTCCAGTCCGGCTATGTCTATTTCTACGCCTTCGTGATGTTGCTCGGTCTCGCCGGCTTCCTCGCCTTCGCCATCTATACGTGGGGAGCCTGATCTTGCCCCAGATCCCCTATATTCTCAGCGTCGTCACCTTCCTGCCGCTGGTCGGCGCGGGCCTGATCCTGCTGGCGCGGCTGCTCAACAAGTCCGGTGCGGACAGCGCGGCGCGCTGGATCGCCCTGGCGACCACGCTCGTTACCCTGGGCGTCTCGGCCGTGCTCGTCGCGACCTTCGATCCGTCCAGCGCCGCCTATCAGTTCGTCGAGCGGTTCGTCTGGTTCGTGGGCGCCGAATACCACATGGGCGTGGACGGGATTTCGATCCTGTTCGTCCTGCTCACGGCCTTCCTGATGCCGATCTGCATCCTCGCCAGCTGGAACACGATCAAGGACCGGGTGGTCGACTACATGATCGCCTTCCTGGTGCTGGAGACGCTGGTCATCGGGGTGTTCACCTCGCTGGACCTGTTCCTGTTCTACATCTTCTTCGAAGGCACCCTGGTGCCGATGTTCATCATCATCGGCGTGTGGGGCGGGGCGAACCGGATCTACGCCTCGTACAAATTCTTCCTCTACACACTGCTGGGGTCGGTGCTGATGCTGCTGGCCATGCTGTGGATGGCGGCCGAGACCGGCACCACCAGCATTCCGGCGCTCAAGGAATACGCCTTCTCCGCCGAGGCGCAGCCGCTGCTCTGGCTGGCCTTCTTCGCCTCGTTCGCGGTCAAGATGCCGATGTGGCCCGTGCACACCTGGTTGCCCGACGCCCACGTTCAGGCACCGACGGCGGGCTCGGTCATACTGGCCGGCATCCTGCTGAAGCTGGGCGGCTACGGCTTCCTGCTGTTCAACCTGCCCATGTTCCCGCAGGCGTCGCAGATGTTCGCGCCGCTGGTCTTCACCCTCTCGGTGATCGCCATCGTCTACACCTCGCTGGTCGCCTTCCGTCAGACGGACATGAAGAAGCTGATCGCCTATTCGTCCGTGGCCCACATGGGCTTCGTCACCATGGGCATCTTCGCCGGCAACGATCAGGGCGTGCAGGGCGCGGTCTTCCAGATGCTGAGCCACGGCCTGATCTCGGGCGCGCTCTTCCTCTGCGTCGGCGTGGTCTATGACCGGATGCACACCCGCGAGATCGCCCTGTACGGCGGTCTGACCGCGCGCATGCCCTGGTTCGCGGCGATCTTCATGCTGTTCACCATGGCCAACGTCGGCCTGCCGGGCACCTCGGGTTTCATCGGCGAGATCCTGACCATGGTCGGCATCTATGAGGTCTCGACCTGGACGGCGCTGTTCGCCGCCTCGGGCGTGATCTTCTCGGCGGTCTATGCGCTGACGCTGTACCGGAACGTCATGTTCGGCGAGATC